>JBEKZJ010000189.1:0-9711 GCA_049509995.1 Occallatibacter sp. | reverse complement strand
GCGCGGCTCACCGCTGATAGCCGCCCTTGCCAAACCAGTACTGCCGTAAACCGGAAACCCAATGCTTATCCGCAAAACAGTCCGTCTTCCCACTTGACTGGAACAACTCAGATGACTGGTCAACAGAATGATGAAGAGCGTCAAGCTGAGCGCGCGCCAGTTGATTACCGGCATGGCTGAAGGAAGCAGCGCCGCCGAGGGGCCCAGAGCCCCGGCCACAAGAAAGGCGAAATAGCCCGGGAACCCCGGCTCCGGCACGAAAACCCTCCTGTAAACGATGGCCGCCGCAATCAGCGCCACCGCCCATGCCATCGACTGCCAATGAAACCGCAGCAGGCGATCGAACTCCGCTCTCTCTTTGGCATCCGGGCGGACGCCATAAGCTGCCAGCCAGTACTCGTCGAGCCAGATGTAGAGCAGCAGCACAGCCACGAATCCCGTGAAGTAGAAGGCATATTCTTCCACCGGCACTCCGCCATGCAGCGCGGGTGCGGTAATCCGCAACGTGGCCCCGGGGTTGGGAAACGTGAAGAACGAATTGGCGAAGAAGAAGTCCAGGCCCGCTCCCAGCGGAAACAAAATCGCGATGGTGCGGACGAAGGCCCTGCGCGAAATCCGCACATCCTCGCGCGGCACGAACCAAAACCCGATCACCAGGATCGGCACGACAAACAGAAGCAGGCTGACCGTGTAGCCGTATGGTGAGGAGTCAGCCGCGGGCGCCCCAACCACCGCCGGCCGCCGCGCCGTCAACAGCGTCAGCGCCGCGGGAACCGCGACCATCCCCAGCATGGCCATGACCACCCGAAAGCTGGTCCGCGGCGCATTCAAACCGGGCAAAGCTGCCATACTGAATCCTCCTCTTAGTGCGGCCGTCCTGGCAGAATAAAGTGCTCACCGCAGCGCGGTTCGTAGAAGTCGCCGGCCATGATGATGGGGCTGTCGTACTGGGCGGGCTTGCCCTCGATCAGCCGCTGCGGGTAGAGCGCCTTGGCCCCGCAACTGCAATAGGCCACCAGTTCGGTGATATTGCCCGAATAGGTGCGCACAAGCCAGGAGAGATCGAGCATCTCGCCGAAGGGGAGCCCGCGAAAATCCAGCTCCAAGCCGGAGACCATCACGTCGTAGCCTGCCTCAAGCAGCCGCTTGGTGAACAGAAACAGGTCCTGGACAAACTGGCCCTCGTCGATCGCCACGCACTCGATGCGCTTGCCGATCCTCTGTTCCGTAGCCGCCAGAACCGGCAGAACCGACCACGGGTCCGCGGACCGGAACTCCACAGCCTCCATCTTCCCGCAGCCATTCCGGTTCCGGCTCTGCACCAGGCCAGCCTCCGCCTTGGTGTCGTCGGCCGGCTTCAGCAGCATCACGTCCTGCTTGGCATACTGTTTCCGAATCTCGATTCTTCGCAGCAGTTCCGCTGTCTTGTTGCTCCGCATTGGCCCAACAATCATCTCCAGCTTGCCCAGCATGGACGTCTCCAACAGACTTCAACACCCCTTTTGCCTACAAAAAACAAATTAACACCCGCGGCCGGACCCTGCCCCTTGCTGGCCGTGCCAATCGCTCCAACCTTTCAAACCCCAGCCCGGCTGTGGGACACTGACTCGCACGGGAATCCAGCACTTGAAAACCCCTCCAGAGGACCTATGCGCCCAACCAGACTGCCCTGCTTCGTTGCCTTCGTCGCCTTTATCGCCACCGCCCCGCTCATCTCCCAGCAACTAAACTCCCGCGTCGCCGACGCCCTCCTCGATCGCCAGTTCTGGGCCCCCGACGACTCGCAGAAGCATCCTTACGACGACACGGGCTGGTCCTTAGCTCACCTATTCAATCTGAAAGTCGTCCGCGTCCCCGATCCCGCCATTCTGCAACCCTTCTCCTCGACGGCCTTCTC
The DNA here is from genome assembly GCA_049509995.1 of Occallatibacter sp. Lineage (GTDB taxonomy): Bacteria > Acidobacteriota > Terriglobia > Terriglobales > Acidobacteriaceae > Telmatobacter. Next base: position 7,814 of record JBEKZJ010000189.1, on the reverse strand, counting down.
GACAAAGCTTCCTCCATCGCCGAGCACGCCGTCGTCGTCGACGCCCACCTGGGCCAGGGCAACGTGCTTCTCTTCGCCAACAACCCCGTCTATCGCGGCGAAACCGTCGGCACTTACGCCCTGGTCTTCAACGCCATCCTCAACTACCAGCACCTGGCCCACGACGCCATAACCGCCGCGCCTCCAGACAAGCACTGAGGGGCCGCCGGGGCCCAGGTGTCGCTTTTGACACCTCGAACCTGGCCGCATTCCGTCTTTTGGTCTTTCCCCCGCGCCCCGTTTGTGTCACACTTCTACCCATGGGAAGCAAAGACAAAGGCAGAAAAGAAGTTAAGAAGGCGCCCAAACCCAAGCCCAAACCGGAGCCAGGCCAAAAGCGCGAAGTCTTCACCCCAGCCCCGCCGAAGTAGCGCGGCAACGGCTGCCCGCTCTCTCCGGCGCGTCTCCAGACGCAAAAGGCCCTCCCTGTCCGCGGAGGGCCTTTTCGCGTCCACAAGTCCCAATCGCGCCACATGGTTCCCATTTTCAGTCCCCGAACACCTCACCCTCCCTGTGGGCCGCCCCAGTTTCTCCCCGAAACCCATTAGCCTGAATACTAGGTGCATCGCCAAGGGGTCTCGTCATGCCGTGGAATCGTACCGCCATCCTTATCGCCTTCGTCCTCCTCGCAACCGCCGCCTCGGGCCAGGAACCGGCTCCGCAACCAGCCCCGCAGCAGTCCCCGCAACCCGCCGCGCTCCCAGCTCCGCCGCCATCCCCCCTGCCGGCCGTCGTCCCGCCCAATCGTCCCGCCATCGGCCTGGCTCTCGAGGGCGGCGGCGCCCTCGGCCTGGCCCACGTCGGCGTCATCCAGTGGCTTGAGGAGCATCACATCCCCATCGACCGCGTGGCCGGCACCAGCATGGGCGCCCTCGTCGGCGCGGCCTATTCCACCGGTCAAACCCCCGCGCAAATGCGCGCCCTCGCCGTCAGTGACGCCTTCATGGCCGTCTTCACTCTGCAAACCCCCTACGTCGACTCCAGCTTCCGCCGCCGCCAGGACCGCCGCCAGAACCCCGCCGCCATCACCGTCGGCCTCAGGCACGGTCCCGCCCTGCGCAACGCCCTGCTCTCCAGCCGCGGCGTCGATGAGTTCCTCTCCACCACCCTGCTCGCCTACAACCGCCAGCAGTTGGACTACAACCGCTTCCCCATCCCCTTTCGTTGCGTGGCCACGGATCTCAACTCCCTCCAGGCCGTCACCTTTGCCGCCGGACCACTCGCCCAGGCCGTCCGCGCCTCCATCTCCATCCCCGGCGTCTTCCCGCCTGTTCAGAATTCCAACGGTCACTATCTCGTCGATGGCGGCATCCTCGACAATCTGCCCACTGACGTCCTCCGCCACGGCCTGCGCGCCGACACCGTCATCGCCGTCCGTTTCGAAGACGCCCCCCTCGCCAACGCCGATGTATCCTCCATCGTCGGCGTCCTCAACCGCGCTTTCACCGCCGGCATCGTGCAAAATGTCGACCGCGCCGTGCGCCTCGCCGATGTCGTCGTCACCGTCCCCGTCGCCAACTTCTCCGCCTCCGACTACACCAAAGGAAGCCAGCTCATCCAGGCAGGCTACCTGGCTGCGGAGGCAAACCGCACCGTCCTGCTCCCCTACGCCCTCGACGATCAGGACTGGAACGCCTACCTCGCCGCCCGCGACCTCCGCCGGCTCGCTCAGCCCGGCATCCTGCGCCAGGTCCGCGTCGAAGGCGGCGAGCCCGGCGCCCGGCAGCAGGTCCGCAGCGATATGAAACCCCTTGAGGGCCAGCCCATCTCGCCCGCCAAAACCCTTGACGCCCTCAAGCCCATCCAGTCCAACGGCGATTTGAGCGCCACCTACCAGACGTTCGGCCCGCCTCCCGCCGCAGCCGCCACCACCGCCTCCAATCCAGACGCTGGCGGCCCAGGCGCAGCCAGTCCCGACACCGGCATTCTGGTCCATCTCACGCCAGACCCAACCGGACCGCCCTTTCTCCTCGTCGGTCCCGATCTGGCCGCCGAAACCTCCAACATCACCCGCATGGAGCTCGACCTCCGCCTCGTCGATCAGAACCTGGGCGGTTTCGGCTCCGAACTCCGCGCCAACGCCCAGCTCGGCTACATGACCGGTCTCAACGCCGAATACTATCGCCTCCTCACCCCCAACGGCTTCTTCCTCGAACCCCGCACCGGCATCCTCCGCGAACCCGTCTACATCTGGGCCGGCCAGAAGCGCGTCGCCGAGCGCCTCCAGCAAAACCTCGACGCCGGCCTCGAGGCCGGCCGCACCTTTTCCAATTCCCTCCAAATCTCCACCGAGTGGCGCGCCGAAGACACCCACTGGAGCCTCACCACCGGCTCCGGCGGCGGTCCCTATCTCAACGGAACCGCCCAGACCGGCCTGCTCCACATCGACATCGACAAGGAAGCCTCCGGCTCCGTCTCCCCCAAGGGTTTTCGTCTCTCCGCGTTCGCCGGCGCCCTCTATCATGCGGTCGCAAGCGACAACGCCCCCCTCGCCATGCTCTCCGCCGCCCGCACCTGGCAGTGGAGAGATCGCAATATCTTCGGCCTCACCGCCGATATCAACTCCTATCTCCGCACCAACGTCGCCGAGCCCTATCGCTTCACTCTTGGCGGCCCGCGACGCCTCTCCGCCTCATCCTTTGACGAGTATCGCGGCACCGACACCTACCTCGCCCGCGCCGGCTATCTCCGCCGCCTCGCCGCCCTCCCCACCGGCCTCGGACAGGGCCTTTACGGCGTGATCGGCTACGAAGCCGGTGAAATCTGGTCTCCCCAAGCCCGCGCCATTCTCCGCCAGGACGGAACCGCCAGCCTGGTCGCCGCCACCCCACTCGGCTCCGTCTCCCTCGGGGCCTCGGTTGGCGACGCCGGCCACCGCAAAGTCTTCTTCACCATCGGCCGCCTCTTCTGAGTCCCGGTATCCCTTCTCGGCCAAATGTCGAGGTCGCAAAAGAGACGGTGCTTCAGTATCCCCAAAGCCGACCCTGGAAGCGATGGTTACCTGGGTTACTAATTAACAAATATAAGTTCTTACTTGACAGTTACTTTAGGCAGCCGTATAGTTCCCACCACGTTCCCTGGACCCCAAGAGTTGGAGGTTGCATCGCGATGCTTCCCAAGCCGGCATTTTTGTCGCCCCTGATCTTCCTCATGATGCTCGGCGCCGCCCAGGCCATCACAGCCCAGCAGGCTCAAGGCTATCCGAAATGGTTTCCGGCCAGTCCAATCGGCGTGCAGACCAGCAGCGCGCCGGCGGCCTAAATGGCAATGGAGCCGATGCCGCAAGTGGCCCCGATCTTTATTGAAGACGACGTAACCTCCAGTTCTTCAGTCGCTCTTCGTCGAGACCGATAAGAAGCCGGGCGAGGTCCTGGGCAAGGCCGTCTCGCGCAGCGACGGGAACCTCTATGAAGTTGAACTGCTCGAAAAAGACCAACTGGATGAGAACAACGGCGGCATCCATCCGTGGTCCGTGGAAGGAGACTCCGAGTCGCACCTGCTGCTCTTCAACTACAGCGATAAGCCTCGGGTCTTCGGCGTCGGCATCTCCAATGGCGCCATCCTCTGGGACAAGAAGTACACCCTGGCACCCAATGAGACCCGCGAGATCAGCTTCAACGAACTCATCCAGGACAAAGTCCCGGACGGCAAGGGACTCATTCTGAGCCCTGAGCGGCAGAGCGGAGTGGTGAACTGGATGGTGCCGGACTCCGGCGAGGGCACCGGGCGTCTCATGGTCACCAGCCGCCCCAGAGTTCTGGCTAGAAACTTCAGTTGCGGACAGTTTATTGAGCCCTGCGGCGCGTACGTCTACGCGGCCAGCGGCCTGACCGTCGGTTCCCTCGACGATGTAATCTGGGTCGTGCCGCAATTCTGCGATTTCTTTTCCCCGAGCCAATGCGTGGGCGGGAACGACGTCAGTAATGGAAGCGCAAACTACAACTGGAGCGTCGGCGCATCGAGCGTAGTTCGTTTCGCCGCCCCCTCGGATCAGTACGTCGCGTCTCCCCAACTCTACGGCGTGGGCGCGGGGTCGGGGTACGGGAATGTCACTGTCACCGCGGGAAGCTGCCAGGTCAATGGCGGCGGCGGATACCCTGTCGCGCCAACTATCACGAGCATCTCCCCGTCCACGATCTTGGTTGGAGCGAGCAATGTGAACGTCACCATTTCGGGGAGCGGATTTGGAAGTAGTCCGGTCGTAAACCTCCCAGCCGGTGTATCCTCGTCGGGCCAAACCGCATCGGACTCAAGCATTGCAATTACTTTGAGCGTCGCCTATAGCGGAACAGTCGGCAATGCCAGCATTAGCGTCACGGCAAATGGCCAACCAAGCAATCAGTTCCCGGTTGTGCTCGACGGCCCGTACCAGATGGTAGTCGTAAGCGACTTTACGATACATTGCGGGGGATGCGCTACTACGGTGGATCGGTCAGTCACCTACCAGATCAGGAACTTTAGCGGAACGAACGCCGGACAGACGGGGATATGCGAAGTTCCCACCCTCACCGGGTGGTCATGCACACAGTCCATGGCCGGCGTCTCGTTCCAAGCATGCACGAGCCCGTTTATCACCCCCTCAAATGGGCAATTCACGGACTCATGGTCCCTGAGCTCCGATATTTACACCCCAGTCGGATGCGGAACCAACATCACAGACAATTGGGACTGGTTCTACCACTCCCCCTTGCAGACGCTGGGAGTGTTGACAGGATACATACACACCAATGCAATCAGTATTGACGGTGTTGTAAGCCCATCGAAGCTTCCAGTCGGCACTATCATGCCATTCTAAGGTCAAACGGAGCTATCATGAAGATTATTGCGATTTCGACTCTTCTTCTGCTCACGGCATTGGCAGCCCCTCCACCTGAGGTTAGCCTTGGAAGCATCGCGGTCTTCGTGGCCGATCAAGAAGGGCATCCGGTCTCCGGAGCAACGGTTTGGATGCGCCCACAGGACGGGAAGATCCGAGCGAGCCCGATACCGGATTGCTTAACAGACAATAACGGGAAGTGCTCTCGCGACCATCTGGAACTGACAAAGTACCAAATCACCGCGATGAAGGAAGAGGAAGGCTATCCAAACACAGCCTTTCCCATTTATGCGCGGGAAAAGAAGCCTGTGGTCGTCGAACTGACAGCCGCGCAGCCGAATGCTAGCTTGGCACTGAGGGTAGGCCCGAGGTCCGGCGTCCTGACCGGGACCATAACCGACTCATCTACGGGTGACGCTCTGCGGAATGTGACATTCGTTCTCCGAAGCACAGCCAGACCAGGAGACTTCCTTGAAATCGCGCAAGACTCTCCCTTCAGGATCCTTATCCCGCCTGGTGAGGACATCCTGGTGACAGTCAAAGCAGAGGGCTATAAGCCTTGGAGCCCCGCCCCAGGCCCCCCCCCGGTCAGAGTGCGCTCCTCATGACGCCAGGAGAGACGCGAACTATCGCCATTCGGATGCAGCGACAGTAAGAGGGAGGACGCGGCTCAAGGCCGGCGGCGTGGCGCGTCGCCCACCCTTGGGTTTGCCCGAGGAGTGAGGCCACCCATCCTTCCGCAGCCTCATCGCGAAGGGTTTGTGGCCACACCGGCCTGACAACCAATCGCCGCATCATCCTGAACGCAGGAAGGCCCTCCCACCGGGAGGGCCTTCCTGCAGAACACAAACCAAAAACCTACGCCACCACTTCGATCCCCATCGATCGCGCCGTGCCCTTGATGCTCTTCACCGCCGCATCCACTGTGGCCGCGTTCAGGTCCGGCATCTTCTGCGTAGCAATCTCCCGCACCTGCTTCTCGGTCACCTTGCCCACCTTTTCTTTGTTCGGCGTGCCCGAGCCCTTCGCAATCCCCGCCGCCTTCTTCAGCAATACCGCCGCCGGCGGCGTCTTGGTCACAAAGCTGAAGCTGCGGTCCGCGTAAACCGAAATGACGACCGGAATGATCAGCCCGGCCATCTCCTTGTTCTGCGTGCGCGCATTGAACTGCTTGCAGAACTCCATGATATTCACCTGCGCCTGACCCAGCGCCGGTCCCACCGGCGGCGCCGGCGTAGCTTTTGCGGCCTCGATCTGCAGCTTCACATACCCGGTAATCTTCTTCGGAGGTGCCATGATCTTTTCCTTTGCAACCCGGACGTCTGCTCCTGGCCTTCAGCCACGCACCGGGTATTTCCCTGTTCAAATTTTGATGTTGGCGCCGCAGCGTTCGCTCGCAACCGGAGCCCGCCAGGTGGGCAAAATCCGGCTAGAAGCTGAAAGCTAGTTGCTGGCGGCTTGAAACCAACTACTCAATCTTTTCCACCTTGCTGAACTCCAGCTCGACGGGCGTCGACCGTCCAAAGATGGTCACCATGACCTTCATCGTCTCGCGATCTTCGTTGATCTCATCCACCACGCCGTTGAAGTTGGCAAACGGCCCGTCGGTAATCCGGACCTGCTCATTCTTTTCAAACTTGATCTTGAGCCGCGGCTTGTCCTTGGCCGTCTCGGAACGGAAGAGTATCGAGCTGACCTCTTCTTCGCTCAGCGCCACCGGCTTGTCGCCCGTGCCCAGAAAACCCGTCACCTTCGGCGTGTCCTTCAACACGTGCCAAAGATTGTTGTCCAGCTCCATCTCCACCAGCACATAGCCGGGCAGAAATACCCGCTCCACCGTGCGCTTCTTCCCGTTGACGATCTCCGTCACCGGCTCGGTGGGAATCATCACCCGGCCCACCTTGTCCTTCAGCCCGAAGGCTTGCACGCGGCTCTCGATCGACTCCCGCACCTTGCGCTCAAAGCCCGAGTAAGCGTGCAGAATGTACCATTTGAAGCGCTCGTTCCGCTCCGGCGGGGCCTCAGCCTGACCTTCTTGCGCCTCGACGGGTTGTTCCAGCTCATCTGCCATTAGGTTCTCGTTTCGCGCCTGCACTTACTGTTACAATCCGCCCAGTCGCTTCAGCAGCCGGTCCAGACCGAAGGCGAAGATCGAATCCACCACGAAGAAGAACAAACCGAAGATGAATACCGCCACGATTACCACCGTCGTGGTCGCTTCCACCTCCTTGCGCGAGGGCGTTACTACCTTGCGCATCTCCCCGCGGACATCGCTCAGAAAGCGCGTGAATTCCTTCCACACGCCAACCGTCTTGTCGACAAGATTCGGCTCCGCATTCGGCCCCTGCCGCTTCACCGGCGCGACCTTGTTCGGCGCCGGCCTCTGATCCCCATTCACAAGTGCTGCTTTCGATGCCATGCTTCCGTTCCTTCGCGTCCGGCGTCCTGCCGGCCGCATCCCAATTCAATCTGGCAGGGGCGGAGGGATTCGAACCCCCAAGTTCGGTTTTGGAGACCGACAGTTTAACCGTTGAGCTTACGCCCCTAAGAGCAGCTTCTAGCCTTTAGCTTCTAGCTCCTGTCTGGGAAGCCTTAAAACTCAACCCCACTACGAACAAGCTGGAGGCTGGAAGCTAGCAGCTGATAGCTGCCTTACTTCGTTTCCTTGTGCACCTGGTGCTTCCGGCAGCGGTTACAGAACTTCTTGAACTCCAGACGCCCCGTGGTCGTCTTCTTGTTCTTCGTCGTCGAGTAGTTCCGCTCCTTGCACTCCGTGCATTGCAATGTTACGATTTCCCGCATCCTCAAATCCTTTCAGTCGCCAGTCCTCAGTTATCGGCTACCAGTTTCAAAACCGCCCACCCACTCCGAACTGACTACTGTTCCCTAGTCCCTAGTCCCTAGTCCCTAGTCCCTGTTCCCTGTTCCCTGTTACTTCAGAATCTCCGAGATCGTTCCC
>JBEKZJ010000188.1:0-9735 GCA_049509995.1 Occallatibacter sp. | reverse complement strand
CGGTTGCCGAAGTGCTTGGGCTCACGAGCTTCGACGAAGACGATCTATACGATGCCTTGGACGATCTCAGTGAGCGCCAGGAGAAGATCGAACAAGCTCTCTACCGCCGCTACCTGCGCCAACAGAAGAATCCGCCGCGGTTGTTTCTCTACGACGTGACCAGCAGTTATCTGCAGGGGGAGCACAACGCGTTAGGCGCCTTCGGTTACAACCGGGACCCCAAGCGGGGCAAACTGCAGATCGTCATCGGCCTGCTGACCGATGAGCAGGGAGAACCGCTGGCGGTGCGTGTTTTTGAAGGCAACAGCGGGGATCCGACCACGGTCGCCGATCAGATCAGAATTCTGCCAGAGCAGTTTCAGGTGACGGAGCTGGTCTTTGTCGGAGACCGGGGCATGGTGAAGAGCAAGGGCAAGCAGGCTCTCGATCAGGCCCAGTTGCATTACATCACCGCTCTGACCGATCCGCAGATCCGCCGTTTGCTGGGCGAAGGCATCCTGCAGCTGCCCTTGTTCAGCTGAACAGGGTGATTCCCTGACCGCGTCTACGCATTGCACACTTCCTGACTTCGCGTCGGCGTATCCAGACACACAAAAACCCACCGAGGCAGTCAGCCGGGTGGGTCCCTCTTTTGCTAAGAGAATGCTAAAAAGATTTCGAGATTTACCGAGATTTCCGAAATTCCTGAGATTTTCCTTCCTAATAAAATATTGACTTACTGATTCCAAAGGGGTCACTTGGCTTACATACCAACCAAGCTGATTCTCCCTATAGCACGAAAAAGCTCCCGCACTCTAGCTTACACCTGCACTTTGACGGCGATGGGAAATCGGCGCCCCATGCCAAACGATTTGGAGGTCACCTTCAGGACCGGCGCGGCCTGCTGGCGTTTGTATTCGGAACGCTCCACCAGGCGCACCACCTGTTGGACGAGTTCCAGGGCAAATCCGTGCTCCCGGGCAATGCGCTCCGGGCTCTCATAGCGCTCCACATAGGCTTCCAGGATGGGATCCAGAACCTCGTAGGGCGGCAACGAGTCCGTGTCCTTCTGGTCCGGACGCAGCTCCGCCGAAGGCGGCTTTTTGAGGATCGCCGCGGGAATCACCTCGTGGTCGCGGTTCAGCCAGCGGCACACCGCATACACGCGCGTCTTCACCAGGTCGCCGATCACTGCCAGGGCCCCCACCATATCGCCATAGAGGGTGCAATACCCTACCGCCATCTCCGATTTGTTGCCCGTGGTCAGCACCAGGGCGGAGAACTTGTTGGAGAGCGCCATCAGCAGGTTGCCGCGAATGCGGGATTGGATGTTCTCCTCAGTGGTGTCCGGCTTCATCCCCGCAAACTGCGGCTGCAGCGCGCGAGTGTACTCCTCGAACAGTCCGCTGATGCCGATCACCTCAAATCGAATCCCAAGGTTGGCGGCCAACTGCCGGCTGTCGTCGATGGAGCCGGCCGAGGAGTAGGGACTGGGCATGCCCACCCCAACCACGTTTTCTGCTCCCAGCGCCTCTTTGGCAATGGCCGCCACCAGCGCTGAGTCGATGCCGCCGCTCAGGGCCACCAGCACCTTGCTAAAACCACACTTGCGAACGTAATCCCGCGTGCCCAGGACCAGGGCGTTGAAAGCGGCTGCGGTATCGTCCTCTTCCGCGGCCCTCCCCTGCATTTCCGGGCCCGGCGCAGCGAAGGGATCCAGCACCACCAGGTCCTCCGAGAACGACGCCGCCTGGGCGGTCACCTCGCCGCGCCCGTTAAGGGCCAGCGACGAGCCGTCGAAGATCAGGCTGTCGTTGCCGCCCACCTGGTTGCACATCAGCACCGGCACGCCATCCCGCCGCGCAATCGCTGCCAGCATCTCGCGGCGTATCGCCCGCTTGCCGTGCCAGAACGGCGACGACGACAGATTGATGTGCACCGCGGGCTGCTGGCGCATCAGCTCTTCCATGGGATCGACCGTATACAGCCGCCGCGGCCAGAAGTTTTTGTCGTTCCAGGCGTCCTCGCAGATGGTAATGGCGAGCCGCACCCCGTCCAGTTCCACCACCTGCTGCGGACGGGACGGGGCAAAGTACCGTTGCTCGTCGAACACGTCGTAAAACGGCAACAGACGCTTATGCTGCTCCAGCAACAGGCGGCCGCCATCCAGCAGAACCGCTGCGTTGACGGCAGGCTTGCCGCTTCCAGCCTCCGCCGCCAGCGCCACGCCCGCCACCACGGCGGTCGACAAATCGCCTGTGGCCGCGGCCAGCTCATCGACCGCGGTGCGGCAGCGGGCCAGGAAACTCGGCTTTTCAAGAAAGTCGGCCGGAGGATAGCCGCAGATGACCAGTTCGGAGAAAACCGTCAGCCGCGCGCCCTGTGCGGCGGCGCGCCGGCTGGCGGCAACGATTCTTTCAAGATTTCCGCTGAAATCCCCCACGGTGGGATTGATCTGGGCCAGTGCGATCTTCACACTTCCAGTTTAGCCCCCAACGCCAGTGGGCCGCCTCTTGGAGAGACGGCCCATGAAGCCCGGTAAGCTCACAGCAGGTTCAGGAGCCCGTTCCCGCCAACACCACGCCGATGGTGCGGCCGATGATCTTCAGGTCCAGCCAGATGCTCCAGTTCTCGATGTACGTCACATCCAGCGAGATATAGTTGTCGAATGACGGGTCCTGGCGCGCTTGCACCTGCCACAGACCGGTGATTCCCGGCGTCACATCCAGCCGGCGCAGGTGGTTCAGCTTGTACTCCTGAACCTCGCTGGCAATGGGCGGACGAGGGCCGACGATGCTCATGTCGCCGCGCAGCACATTGAAGAACTGGGGCAGTTCATCCAGCGAGTACTTGCGCAGGAAGCGGCCCAGTTTGGTGATGCGCGGATCGTTGGCGATCTTGAACAATACCCCGTCCCGCTCGTTCATGTGCATCACGTCGGCGCGGCGTTTCTCCGCGTCGCGAACCATGGTGCGGAACTTGATGCAGCGGAAGACGCGGCCCTTCTTGCCGAGGCGCTCGGAGAAGTAGAACACCGGGCCGCGCGAATCCAGCCGCACCGCCAGTGCGATCGCCAGCAATACGGGAGAAATCACGATCAGGATCAGGGTGGCGAGCACGATGTCCATGGTTCTCTTCAGCAGCAGGCCAATCTCCGGTACGTGGCCGCAGTGCAGCGGAATGGTGGGGAACTGGCCGATGTACTCGATGGGGCTGTTCCACGCCAGGCCGTCGTACAAGTCGGGAACCACGCGCAGATCCACGCCCTGCGTCCGCGCCTGCGCCAAGACCTCCTGCACGATCCCGCGTGCGCAGGGATTGGTAAAGAATATCTCATCCACAAATTGCTTGCGCGCGACCTGGAACATCGTATCGAGCGCGCCCACAACATCGCCGGAGGCTGTCTTAAAGCGGGTACCCGAGCCGGGAAAGTCGATGAAACCCTTGAAGGTGTAGCCCAGATGCCGCAGGTTCTCGAGGTGATGGCGGAGTGCCTGCGCCTCAGGTCCGGTGCCCACGATCAGCACGTTGCGGGTGCCCACTCCGCGCTCGAACCGCCGGTAAATCAGCATCCGGTAAACCACCCGCCGCAGGCTCAGCAAGATGGTCACCAGACCCACCGTGATCAGAACGATGCTGCGCGGGATGTCCTCGGCATGAATCAGGTACAGCGTCCCGGTAAGCAGCAGCCCGGAGGTGAAGCAGGCCTGCACGCTCAGCCGCTGCTCATGCAGAAAGCTCGTCAACCGTATGGGCGTGTACAAATGCAACCGCCGGCTGGTCATGATCAGCGATATCGCAAATCCGCACAGAAGCGCCAGCAGGATGCCCATCGAACGGCCATGAATCAGCGTGCCCCGCCAGAAGCCCTTTACCCCGGTCATCGGCCCCGTATGCATCTCGTACAGGGTGGCTAGCATCGCCGACCCGAGGATGGTGATGCCATCCAGGACCATCCACAGCTTGGCGGTGCCCCTTGAGTTGCGCGCTGGGGTTTCTGCCGACGCGCCCGCCCATTCAGAAGAAGAAGAAACAGAAGCCGATACCCGTTGCCAGAAATCCGATGTCGCCATATGCGTTCCGCAGACCTCAAACGTCCAATTCGACGGGATAACTTGGGAAAATTCCCACCAACGAGCTGTGGGAGGAAAGTAAATCGCGCCCACTGATATGTGGACTTATATTTCGTTCGACTCTTTTTGCGGTCTTGGGTTGCCTGTCACAATGCAACCCGCCTCGTTACAAGGTAAGCCATGCTGGCTTGGTTGTGCCGTGGCACGACTCTTGGATCCTGCGTCACCCTTCGCTGGCGCGCGGCGACTGAGGGCTTGGGAGAGTCGTCGTGGACCGTCAGCTGAACTTTGTTGCCGCAAGCGCGCTGATTTTACCGCAAATGGATAAGGGCCAAGGTATGAAAGCCAAACAGAACTGCTGAACTCTGAAAGCCGTCCTCTTTGAGGCGAAACCCAATGATCGAAGCAGATTCTACCAAAACGAGCCCGGTCGAAGCACCCCGCGTCCAAGATCTCATTCCCCAAATTCTCTCTGCCAGGCATCTGGCAAAGCTGAAAGTTCAAGCATAGCCTCAAACTCCCAGACATTGGCAAGAAAAATCTTTAGATTCAACGATTACTGTTTGGTATACAACTCATTCCGACGGTAATATGTACGCGTCCAACGTAAGAAATTGTTGAATATCCGGGTCGCGGGAGTCGAGAAAACCCTTGAGCGGCCCATAGAACCGGGCCCGGCCCTGATCCAGGAACAGTACCTGGTCGGCGAGTCGCCCGGCAAGACGCACGTCGTGCGTAACCACGATGCTCGTGAATCCGAGTTGGTCCTTGGCCCGCTGGATCAGGTCGGCAAGGCGCCGGGCAATAATAGGGTCGACCATGGTGGTTGGCTCGTCGTAGAGCACCACCTCCGGCTGCGCGGCCAGCGCCCGGGCAATGGCCACCGCGCGTTTGCGCCCCGTCGAGAGGCTGGCCGGAAAAGCATCCGCCACATCTTCAGCGCCCACCAGGCCGATCAATTGCGCCACGATCCAATCGATCTTCCCCTCAGCCAGGCCGCCGCGCTCGCGCAACGGAAACGCCACGTTCTCGCGCACGCTCAACGAATCGAACAGCGCGCCGTTCTGAAAAACCATGGTCACGCGCTTGCGGATGGCCTGCATTCCCTCTTCGCTCAGGCCGTTGATCTCCTCGCCATCCACCCGGATGGAGCCCACTTGCGGCTTCAGAAACCCCATCAGGATGCGCAAAACCACCGATTTCCCCACTCCGCTTCTGCCCAGGATGCAGAGCGTCTGTCCGCGGTTCACCGTAAAGCTCACGTTATCCAAAACCTGGTGCTCGTCAAACCACATGGAGACGTGGCCAAAGGAGATCATGGGGACTGAGGGCTCATCGGCGGGCTTAGGAACCGTTGCCTCCAGCCCCGCGCCAGAAACTTCAGGCAGCATCTCGGGGAACTCCGGATTGGATGCGGAATCGAACATGCCCGTGAAATCAGCTTACGCGATGAAAGTCCGCTGCCGAGCCTCTGCGCGGCGCAGATCCGCCCTGGTGTTCACCCTCAGGAACCAACGGGCCGCGGGCAGAAACACCGCCCGGCGCGCAGTTGTCGAGGCCAGCGCGGCGCAAATGCCGCCCAAAGGGCCCAGCCCGGGATTTGCATGCTCGACCACCGGCGCAAGAGCCCCAAGTGCCGAGCCCGCGCCCGCCACAGACGCCGCCAGACCGGCTTTCCGCAAAATCCCCAGAGCATGCGCCACCAGCGGCTGGCCGCCAAGCCGCAGCAGCGCCTTATCCTCGCCCATGCGGCTGGACCGCCCTCCGGCCAGCACAAAGCCCACGGCGTCCGGCGCCGCATCGCGGGCTGCCTCGCTCAACCGCCGGCCTCCTCCTGAAAGCGAATGATGGACTCGATGCCCAGTGCGAAGTTCTTCAGACGATACTTCTCGTTGGGGGCGTGGATGTTATCGTCAGGCAGCCCGAAGCCCATCATCACGCTGGGGATGCCCAGATGGCGGTCAAAGTCCCCCACGATCGGAATCGACCCGCCGGAGCGGATAAACACCGTGTCCTTGCCCCACACTTCGTGCAGGGCGCGGGTGGCCGCCCGAACGTACGGGTTGTCAACCGGAATCAGGCACGGGTCGCCGGCGGAAATCAGCCGCACCTCCACATCCACGCCGGCGGGCGCGATCTTCTCCACGTAGCTCTTGTACAGCGCGAAAGCCTTGGTCGTCGTCATGCCCGGAACCAGCCGCATCGAAACCTTGGCCACCGCCTTGGCCGGAATCACCGTCTTGGCGCCCGCGCCCGTGAAGCCGCCGGGAATCCCGTGCACGTCCACCGTGGGCCGCGCCCAGGTCCGCTCCAGCACGCTGTAGCCGGCCTCGCCCACCAGTGTGCGCGAGCCTACCTCGGCAATGCGGTACTGCTCCTCGTCGAAGGGCAGGCTCTTCCAGGCAGCCAGTTCCTCCGGGCTGGGAGGAATGATGTCGTCGTAGAAGCCGGGGATCAGAACATGGCCGTCCTCGTCCTTGAGCTTGGCCAGAATCTGCGCCACGGCGATGAACGGATTGGGGGCCGCACCGCCGTACATGCCGGAGTGCAGGTCGGTCTTGGCGCCCCGCACCTCGAGCTCCGTGTAGATCATGCCTCGCAGGCCGACGCACAGAGTGGGCAGGTCGGGCGCGAACATTTCCGTGTCGGACACCAGCGCAAAGTCCGCCTTCAGCTCCGCCGGTTTCGACGCCACATAACGGCTGATTCCCTCCCCTCCAACCTCTTCTTCGCCCTCCAGCAGGACGCGCACGTTCAACGGCAACTTGCCGTTGGCCCCCAGCAGCGACTCCAGCGCCTTCACATGCGAATACACCTGCCCCTTGTCGTCATCCGCGCCGCGTGCGTAGAGGTTGCCGTCGCGCTCCGTGGGCTCGAAGGGCGGAGACAGCCATTCGTCCAGCGGGTCGGGCGGCTGCACGTCATAGTGCCCATACACCAGCACCGTGGGCTTGCCCGCCGCGTGCAGCCAGTCGGCATAGACCAGCGGGTGGCCGGCGGTTTCGATCAGCCGCGCGTGCTCCATGCCGATGCGGGTCAGTTCAGCCGCCAGCACCTCGGCGGCGTGACGGCAATCGCCCTTGTGCTCCGGCAGGGTTGAGACCGAGGGAATGCGCAACAGCGCCTTCAACTCATCGAGAAAGCGTGCGTAGTTCTGGCGGGCGTAATCAACAGCTAAAGAAGACATCGGAAAGCTCCCTTCAAAAACAGACAGAAGAGAGTATAGCCCGTGGAGGCGCCGCCCGGCCCAAACCGCGAGCCTTTGAAGCTTAAGCCAAATTTACAGATTGTGCGAGGTCCTGGGCGCCCCACCCTTTGTGTAATGACCTGGGCGCCCCCACCCTTTGTGTAATGACCTGGGCGCCCTACCCTTTGCGTAATGACCTGGGCGCCCTACCCTTTGCGTAATGACCTGGGCGCCCCCACCCTTTGTGTAATGACCTGGGCGCCCTACCCTTTGCGTAATGACCTGGGCGCCCTACCCTTTGCGTTAGGTCATGGGTGCCCCACCCCTGGCCCAGTCCAATTTAAAGCTGTCATCCTGAGGGACCGGAGCGAAGCGAAGGGAGTCGAAGGACCTGCATCTGCATTTCACCGCTTTGAAAGGGCACGATTCGCCGCGGCGAATCGTGCCGCAAATGCCGCAAAATCAACGCGGGCTTTACAGGCTGCGGAAAAACTCGATCCGGAAGGACGCGGGGGTTTCAACCCCCGCATAAAGCCAACAGGATCAACGCGGGCTTTAGCCCCGGAGGGACGCCTTTCGCCGATTTCGCACGAAATCCCGAGTTCCTCCGCAGCCTCTTCAACCCCGACCGCCGCGTGGGGAGCCGCTTAAAACTGGGCACTCTACCCCACCCGCGTATTGCGCCGGGCGCTCCGCGGGGTGGTAGAGCGCGATCGCGGGGCACCCAACGCCTGAGATGACTCGGCGATATTCAAACCCTGTGACGGCAGACCTCCAGGCCGTCCATGAGCGTGTGAGTCTTATAGTGCGACAATAAAATTAACCCGCAAGTTTTCGGTCTTTGGCCGTTCCTGTTAGAGAGAAGGAGTGAAAATGGCCACAGTGAAGTCATTGTTGTGCACCCTCATGCTAGCGGCTGCAGCTTGCCAAGCGCAGACTCCGCTGCCCCAAGGTGCTCCCCCGGCCCAAGCCGCTCCGCCATCCCAAACTACCCAGCCGACTGATCCCTTGATCACGCAGATTCGCAAGTCAGTCGTATTCATCAAGTTGCGTTGTGGCGATGGTGGCCAAGAGTTCGATGTCAGAGGCACCGGATTCTTGGCCTTCTATCCGGACCCCCGTCTAGGCAAAGATGGGGGATTCGTGTATCTCGTGACAAATCGGCACGTTGCTCTGTGTTGGAACGATGCAGGACACCCCATGCAAGTGGAGAACATAAATATCACTCTGAACCGCAGGCAAGCCGAAGGCGATAATTTCGCGCAGGATGGGTTCCTGAACGATCACGGCAACGTGCCGTGGATAGTTCCACAAGATGCGTCAGTCGATTTGGCTGCTATCCCATTTCTTCCGGACAATACTCGGTTTGACTTCATGACAATACAGCTCAGCATATTCGCTTCAAACGACCTCCTGAAGCAGCGGAGAATAACGGAGGGCGAGCCGGTGTTTTTTGCTGGCTTCTTTTACCAATTCCCGGGCACAAAGCGGATGGAGCCTATAGTTCGACAGGGAATCATCGCAATGATGCCAAGCGAGAAAGTTCCGTTTGTGGGTATGGCGGAGAGGGTTTACTTAGCCGATCTCCATGCGTTCGGTGGAAATAGCGGTTCGCCTGTATTTTTCAATCTCGGCGGTTACCATGAGGGCCATATTTTGCTTGGGGACGACTATCGCTTGCTGGGTGTCGTAAACGGAGGGCTCACCGAGGACGAGAATTTCAATCTGGAGTTGACCACCACGTTGAAAGGCACAGCAAGAGCCAATAGCGGAATCTCAACGATTGTCCCCGCTCATGAGATCCAAGAGTTGTTGGACGATCCACGACTTCAAAAACTGCGTGACGACGCTGTGACTGCTCGCGGGGCGCAAAAACAAGCGCCCTAATCGCGCGCGCGTCAAATAGCAGGCAGTTTATCCGACCTGAACTTTCCGCCGGCGCGCCCACGGGCTTCTAAGCGCGAGTGCCGGGTGCCCCACCCCTGACCCAGCCAAAAAAGTGGGTGCCCCATCCTTCGCCTTTTTTCTGGCGAAGGGTGGGATGGCATGCCGCATAGGAGCCTGGACCACCCAGCGGTCTTTCGGAAACCGCCCGTAATCGACATCGAAAAACGCCCTTGGGGGCATTAAGCTCCCGCACTGTCGCCTGATCGAAAGCACCGTTGCAGGATGCCCCCGGGAAGCGATCCTTGCTTCCCGGGGACCGGAGAAAAAGAGCACCCGCTCTCAGTCTTCCGCTTTCACGCCTCCACCGCCCGTCTCCTCGTCGTCTTCCGGCGGTCCCTGCCATTGCGGCTCCGCTGCCAACTGCTCAGCCAGGCTCGGCCCGAGCCGCTTCTTCACCGGCTCCGGCAACGGTTTCTTGCCCTCCGCAAGCCCCACCAGCGTTTTGGCGCTGGCCAGGCTTCCCTTGAGCGCATTCGCCGACAGCAGACTGGCGAGCTTCTTCGAGTTCCGCCACACCAGCTTGTCCGCCTCCCGCCGCAGCCGCTCTAC
>JBEKZJ010000187.1:0-9805 GCA_049509995.1 Occallatibacter sp. | reverse complement strand
CTGGACAAAACAGCCTGAACCTGGCCCTCTCGGCCCGTGACAAAAGGGGTCTGAAAACCCACCTGCTAACCCCGACAAAACAATAGGCCGGATCTGACCGATCCGGCCGTGTCAAAAGGTGTGGATTTGGTCACACACGGATGCCGGGAGAATCGGCACTGCAAAGAACAAAACCACGCCCTTCAGGATCCCATGAGACTAGCCGGGCGGCGACCTTGTCATAGGGATGGGTTATCGCATCTGAATTGCCCTGAATCCAAACCAGACCCGCCAGCTTGGCTGAACACTGCTGCGTTTTCCGTTACCGATCCTGCCTGTCGGACTGAAAATGGTTGATTTTGGGGTGTCGGGAGGCTGACACTCTCCCATGCTGGTCCGTCGGTGTCCCGGTTCACGGCAAGTGTTGACCAAAGAGTAACTGCCGAATTGGCGACTGCCGAATTGGCGACCTCCCGGAGCATCTGCAGGCCGCGCGGCGCCTTCCGCTCCGGCCACCTCCAGCCGTTTCAGGCGCACTTCCATCTGCTTCAAGCGCTGCTCATAGTCCTGCCGCATCTGCGCCATCTCCCGACGGAGCTGGTTCATCTCGTTCTGAGCGGGGGATTAGGCGACAAGGCAGTTTGGCAGACAAAAGAACGAGCCTGCAACCAGGGGAAGGACAACAATGCAAGAACTGAGAAGAGAGATTGCCGATCTTAGCATGGGCCTCTCCATTTCCGGACCCATACTACACGAAGGCGTCACGAGGAAACACCAGGAAAGCGAGCATTACCGCGCGGCGGAGGGCTGTTGGCCGGGTAGCCAAAACGGAGATAGTGAGTCATAATCTTCAGGAATTTGTTTAAGCGATCCTCCTGTTCACGTAGGAGCGACCTTGAATCCGGCCGCGCACGAACTGGCTCACGTCTTCATTGAACTCGGCCTAGCAACCATTGGCCTCGCTATTCTCGCGCGCCTCTCCAGCCGTTGGGGCTTCTCTGCGATTCCGCTTTATCTGCTTGCCGGCCTGCCTTTCGGCAACGGCGGCCTTGCGCCCCTCAATTTCTCGAAGGGCTTTACTCAGATCGGCGCCGAGATTGGAATCCTTCTGCTGCTTTTCATGCTTGGGCTGGAATACTCCGGCGATCAACTCAAGCAGAACCTGCGCCGCGGACTGCCGGGCGGCGCCATGGACCTCCTGCTCAACTTTCCGCCCGGCTATCTTTCGGGGTTTCTGCTCGGTTGGCGTCCGCTTCCCTGCCTCCTGCTCGGCGGCGTCACTTACATTTCTTCATCGGGCATCGCCGCCCGCGTGCTCTCCGAGTTGGGCCGCATCAACTCGCCCGAGACCCCGTCCGTGCTTTCTATCCTGGTCCTGGAAGACCTGGTCATGGCGATCTATCTTCCCCTGGCCGCAGTCCTGATCGCCGGGGGCGGAGCTGGCTGGATCGCCGTCTCGGTTGCCATCGCCGTGACAACTGTTCTCCTGGCGCTCTTTGCCGCCATTCGCTATGGGCACCTGTTCAGCACTGCCATCGCACATGAGTCGGACGAGATCATTCTTCTGACTATCTTCGGCTGCGTGCTTCTCTTGGCGGGCCTTGCCGAGCGGATTCAGGTCTCGGCCGCGATTGGGGCCTTCCTGGTCGGGATCGCCGTATCCGGCCCTATCGCCGAGCACTCCCATCGCCTGATCTCTCCGCTTCGCGATCTCTTTGCCGCCATCTTTTTCTTTTTCTTCGGGCTGGAAATCGATCCGCACAGCCTGCCGCCCGTGCTGGTCATCGCGCTGGTCCTCGCGGCCATCTCCATACTCACCAAGACGCTCGCCGGTTATTGGTCCGCGCGAGGCTCCGGCGTGGACCGCCGGACGCGTTTGCGC
Source organism: Occallatibacter sp. (assembly GCA_049509995.1). Taxonomy (GTDB): domain Bacteria; phylum Acidobacteriota; class Terriglobia; order Terriglobales; family Acidobacteriaceae; genus Telmatobacter. The sequence continues at coordinate 7,944 of JBEKZJ010000187.1, read as the reverse complement.
GCCGGACTCACGCTCGTTGCCCACGGCGAGTTTTCCATTGTGATCGCCGGCCTGGGTGTCGCGCTCGAACCGCGTCTTGGACCGCTTTCCGCCGCGTTTGTGCTGCTGACGGCCATCCTTGGGCCGATTGCAGTGCGCATCGTCCGCTGATGCGGGCTACTGCTCCCCATTGAGGATTGGGCAGCCACGAACAGGCAGCCCGGCGCGAGGCCGTCCAAGTCACTTGTCCATATCGGACAAGGCAAACTTGCCGAGCAGGAATGGATGGGAGGTTTGCGGGGTAGTCTGCATTCCGCTGGTTGGATAGGGAGCCGGTCCCAGGGTTGGAAAGCCCCACACATTTCCGTTGCGCAGGTCGATGACGACCTTGCCGAGCACCTGCTGGCTTCCATCCGGGGCACGCAGCATCGCCGTGCCAGGCTCGATAAAAAAGGGATGAGCCTCGCTGGATTGCGCCTGCGCGGCGGGCGGAGCCGTGTAGGGGCGCATGGCAATTGCGGCCAGGGATAGAGCGATCACCAGCAGCAGGAAGGTTTGAAACCGATCAATTCTCATGCCATTCTCCTTGTTGAACAATGTCCGTCATTGCGAGTGATGAAGACTTGCAGAGCATCCAGTGGCGCAAGGCAGCTCAGGCAGCGCGCGGCAGGGCGTGCCGTTGCGGTCCAAAACGTAAGCCGGTTAATAAAACGCGCCGTTTTTCCTGACGATCGTAAAAGTCATCGCTGGGCGAAGATGGATTCCGCCGCCAGTGGCATCGGACTGAAGCCCAAACAAGCCGGGGGACTTCATCTCTTTGGCTTTCTTACGCAATGTTTTCTCCCATCGCTTCCAGGGGCAGCTCCTCGCTTCGCTCCGTCCATTGGATCACTCTCAGATCGAGGACGGCGACGCTATACAGCACCGGCACAAGCAGCAAGGTGATCACAGTGGCGACGGCCAGGCCGCCGATCTGCGCGTAACACAGAGGTCTCCACAGCGGACCGCCATGAACCGCGAGCGGGAACAGCGCAAAGATGGTGGCGCCCACGGTAATGAGCACAGGACGGAGCCGCTCCACGCCGGCATCGCGTAGCGCAGACTCCAGCGGCTCGCCCTTCTCGTGCATCTCTTCGATAAAGTCGAAAAGCACAATGATGTGGCTGACGATGACGCCAATGAGGCTGACGATGCCGAGGAAGGCCATGAAGCCGAAGGGGGTTCGGGTGATGGCCAGCGCCAGCAGCGCGCCGATCACGCCATAAGGCACGGCGGCAAAGACCACCAGCGGCTTAATCGCGTTCCTGAACTGCAACAGCAGCGCCGCGTAGATAGCGGAGACGGAGATGAGCAGCGCCATGATGAGATTCGCGAAGCCGTCCCTCTGCGCTGCCAGCTCGCCGCCGATCACCATGCGATAGCCGGAGGGCAGACGCTTCTCCAGTTCGCGCAGGGCGGGCATGGCTTCACTCAGAACTTCGGAGGAGAGCACGCCCTTTTGCGGATAGGCATGAACGCCGATGGTGCGGAAGTGCTCCTGACGGCGAATGCGCCTGTCGGCGAGATTGGTTTCGATGCTGGCGATGGATTCAAGCGGAATCCTCTTTGAGCCATTTGAAGACGAGACGTAGATGTTCTGAATATCGGAGAGGCTGGCGCGCTCATCCATGCGCAAGCGGGCGACCACGGGAATCTGCTTGTTGCCCTGCCGGAGAGTGGTCAGAGCGACGCCGTCGGTGGCAGCCTGCGAGGCTTCGGCCACATTCTGGTTGGTAACTCCGGCGAGATTGGCTTTGTCCGGATCGATCTTCAAGCTGGCCTCTGCGGGCTGATTGAGCCAGTCCGAATCCTGAACGGCGACGCCGGGCAGGCGGCGCAGAATGGCTCCGGCCTCATCGGCAAAGCGGCGCAGATTGCGATTGTCGGCCTCCTCGTTGGCGGGATCGACATCGGAGGTGCTGCTGATGCGCACTTCGACGGGGAACTCGACGGGATTGGTCTGCAACTGATGCACGATCGGCACCACGCCGGGCAGTTCTTCCGAGAGGGCATCCTGCATGGGGCCGACGATCTCCGGAGTGGCTTCCTTGCGGCTGACGCGCACGATGATCTGCGCGTAGTTGGACTGCTGCTGCTGCGGGTTGACGGAGGACCAGAAGCGCGGCCCGCCGGAGCCGACAAAGGAGGTCAACGATTGCAGCAGATTTGGTTCGCCGGCCTTGCGGTCGCCGTGATGGGCTTCATAGTCGGCGACCACGCGCGCCACCACCGCTTCCGCCTGCTGGGCAGCGGCGTTTGTAGCGGCGACCGGAGTGCCGTCGGGCAGCCACAGATCGATGTAAGACCAGTACTGCGTATCGTCGGGAAAGAACTGCGTCTTCAGCGTAAAGGCAAGGCCGGCGCCGGCCAGGAGAAAGAATCCGGAACAGGCCAGAACCGTTCTGCGGTTCTCGATGGCGAGGCTGATCATGTTCCTGTACCAGCCGTAGAATCCATGGCTGCGCCGCTCGGCCATCTCAGCCGGGGAGATGGCCGGAGGCGCTTTGAGCAGATAGCGGCCTATCAAGGGAATGAAGGTCATGGAGACCAGGCGCGAGGCAACCAAGGCGCAGGTCATGACGACGGGAAGAGAGTAAATGAAATCTCCCGTAGTGCCCTTCATGAGCAGAAAGGGAAGATAGGCGACGATGTTTGTGACGGTGGCGAAGACGATGGCGGTGGCCAGCCTGGTGGGGCCAATCCAGGCGGCGTCGGGACGGGACAGTCCCTCGGTCATCTCGCGCTTGATGGCGTCGTTGGCCACCACCGGGTCGTCCACCAGCAGGCCCAGCGCGATGATGAGCGTGGCGATGGAAACCTGCTGCAGGTCGATCCCCAGCAGGCTGGCAAAACCGAAGGTCATAGCCAGGGTGACGGGGATCGAGATGGCCATCAGCAGCGCCGAGCGCCAGTCCCAGAATCCGATCAGCGAAATTACGATGACCAGGCCAATCGCCTCATAGAGGGCTTCCATGAAGAAGCCGACGCTTTCCTCCACCTGCAGGGGCTGGTCGGAGGTGTGCTCCACAATCAGATCGGAGGGAAGCCATGCCCGGGCCGCTTCGAGGGTGCTGTTCACGCCTTTGCCAAACGACTGAATCTGTTCTCCGGAACGCATGAAGACGCTCATGGTCACGGCGCGGTCGCGGTGCGCCTCTCCGTGCTCGTCGAACCAGGTGAAGTAGTTGAGCACCTGCGGAGGATTGCGATAGCTCTGGCTGATGGTGACCAGATCGCGGAGGTAAACGGGAGTGTGGCCGGCGGTGCCGCCGACAATGGTATCTCCGATCGACTGGGCGTCCTCATAGAGGCCGGTGGGAATAATCACCAGGCTCTGCGATCCGGATTCGACTGTTCCGCCGGACGCGGTAATATTGCGCGCTGCCAGCAGATTGCCCAGGTCGGATGGCTTGAAGCCGTAGGCGGCGAGCCTCTCCTGCGAGTATTCCAGGGTGACTCTTTGCGGAAGAATCCCGGTGCGATCGACGCGCGAGACCTGGGGAACGCCGAGCAGCGAACGAGCCAGCAGATTCGTAAAGTCGTCCAGTTGCGCGTAGGTATACTTGGCGCCGGCCACCCCGGCCAACTGATCGGCGATGCGCGAGGTATCGCGCACCACGATGGGCTGCCAGATATCGGGACCGAAGGGCGAGGCAGGGAGCTTGTTGGCAACCAGGTCGCGCAGCACGGCGCGAACCTGGTCGTTGCTGGCGCCGGTGAGCCCGTTCACCCCGATAAAGCCGTTGCCGGAGACGACGGCGGTCGAGCGCAACCAGCCTTGCTCTTCCGCAGCGCGGCGGAATTTGTCGGCTATCTCGTGTGTGCCGGAAGGGAAGAATGAAAGCGGATAGGCGTAGACAATGGAGACGGGCGAGAGCGACGAGGGCGGCGTTTTGGCTCGTTCTGCCTCGATGGCCCGCCGCATCTCTTGGGCGCGAAGCTGGATTTCGACGCTGTCGGCCTGCGGGCTGGCGACCGTGAGCATCAGGGTGGTGGTATCGCCGAAGTCGCTTTGAAACAGGATGGGGCCGGCGCCCTTGGGCAGGCGCGCATTCAGATCCTGCAAACGCGCGCCGATGTCGTTGAACTGCTCGCGCGTGTCCCTGACGTTTTCGGCCAACTGCACGGTGACGCTGGATTGGCCCGGCGCCGTGATCGATCGAATGCCGTAGGTCTTCGCGACCGGCGGATGGATGGTCTTGTTCTGCGCGATCGTCTCCTCAATCGGCCGCGTGACAAGCTGCTCCATCTGCTCCACCGTGGCGCCCGGCCAACTGCACGAGGCAATGCCCAGCCGGATGGGGATATCGGGATCCTTGCGCTGCGGCATGTGCATGTAGCCGTAGACGCCCCACACCAGGGTCGCCAGCAGCGCCGCCCACGCCACATGGGGATTCTCGACGAAGAAGCGCGACGTGTTGTGCGTGTGATCGAGCAGTTCGCGATTTGTCCTGTGGCTCATGGGCTATTCCACAACCCTGACTTCGTCGTTTTCATGAAGAGTTTGAGCGCCGGCAACCACAATTCGCCGGTTGGCATCCACTCCGCCGAGCAACTCCACATTGCTGCCACGGCTGGCTCCAATGGTTACCGGCACGGCGTGAACGCGGGTCTTGCCGCCCTTCTGGCTGGGCACAAAGACGGAAAGCTCGCCGGAGCCGGCGCGAACCAGCGCCGCCAGCGGCACCGTCAACCGCTGCGACGGCACATGCGCGCGCGGCAACTCGAGCGATCCAATCATGCCGGGTTTGAATTCGTTCTTTGGGTTGTCGATGGTGATCTCCACGGTGAACACGCGGCTTTGCGGGTCGGCGGAGGGCGATACCGCGGTCACGGCGCCGTCCACCGGATGTTGTGCATTGGGCAACGTGAGCGCAACGCGCGATCCCTTGTGAAAAGATGCCAACTCCTCGGCTGGCACAGTGAAGTCCGCCTTCAGGCGGTGAATGTCCGCGACCGTAAAGGCGGGCGTGCTGTTGCCGGCAAGGTTTCCGATTTCGATCTGGCGGGCAATCACGACCCCGTTGAAGGGGGCCACGATCGCCGTATCGTGCAGGGCCAGGTTGGCCTGCGCCAGTTGCGCCTGCGCATTGGCGACCCCGGCTTCGGCCTGCTTCAGGGCGGCGTCGGCTGCGTCCCGCTGCTGGACGGCGCGGTCGTAGTCCTGTTTCGTCAAGCTCGCCTCCCTGAAGAGATTGGAGGCGCGCTCATAGTTCACGGCGGCCAGGTGCTGGCTGGCCTCGGCCGATGCCAGGTTCGCCGCTGCCTGCCCCAGCGCCGCATTGGCCTGATCGGTCTTCTGGCTGTAGTCGGTGGTGCGCACATGGGCCAGTTCGGCGCCGGCGGAAACTCGATCGCCCATGGTCACCTCGCGTACTCTTCCGTCCAGCCCCGGAACCTCCAGAATCCGTTCCACTATGCCCGGCGACTTGAATGCCAGGTCCGCTTGCCGGAATGGAACCAGCGAGATCGAGTAGCGGATGCCGGTCTCCTCGGGCGCGGGCGCGGGCGTGCCCACGCGGACCACAGGCGGCAAGGCGTCCGGCGGCTTGTGCTTGCACCCCGGCAGACCGGCAAGCAGAAGAGCGGCGGCACATAAGCATTCAATGTTCTTTCGCATATCAATCGTTCCCCAGGGCAAGATCGAAGTCGGCCCGCGCATTCCAAAAAGCGGCAAGCGCCTGGCCCAGGTTCTCGGCTTGTTGGCTGTCGTTGGCGGTCTGTTTCAGCACATCGGCCAGAAGCGCGGTCTGCTGCTTAAACTGATCGGTAACCACGCGCAGCCGTTCGGCGCTGGCTTCTTTTGCCGCCGACGCGGCTTCCACCAGCGAGCGCGCCTCCTGCATAGCGCGATACTTCCGGCTTACGTCCAGCAGGACCTTGTCGGTGGCGTCTTCGGCGGTCAGGCTCTGCTGTTTTCCGGCGTCGCGCAGAGCGGCCAGCTTCGCCTTGCGCCGGCCCCAATCCCATGGATTGTCCCAATCCAGAGAGATGCCGGCCGTGACCATGTTTGTGGGCAGAAAACTGATGTTCTGGAAGCCTGCATAGGTCACCTGCGCACTGACGTCGGGGATGTACCCGGCCTTCTCGCTGCGCCGATCGAGCTCGGCCTTCCCCACCTGCAGTTTCGCTTCCCGGATCTCCGGCCGCTGGCGAAGGGCGGTGGCGCGCGCTTGGGTCAGGTCCGCTTCCTCGCCGCTTGGCGCGGGCATCGGCTCAACCGAAAAGGCTTCATCGACGCTGCGGGCCAGCAGGATGTTCAGTTGCTCGCGAGCCGTGGCCAGCGCATCGGTGTCCTTCAAAAGACCGTAGCGCTGTTGGGCGACGGCGGATTTCACGTCCATGCTGTCAGCAGCCAGCGCTGTGCCTTGCTCCACATTGTGATTCGCAACCGCCAGCGTTTCCTCCAGATACTTCAACTGGCTGCGATCGGTTGCAATCTTGGCATCCAGAAGGCAAATCTGGTGATAAGCTTGCCTGACCTGCTGCGTTACATTCTGCAATTGCTCTCTCTTCGCCTCCCGGGCAAGAGAGAACTGATTGCGCGCAGTCAAAAGAGCGAGATGGGTCTTATACAGCTGCGAGAGCGGCTGGCCCACCGTGGCGAAGGTTGTCAGCGTGACGTTCTGTCCCCCGGAGATGGTGACGTTCTTGTCCGGCACAGGCCCGGTTCCGGGGTAGCTTCCTAGAGCGCCCTCAGGAATGAAAAACTCGGCTGGCTTCAACGCATATCCGGAGAGAATCTTCACACTGCTCTGAGGAAGAAAATAACTCTCCGCCTGGCGAATGGCCGAAAACGCCTGGGTCACATCGAGGGCCGACTCCCGGTTTTGCCGGTTTGCTGTCTGGGCAATTTCAACCGCCTCCCGTTCCGTCAGAAGCGGAGCGGCATCCGGCGTCTGCGCTTGCAGGGAAATATCTCCGGGCAGGATCGCGCCCAGCATGAATGCGGCGAGAGCTGCCCAACGATTTCGCATCGTGAATCCTTTCCGGAAATCGCGAATCGCGTCTACGTCTCCCACGGACGATACGGCACACGGCGCATGCGCCAGAGGCAGGTAGCCTTCAGCCTCAGCCCTGACTGCAACGTGGAGTGGAACGCGCGGCAGACGGAGAGATTGATTTTGCCAAGCAGTATACTCCACGCCAATCGGGCCGATCGCGCCGCATGCCGGCGCGCACTCTCTCGATGATCAGGCTGCGTTCGAGTTCAGCGATGGCGCCGATGATGATCACGATGGCGCGGCCCAACGGTCCGCCGGTGTCGATCTGTTCGCGGAAACTGCAAAACTCGACCTGCAGTCTGTTAAATTCGTCCAATACTGTGAGGAAATGGCGAGTGCTTCGAGCTATCCGATCACACGCCCAGACCAGGACAACGTCGAACCGGCCGCGGCGGCCGTTGGACATCATGGCATCGAGGCCTGACCGCCTGGCCTTGGCGCCGCTGATCCTGTCGGTGTACTCATGCACGATCTCGTAGCCACGCTGGCTGGCCATCTGCCGAAGGTCGTGCAGTTGCGTCTCGGGGTGCTGGTCCAGGGTAGAGACCCTCATAGAGGGCGGCGCGCTTCATAGTACATAAAGATAGAAGATATCTGAGATATGTAGGTAGGTTGCTTTCCCCTCCGCAAGGGAGATCCCTACGTCAAGGTCGACCAGGGCTATGCCCGCCTGCCCGGCGCCGGCTACGAGGCCCTGCATCCGGAACTCGAGGGAACCAATCCTGAGGATTACCCGGACATCAACAAGCTGGCCATCCTGGCCGACGTGGCGCCTTACTCCCGTGAATACAACACGTACAGGCAGAAAGTAGGCAAGGAAGCTCAGGACTCGACCGGGCTCAAGATCGAGTACGAGAAGATCCTGAACCGGGTGAAGCAGACCCGCGAGTCCATCATCAAGATGAACGACCGGCACTTCACC
>JBEKZJ010000186.1:0-10053 GCA_049509995.1 Occallatibacter sp. | reverse complement strand
TTACCGTCGTTGTTCACGTCCACAAAGACCGCGGTGAATCCGTAGAAGCGGTCGGGGTCGGAGACCCCGGCCTTTACGCTGACGTCGGTGAAGGTGCCGTCGCCGTTGTTGTGGAAGAGGTGGTCAGGCTCGCCGGGCAGGCCGCGCGGCCCGCACATCACCGGCACGCCGCGCATCTGACAGTTTGCGGTCGAGGCCGTGCCGTCTTCAGCGCTTGGCTGGTTGTTCAGGTCGTAATGGACATAGCCGGAGACAAAAAGATCGAGACGGCCGTCGCCGTCATAGTCGCCCCAGGTTGCGCCTTTCGACCAGTTCCCTAGAGTGACGCCCGCTTTTTCCGCTAAGTCTGTGAACGTTCCATCGTGGTTGTTGTGGTACAGCCGGTTCTTGCCGTAATTGGCTACGAAGATATCCGGCCAGCCGTCGTTATCAAAATCCCCTATGGCCACGCCGAAACCCCAGCGGTCGTTGGTGACTCCGGCCTTCTCGGCCACGTCAGTAAAGGTTCCGTCGTGGTTGTTGTGAAAGAGCGCAGCATGGGGCGGGGTGCGCTTGCCGCTGATTGCATCGTAGGTTGAGCCGTTTACAAGATAGATGTCGAGCCACCCGTCGTTGTCGTAATCAATCAAGCCGACACCGGAACCATCGGTCTCAAGGATGTACTTCTTCTGGGGCGTGCCCATCTCATGACGCCAGCCGGAGAGCCCGGCGGCCTCGGTCACATCCTCGAAGACTACGGTGCCTTTGTCGACAAATCCGCCGGCAGTGATAGGTCGCCTGTGTTCGTCATAAACGGGAGCGAAAACGCCGGCGGAGGCAATGCCCCCCATCCCGCTTGGCGTAGGTTGCACAGGCTGCTGGGCATGGCCGGACACACGCACAACGAGGGTGATCAACAGTGCTTTGCAAACTAAACCGCGAGCATGCAAAAGAAGTTCTCCATCCGGTCACTTCCACGATTGTACCTTGCCTGCTTGGCAAGACAGATGAGTTCGGGTTGGCGAGTTGCAGAGTCGGGGCTTCGCCCATCACGACAACTTCTTGGCGGCCGGAACCATCCAAGCCGTCAACTTGTCCGGTTGCAAAAAAGCAAGATCCAGCGCAATGTAGTCGCACAGATCCAGTTTCTTGTCTTCTGGGACAGTAGAGGCGGGCGTTTTCCGGATGCGTTCAAGTAAACCAACGCAGAACTTTTTTGTCAAGGCCATAGGATCGATGGGAGATGAAGCGTGATTCTGGTTGTCACCCCCCAAGAGCGATCTCAACTGACGTGACTCTTAAAGGTCATGACGAGGCAGCGGGATACCGAATCATCGACTGAGCTTTGACACCGGGAAGTTCATCTCGTCGGGAGCGCATTGCTCTGGGCGGACGACCTCAATTCTGGGTCCCCGCCTTCATTTCTTTGGGTAAGGGACTTCCGCCATCGCAGCATGTCGTCGAGTGCAAGTTATTGCTGCAAAGCAAGTTGTCCACGGAGCTAACCGTAAGAACACTGTGTGTTACTTGCGAGTTCGCTCGTCCGGAAGCAAACTCCCAGCCGATTCGGTAATCAATCGTTTGATTGAGTCGAAAAGGAGGTTCTCGCATTCGATTTTTGGGCCCCAGAGGAGGCCGGTAGCCGGATGGACGGATTTCGGGGAAGGAAAAGGGAACGTTCCACTCCGAAAGAGACACTGACCAACGGTTGGCGCAAGACGAATTCGCTACCTCCAGCAGGCTCGGAAAGGCTCAATATGCCGCCGCCAGTTCAGTTGCGGCCGCGTGGTGTGCGTGTGGGCTGGAATCGCTGCTGGCTCAATCGATCTTCGAGGTGTGATCCGAGTGTGATGGACCATATGGATTCCTCAAGCGGAAATCGGAGTTGGCCAAACAAAGAAGGGATTACGCAAAACCGGGTTGTTCGCTCGTTGTGAGCAAAAGGAGAAAGCCGGGTGTTGAACGCTTTCGTACGCAGAGGCGTGGTTGCGATCGGGTTGGGGTTTCTTTTGTTCGCTTGCCGAGCGGTTTGGGGCGCGGACACGCAGATTGTCCTGACTCGCCAAGGCAGGGTTGTGGTGCTGGAGCCGTACGCCCCCAATATCGTTCGAATCACCTTAAGCTCGGAGAAGACTGCAGCCCTCGCAGCCGCCGGGTATGGGTTCGTGGGCACGCCGTCGATCACTGGCTGGGCCCACGAGCAGGATTCTGGCGGAATCGACGTCATTCGCTCGGGGCGAATGGTCATCCGTGTTGCTCCACAGAACCTGCCGCCACCTCACGCTATGCCGCTCGACGCGTTGAATGAGTCGCTGAGAGAGCACTATTTCGGCGGCGGTCCTCGCAGGAATGGACCCTACGATGACACGATCTCTATAACAACGGCGTCCGGCAAAGCGCTTCTGACGATGCGGAACTGGTCCATGATGCCCAACCGGCCGGCAGCGTCCTCCGGGAGCGCAGAAGGTGGGCAAAATTCCGATCCCGGCTACCGCGTTGCCGCGGTCTTCGACTCGCCGGCCGATGAGCACTACTACGGGCTGGGCCAACACCAACAGGGTTTTCTCGACCTCCGAGACCATCGTGTTGAGTGCTGGCATGAATACAACGCGATCGGTGGACAGACTGTTTGCGTTCCCTTCATGGTGTCGAGCCGCAACTACGGCCTGATCTGGGATAACCCCTCGAAAACCACCGTCGACCTAGGTTTCAACCTGCAGAATGTGTGGTCATCCGAAGTGGGAGACCGTGTTTCCTTCTTTGTAATCGCGGGCGATACGAGCGACGAGGTCTACGAGGGCTATCGCCAGCTTACTGGCGTCACGCCCATGCTGCCCAAGGCCACATACGGCTACATCCAGAGCAAGGCAATTTATCCCACGCGGGACCAGCTCATGGCTGTTGCGAAGGGCTATCGCGACCGCAACCTGCCGCTCGATGTGCTGGTGGTGGACTTCCTGAACATGACGAAACAAGGCGAGTTGGATCTCGACCTGGCTCGATGGCCCGATCCGGCCGCAATGAACAAACAGCTTCATTCGATGGGCATCACAACGCTGCTGAGCGTGTGGCCGCACTTCGCTCCCGGCACGCGGTATTACGACATGCTGCGGCAAAAGGGTTGGCTCATTCACACCGCGGACGGCACTCCGGACTTCGGTGGTTTCACCAACGCAATCGGACCTAACATCGACACAACCAACCCTGCCGCCGCCAGGTGGTGGTGGGAGTCGATCAGGGATCGCTATGTGAAGCCGTATGGCTTCGATTACATCTGGCTCGATGAAACGGAACCGGACATCGATCCGGCCAAAGACTTTTTCTATGTCGGCTCAGGGACCCGTTATTACAACGTCTATCCCTTGTTCCATACAGCTTCGGTCTACGAGGGCTTCCGGCGCGATTTCGGGGACAGCCGGCGGGTCATGATTCTAGCCCGCGCGGCGTATCTTGGAGCGCAACGAAACGGCACGGTCTTTTGGTCGAGTGATATCAGGTCCACCTGGGATATGTTGAAGCGTTCAATCCCTGCGGGATTGAACTTCACCGCCTCCGGCATGCCCTATTGGGACACGGATATTGCGGGTTTCTTCTCACCCATGATTCCCTCCACGTACCACGCGGCACATACACCGTTGGTTGACCCTTCAGACGCGCAGGGAAACGTCGACAATTACAAAGATTATCCTGAGCTGTTTGTGCGTTGGTTCGAGTGGGGAGTTTTCCAGCCCGTAATGCGGGCCCACGGGGAGCGAGAACACAATGAGGTTTGGGCGTATGGCAAACAGGCCGAGCCCATCCTCGAGAAGTATCTGCGTTTGCGCTATGAACTTCTGCCGTACATTTACTCACTCGGCTTTTTCAGCCAAACCACGGGCGCGCCTTATATGCGCGCGCTGTTCATGGATTTTCCGGACGACCCAAAGGTGGCAGATATCGGCGACGAGTACATGTTCGGTCCGGCCTTTCTGGTTGCCCCTGTGACGGAGCAAGGAGCGTCAAGCCGCAAGGTTTATCTGCCTGCCGGAAGCGACTGGTACAACTACTGGACCAATGAGCGGTTGAAAGGCGGCCAGACAGTTGAAGCGGCGGCGCCGATCGATACCATCCCGCTCTTTGTCCGTGCGGGATCCATCGTTCCGGTTGGAAGCGAGATCCTGAGCACCGAGGAGCCGCAAACAATTTCTCACGTGTTCGTCTATCCGGGCGCCGATGGTGACTTCACTGTCTACAACGACGACGGACAGACCTACGCATACGAAAAGGGAAACTCCCAAATCACACACTTGCACTGGAACGATACGGCCGGGGAGCTGACCCACAAAGGGGCTGAAGCCTGGACCGGCTCCGACGCGAGCGTCGTCAGAATCGTTGGGCGTTGAGCGACCCCCGCCGCTGAACGCTACGTCGCCAAACTTTGTAACACGGAAGCGGATGGAGCATTCGAAAAAGGAGACCAGTATGAATCGTTGGACACGCATCATGATCTTCCTGTTGCTTCTGTTTAGCTTGGGAGGAGCATCAGCTTTTGCTCAGTTCTCAAGCGGAATCGAAGGCATCGTACACGATACAACCGGGGCGGTCGTCGCAAGAGCGAAAGTCACCATCACCGATACCCGTCTGGGCGTTTCGAAAGTCATCTATAGTGGCCAAGACGGTTACTTCCGCATCGACGGCATCGCCGCCTCGACTTACACGGTTGAGATTCAAATGGCCAGCTTCCAAACCTGGAAACAAGATGGGCTGACGCTGCAGATTGCTGAAATTCGCACTCTCTCACCCGAATTGAAAGTAGGCAATGTTTCCACCAATCTTGAGGTTTCCGCAACGGCGGCGTCGGTCGATCTTGTCACCCCAACCACAGGGTCGATTATCTCCAACGTGACTCTGCAGGAAACGCCGTTGACTGGGCAGAACATTTACGGCCTGGCGTCGCTTACGCCGGGCATGACCGGCGGCGCCGTGACTACAGCCGGCAACGACAACTACACCAACGAATACGCGATCAATCTCAACGCCGCGGGCCTGCGCCAGGAGGAAAACGGGTATCAGATCGACGACGGCTACACCAACACGCCCTCCCGCGGCGGCGGCACATCGATCTCTCCCAATCCCGAGATTGTTCAATCGATGGACATCCGCACCAACGACTTCGACGCCCAGAAGGGAAGGAACGGCGGCAGCACGGTCGACGTCTACACCGTCTCCGGTTCCAACCAGTTCCACGGGAACATCGACTGGGAGTTCACCAACAATGCTCTCTCCGCGACCACTCACTTTGAGAATTCGGTCTCGGCTTTCACGCGCAACGAGATGGGCGCCACCATGGGCGGGCCTGTTTTCAAAAACAAGCTCTTCTGGTTCGGCGCCATCGACGTGCTGCGTTCAAGCAACCCCAGCAGCTACACGGCCACAGTGGAAACGCAGGACTTCTACAATTGGGCCAAAACCTACGAACCCAACACGGTAGGCTTTACGTTCCTCACCATGGCGCCCCCGGAGTCATACCCCACCACGGGTCTGGTTCCGTATAGCACCTATGTTGGGCCTTCGAACGAGGGCGGCACGCCCGGCTATTTCCCGCCTCCGACAGGCGCGGCACTCACCGCTCTTGAGGGTATTAACATCATCGGCACCATCCCCGTGAGCTACAGCTCGGCCAAAAACGGGTACCAGTGGAGCTTCCGCGTCGACGACTATCTCGGCAAAAACGACCGGCTCTATGTGGATGCAATCCGCACCTATTACTCGGGCCCAGGAGGTGGAACCCGCCCGGCGAGTACTCAGGGCAACGCCAACAGCTCCGATTTCATCAACATCAACTGGACCCACACCTTCAATTCGCACCTCTTCAATCAAACCGGATTGAATCTCATCAGGCCGTACGGAGCGAACCTGACACAAGCGGCAACAGAAGGGATTCCGTACGTCAACGTCAACAACCTGTCGGGATTCGGGTCATGGGCGCCGGGCAACTTCTCGCAGAGCACCTACAGCTGGCGCGATGTGATGACGGCAACCATCAAGACGCACACCTTGAAGTTCGGAGCCGACCTGTTCAACACTCGCGAGGTGGACCACCAGCAAGGCGCCTTCACCCGTCCAACGTTCAACTACCGCAACCTCCTCGATTTCATACAGGATGAACCGGTCTATCAATCAGGTCCGGACGTGAACCTGCAAAACCACCAGCAGGCACCCTACGACCGCATCTACCGCGACCTCATCCAGGGATATTACCTGCAGGATGATTGGAAGCTGGCGCCGCGGTTTACGCTGAACCTGGGCGTCCGCTACGACATGATGGTTAACTTCTTCAGCATTTACAGTCCCACGTTGTCCAGATTCAACCTGGGCACCGGTTCGACCTGGAACGCTGAAGTCGCCTCCGGCACGGCCACCCTGGCAAACACCCACAAGGTCCTCAACCACAATATTGGGGAATTCACACCGCGTGTTGGCTTCTCCTGGGATGTCTTTGGCAAGGGCAAGACGGCGGTGCGCGGCGGCTTTGGCATGTTCGAGGATCAGCCACCCTATCTGCACATCACCGACTCGACCGCTGGGAACCTGCCCAACTACTTCAATCCGGTCGACGACGTCACCGCGGGCGGACCTATTCCAAAGCCCTTCCTCTGCACTTCTGCCGGGGCCTGGAATATGAGCTGCCCGGTTTTGAACACCAGCAACGCCACGCTCAACTCCAGCGGCGGCCTCCTGATCAATGGAGTCATTTCGCGGGCGGGCATGGGCGGTTACGATCCCAACTTCAAAATGCAGCAAGTAGAGGCGTGGTCGCTGAGCGTGCAGCAACAACTTAAGAACAACCTGATTGTGGAGTTGAACTACTCAGGCACCGAAGCGCACCACCTGATGATCTTCCAAAACGACGCCAACCGCTTTGCCGGCGACCTGATCCAAAACAACAACACGCTGACGCGTCTCAACCCCAACTTCGCCGCAACCTCGTGGGCTACCTCCAACGGCAACTCCTTCGGAAACTTCGGTTCCGCGGAGGCTATACGGTCGTTTACCCACGGCCTCGCCTTCCGGGGAATCTACACCTATGGAAAGGCGTTGGACGAGTTAAGCCAAGCTCAATCACTCGACAGCGGCTCCATTACTTCCGGAACCGACTTTTATGTGAACAACGCTCTACATGCGCAGCGCGGACGCGCCGACTTCGACATCCGACAGCAATTTACGGCCGACGGCACTTGGGATGTTCCAAATACTTATTCCAGCGCCGTGGTCAGGAACATTCTCGGCGGATGGCAATTTGGCGGCAAGTGGATCGGGGAGACCGGATTGCCCTTCACCGTCACCAACGGCGCGGGCTTCGCACCGGTCTGCAGCGGCGGCGCGGCGGTCGTGAACAACCAATGCCCAGCGGGCACCACGATCGTCGGCAATAACGGCGGCGACTACAACGCCGACGGTTATAACACCAAGCTACCCAACGTGCCTTCCTTTGGCGCGCACTTGAGTGGCCAATCGAAGAGCCAATTCCTAAAAGGAATCTTCACGGCCTCGCAATTCCCGGCGCCGGCACTCGGAGTGGAAGGGGACCTTGGCCGCAACACCTACGACAGGCCCGGATACAAAGACTTCGACCTAACCTTCGAGAAATACTTCGGTCTCCCATGGTTCTTCTCGGAAAAATTGAAGTTCGAGGCCAAGGGCGAAGTCTTCAATCTGTTTAACCGCACCAACCTTAACGGTGTCGACTCGGGCATGACCGACGGTACATTCGGCAAGTCCACCAGCCAGTTGCCGCCGCGCAGCTTGCAGCTCCACCTGCGGGCGAGCTTCTAACCGCACAACGGGAAGGCCGGCTGTTTCCCCGCCGGCCTTGCCCGGCGCAACGATTCTCAACAACCAATGGGGCCACTCTGTCGAAGCCGTCCCATATTGAAGATGGCCCGCATGACACAAATGGAAGTTCCACCCGAGAGACCCTCCTCAACTCTGCCAGCTGTGCGAACCGACCACGCGCACAGCTGGCTTCTTTGTTTTGATGGGCCGCGGCTCAGTGGTCGCCATGGCGGCCGGATTCCGCGTGGCTTGGCAGATCCCGGCCGAGATAAAAAGGACGTGGCGAGTGGAACAGGGAAGCGCTGGTCAGCGGCCTGTCGCAGCCAGTTCCGCGGCAAAGCAGCTGGAAAAACAACGACATTGCGATGAAGATCTGCGCTTCGGAGACTTCGAGTCCCTGACGTAAGGCGATGGAAGGTCAAGCAGGGAGGATCCTGAAATGACGAAATGCTCGCGGCGGACATTCATCGCAGTCGGTCTCTCGGCTCTGGCGGCTCGGTCTTCAGTTCGCTCCCAGACTGCGGCCGCTCCATCACACCCCTACCCCGGCGACTGGGAATCGGACGTCCCCGCGTATTGTCCGATTCCTGTGTCACCTAATTTCCGGGGCATCTACTTCACAGGGCGTCATCAAGAGTACGCCCAGGCGGATACGTGGTATCCCTCTTGGGCCAGCGACGGCGTGCAGTACTCTTCGTTCGCCGACGGCTCTGTTCTCGACGCAGCCGGGAACAAGGTTCATGCCGCCTGCGATCAGGGGTTCAATGCGACAACTGGATTCGCGAAGATCGTCGGCGACGATCCGCTGCACCTGGAAGTGACTGCGCTGGGCAGCTGGAAGTCGTCCGGAATGCCCTATGGAGGCCGCTACCCGTGCGCCAACCTGGTGGTTGACGGCGTCTGGTACTACGGGACCTATTGCTGCGACATCAACTACCGCAAGAGCAAAAACGTGGTGTACAACTGGGCATGGCTTGGTCCGTTCCTCGGTTGCCGCTACTCCCAGGACTTTGGAAGGACCTGGATTGAAAGCCCATGTAAGCCATGGGCGCCACTGTTCGCGTCCGATATTCACGGCACTGCAGAGCAGTTGCGCTCGCTCGAACATACGAAGAAGGTGATGAACGGCGATGCTCCGGGCAGCGACATCGGTTCGCTGATTCCTGCGGTCGGCCTGCCTCAGCTCGGCGTCATGCACTTTGTGGATTTTGGCCGGAACATGCAGCACTCGCCTGACGGCAAAGCGTATCTTGTCGGACATGGAGCCGCGCCCGATGCGGCGCACCCGCGTTTAGGAGCCGTAAGCTGGCTTTCGGGAGACGCCATCTACTTGACGAGAGTAGCGCTGAGCCCTGAAACCGTGAATGACGCCGGCCAGTATGAGTTTTTTGCCGGCTACGATGCACTCGGCCAGGCGCGGTGGTCGCGCCGCTTTGAAGACCTGAAACCCATGCTCGAATGGAGAGACCACCTGGGTAGCGTTACCATTACTTATAACCCTGCTCTGGATCGGTATCTGATGTGTGTCGCCGACGGGTGGCCGAGCACGCGAACCATCAGCACCCTGATTCTGGAAGCGGAGAATGTGACCGGCCCATGGCGTTTGGTTTGCTATCTCAAAGACTTTGGCGCCCAGGGCTATTTCGTGAATATTCCAAGCAAGTTCATCCAGCCGGATGGAAGAACCATGTGGCTGTGCTACAGCGCCAACTTCACAAACGACTGGCTACACACGCATTTTCCAATCGATCCGCCGGGCAGCCGTTACGGCATGTGCCTGCAGGAAATCAAGCTGCTTTCTTAACTGCTCTCGGGAAAACCGGATTCAAAGAGGCTCAAAATGGGGATCGGGCTCTCTCGCCGCAAATTCATCGCCGCCGCGGCGGCGTCCTGCGTCACGCCGGCTATCGCTCAGGCAAACCCGAAACAGGGAAACCTGCTTTCCCTTTTGGCTGCCGGGCCGGACGCAACCGCCGCATCCGGTACAACCTGGCAGGCCGCCGGCGTCGCCGACTTCTCGCGATCGCCTTTTGCCAAATTGAAGCCCGTGCCCGTCAGGGCGGTGACGATTCAGGATGGCTTCTGGTCCAAGCGACGCGTCACCAATATCGATTCCAGCATTCCCTCTATGCACGACGAACTGATCGCGCACGGCCGCATGGACAACTTTCTCCGCCTCGAGGCAAAGTTATCCGCGCCACAGATTGGCCCCGTCTATTCTGACTCCGACATCTACAAGTGGGCTGAGGCTGTGGGGTT
>JBEKZJ010000185.1:0-10104 GCA_049509995.1 Occallatibacter sp. | reverse complement strand
CCCGTCCGCAAATCGTGCTTGTCGAAGCGCTCCCCGAGCCCGGTCAGCCCGTCAATCTGAACGATGCCAAGGCCGATCTGCTTTTCAAGTCAGGCTACCGGTTCACCAACCAATTCTGCGGAAGAATTCCGGCGCGCCTTGATTTCTTTGGAGGCCCTACCTGTTTCTTGATTTTTCAGAGCACCGGCAGCCCGCAGGAACCGCCCGCAAACAAGGCAAGCCAGGCTTCCGCGCCCAACTGACCGGCCTGACGCGCGAGAGGGAAAAAGGAGCCGATTACTTCCCAGCGTCCGGCTACGCAATTCGGGCGGCGGCTGAACGGCGATTTCAAATAGCATGGAAGCGGGACGGTTGAATGAACGCGACAGCAGTTCAACAAGAGCAGCCGATTGAAATCCGCGCCTGGCAACACGGCGCAGCCTTTCTGTTCGCCTGCGCCATCCTGTTCGCGCGCCGCCCAGACGCCATCCTCAACGCTCAATTCCGCGCCGAGGATGGGCACGTCTGGTTTGCCGATGCCTACAATCTCGGTTGGTGGCCCGCGCTGTTTCAAGCTCATACCGGCTACTTCCAGACCTTCCCGCGTCTTGCCGCTTCCCTTGCACTGCTAGTGCCCCTTGCCCTCGCCCCTCTGGTGCTCAATCTCATCGCCATCGCCATGCAGGCTCTCCCCGTCAACCTGCTGCTCTCCTCACGCTCCCACGCCTGGGGCAATCTCCGCTTCCGCGCACTCCTTGCGGGCTTATACCTGGCTCTGCCGAACTGCGCGGAACTAAGTTGCGGCATTACCGAATCGCAATGGCTGCTGGCGTTTTGCGCTTTCCTCCTTCTGGTCGCGTCCACGCCGCGGAGCCTCGCGGGCCGGCTGTTCGATGTCTTCATTCTGATCCTCTGCGGACTCACCGGACCATTCTGCATCGCGCTTTTTCCTTTTGCGCTCTTCCTTGCATTCAGGCAGCGCGATCGCTGGCGTTGGGTGCCGGCCGCTGTGCTTGCGGCCCTCTGTCTTGTTCAAGCCTGGGCACTGCTGATCGTGGACCCCGCCGGCCGCACCCATGCTCCCTTGGGCGCGAGCCCTGCATTGTTCACGCGCATACTTGCCGGCCAGGTCTACTGCGCGGCCCTGCTCGGCGCCAACAGACTTGCACTGCTCCCTGGCCTGCCGGTGTTCATTTTTCTCGTGTGCTTAGCCCTCGCCGGAACCGCCATTGTGTCATTCTGTTGTCTCAAGTCACCCTTGCAGTTAAGGCTCTTCATTCTTTTCTCCGCCGCCCTCCTTGCGCTGGCCCTCATTTCTCCCACAGGCTCCGTACCCGCCGGAACCACTTACTGGGAGAATCTCGCCGCCGCGCCCGGCGTCCGCTACTGGTTTTTTCCCACGCTTGCCTTCGCGTGGTCGCTCCTGTGGTGTCTTCTCTGCCGGACTGTCCTTCTCAAGGTCGTAGCGGCCTACCTTTTATTCTTCATGTGCATAGGAATCGTTCGCGATTTCAGGCATCCCGCCTTCCAGGACCTGCATTTCGCTCAAAATGCAAAGCGCTTTGAGGCGGCGCCTGCGGGAACCACGGTTACCATCCCGCTGAACCCAATAGGCTGGAACATGCAGCTAGTCAAACACCCGCCGGGATAGGTAGTCCGTCTGCCTTCGCGAGTTGGGATCGGAACTCTCGCCCTTCGCGTTCGACTTACTTGGTCGCGGATTTCCGGCCAACACCAATGGAGCAGTGGCCAGGCCCGGCTACAAGATCGGAGCTGTTCAATGAAGCGGATCGCTACCCTGGACGGCTGGCGCGGTATCGCCATCGCGCTGGTTCTGTTCGACCACGTCCAGCACGCGCTGCTCTATCGCTACATGCGCCCCTGGACGCAGACTGGCACGCATGGAGTAACAATCTTTTTCGTGCTCAGCGGATTCCTGATTACGTCGAACTTGCTCAAAGGCCCCGGCGATCTGAAGCGCTTCTATATACGCCGCTTTTTTCGCCTCATGCCGGCGGCCTGGACTTATCTGGCCGTGTTACTTTTCATTGACTCGCTCACCCACATCCATGCCACCTCTCTTGCCGAGGTCCTGGCTTGTGTGCTGTTCTACCGGAACTTCTTCATAGCGTCGGCCCCATCGCTCGCCGGTCACTTTTGGTCTCTGTCGATTGAGGAGCAGTTCTACATGTTCTGGCCCTGCATTCTGCTCTTCGCCGGCGCACGGCGCTGCCGTTGGATCGCGGCTGCCGGAGCTGTCGCCTGCGCCGCCGTCCGGTGGATCTTCTGGGCACATTACAACCACGATGCCATCGACTTGCAAACCCAGGTGCGCGCTGACGCACTGCTGGTTGGATGCTTGTTGGCCCTGCTGTTCTCTGAAGCCCGCATCCGCGCCGCGGCCGCGCGCTGGTCGAAGTTCTGGACGCTGCCCGCGCTCGCCGCGTTACTCTGCGGCATGGCGTTCTTCCACCGCATTCCGCCTCTCTTTGAATGCGTGGCCATTGCCGGGCTGATCGCAGCCTCTGTGCTGCATCCGCGCTCGATCTTCTCGCGGCCGTTGGCCTTCGCGCCGCTCGCGTGGCTGGGCACAGTTTCCTACAGCTTCTATCTCTGGCAGGAACTCTTCATGCCCTTCCGGAGCCTCTGGGCTCTGTGCCTTGCCATGCCGCTCGTTGCGCTATGCAGTTATTACCTCATCGAGCGCCCGTCCACGCGCTTTGGGCACCGCCTCACCAGCGCGCCGGCCCCAGGCATTTCCGGCAATGCGGCCCCGCCCCCGCTCGCGGAGCAAACTGAAGCAGCCGCCCCGGCAAGCAACTCGTGATGGACCCTGCCGATGCGTCTCCGTGATGTGTCTCCGTGTCCACTGCCTTAAGAACCGGCTCCGGTCCCGCCGCCGCTCTAACTCTCTAACTCACCCGTATAGATGCACCCGCTCGTGCAAGTCTCTTGCACCACAATCCTGCTCAGCCCCGGCAGCGCCGGCAGCAGCTTCTTCCATAACCACCGGGCAAGGTTCTCGCTGGTCGGATTCTCCAAACCCTCCACCTCGTTCAGGCAGCGATGGCCGATCTGGTCTTCGATGGCCTTGAAGGCCGTTTTGATCTCCCTGAAATCGATCACCCATCCCAGCCGCGGATCAACCGGCCCGCTCACATGCACCGCGATGCGAAAGCTGTGCCCATGCATCCGCCCGCACTTGTGTCCCGCGGGAACATGCGGCAGCCAGTGCGCTGCCTCGATCGTAAACTCCTTGAATATCTCCATCGGCTTTATTTTAGGCCCCCGCCGGCGTTGCCGACCCGCGAAGGGATGAAACTGCGTCCGGCGATGCCGCCGCTAACTTGCTAACTTGCTATCCCCGCTTCAGCGGGGGCCAACTCGCCGCATTTGCCCAAACACGCTGTTTCTGTTTGGATTTTTCAACTTGCAGCACAATCGAAATCCTGTTTCTTTGTAGCGCGCTGCCTCGATCGTAAACTCCTTGAATATCTCCATCGGCTTTATTTTAGCCCCTGCTCCCAACCCCTGCATTCCGCCATTCGCCCTGAAAGCCATGAGCCCCAACGGTTGGTTCTAGCGCAGCGCGCACCGGATGGCCACGTTGAATCCCACCATCAGCACCGTCGATGCGGGGATCAGAAGCAGCGCTTTCTTCAGGCGTCGCGGATCGCCGCCGGCGATGGCCAGAATGGCGGCAAAGATCAACATGCGGCTGACTTCCTTTCAATGACGGCTTCAGGATGCGGAAACTTCGATCCAGGAGGCATCACCTTTTCAGCTCGAATGCGTCAGAATTGTACCGCCCGGCGGTGACGCAAAACCAACCAGGCAATTCCTCACGATAAAGTGGATGAATCGGGAAACGGAGCACACCAGTGCGCGATCTCTGGAACGATGTCAAACATGCGCTGCACATGTTCATCAAGAACCCCGGCTTCACCATCGCCGCCGTCGCAGCCCTGGCGCTGGGCATCGGAGCCAACACCGCCATCTTCACCGTGGTCAACGCCGTTCTGCTCAAGCCGCTCTCATATCCCGACGCCGATCGCATCGTCGAGTTTGAGCTAACCTCGCCCGATGGCAACAATGCCATCGCCTCCATTCCCAAGTTTCACGTCTGGCAGCAGCAGACCAGCGTCTTCAAGGAGGTCGCCGCGTACGACTTTGCCGGTCCCGGCTTCAACATCACCGGCGACCGCCCCGAGCAGATCCACGGCATCCACGTCACCGAAGGTTATTTCCGCCTCTTCGGCGCTCCGGTCATGCTCGGCCGTACCTTCACGCCGCAGGAAGACGCGCCCAACGGCGGCAAGGTGGTGGTGCTGAGTTACGGCTTGTGGCAGCGCAAGTTCGGCGGCAATCCGAATGCGATTGGCAAGTCGCTCTCGCTGGGCAGTGAGCCGTACACGATCGTCGGAGTGATGGGCAGGGACTTCCTTTCCGATCCCGAAGCCGATATCTGGCTACCCTTCCAGTTCGAGCCCGTCAGCACCAACCAGGGCCACTTCTTTCAGGCCGTGGGAATGCTCAAGCCCGGCATCACGCTGGCCCAGGCCAACGCACAGATGAAGCTCGCGGCCGGTCAGTTCCATCGCGCCTGGCCCGAGGCAAATCCCCAGGAGAGTTTCGCCGTCGAGCCCTTGCGCGACTCCATCGTGAGCGATGTCCGCAAGTCGCTGCTGGTCCTGATGGGCGCCGTCGGCCTGGTCCTGCTCATCGCCTGCGCCAACGTCGCTAATCTGCTGCTGGTCCGCGCCACCGGACGCAAGCGCGAGTTCGCCATCCGCTCCGCACTCGGGGCCGGCCGCGCGCGCATCATCCGCCAGTTGCTCACTGAAAGCGTCTTGCTCTCCGTGACCGGCGGCATTCTTGGGCTGATCCTTGGTTTCATCGGAGTCCGCGCCCTGCTGGCCGTCAGCCCCGCCGGCCTTCCCCGCATCGGCGAGGACGGAGCCGCCATCGGCATCGATTGGCGCGTGCTCGGCTTCACGCTCGCCGTCTCGCTCTTCACCGGCATTCTCTTCGGACTCTTTCCCGCATTCAGCGCCTCGCGCTCCGACCTGAACTCCTCGTTGAAGGAGAGCAGCAACCGTTCCGGCACCGGATTCCGCCAGAGCAAAGCCCGTTCCCTGCTGGTCATCAGCGAAGTTTCCCTCGCCCTGGTGCTGCTGGTCGGCTCCGCGCTCCTCATCCGCACCTTTCTCGCCCTGCATGGCGTCCATCCCGGTTTCGATTCCCACAACGTGCTCACTCTGGAGATGTCGCTCACCGGCGCGCGCTTCCAGAAGACCGCCGGCGTGGCCGAGCTCTCGCGCGATGGCCGCGATCGCCTCAACGCCATCCCCGGCGTTGAGGCTTCAGCCTCCACCTGCTGTCTGCCCATCCAGGGCCAGTTTGGCCTGCCGTTCACGATCGTCGGCCGCCCGCCCGTGAAGGGCAATGACACACCTGGCGGTGGATGGATGAGCGCCTCGCCCGGGTATTACGAATTATTCAAGATCCCCATTCTGCGCGGGCGCGACTTCACGGAAAACGACACCGCCGCCGCGCCCGGCGTGGTCCTCATCAACCAGGCCCTCGCCAAACAGTACTTCCCCAAAGACAATCCCGTGGGCCAGCAGATCGTCATCGGCCATGGCGTCGGTCCGGAGTTCGAAGAGCCGGCGCGCCAGATCGTCGGCGTGGTCGGCGACACCCACGAAGGAGGCCTCGGCCGCGACCCCGGCTCCATGATGATTGTTCCCGACGCGCAGGTCACCGACGGCATGACCGCGCTCAATGCGCGCATCGTGCCACTCAGGTGGGTGGTGCGCACCCATGGCGACCCGCATCAGTTCATTGCCGCCATCACTGAGCAACTGCGCGTCGCCAGCGGAGGCTTTCCGGTGGCGCGCGTGCGAACCATGGATGAGATCGTCGCACGCTCCACCGCCCGCGAAAGCTTCAACATGCTGCTGCTCACCATCTTCGGCGCCGTGGCGCTGGTGCTGGCCGCCATCGGCATCTACGGCCTCATGGCCTACTCCGTCCAGCAGCGAACCCAGGAGCTGGGCATCCGCATGGCTCTCGGCGCGGACCGCTCCACCATCCGCAACCTCGTCGTCTGGCACGGCATGAGGCTCACCATCGCCGGAGTAGTCCTGGGCATCGCCGCATCCTTCGGCCTCACCCGTCTCATCGCCAGCTTCCTCTTCGGCGTCAAATCCTGGGACCCCACCGTCTTCATCACCGTCCCGCTGATCCTCGCCGCCGTTGCCCTGCTAGCCGTCTGGCTGCCCGCAACCCGCGCCGCCAAGCTGGACCCCATGCAGGCCCTGCGCGTCGAGTAGTCCGGCGAGCATCATGATTCGCACTCCCTCCGCAAAACCTGGGTGCCCCAGGTCTCGATTCTGAGACCTGGGAAACCACAAATCTCAACCCGGCGTTCCTTTCCCCAGCCCTAAAACCCACGCGCCCCATTTTGCGAGGCGCACGGTTCACTCCCACGCCGCTCCATTAGACTTCCAATAGAGTGACTGACAGCCCAATGAAGGTCGTTTCCCAAAGAGCCCTGCCCGCCGCCATGGCCCTCAGCGTGGCCGGCGCACTGTTCTTCACCGGCTGCGGCACGCCGGGCGCGCCTATGCCGCCCTCGCTCAAGCTGCCTGACCCGGTAAACGATCTGTCTGCGTCCCGCACCGGCAACCAGGTCTCGCTCACCTGGACCATGCCCAAAAAGAACACCGATAAGCTGCTGCTCAAGGGCAATCTCCCGGTGCGCATCTGCCGCAAGGAAGGCTCGGGAACCTGCGCATCGGTGGACGCCGCCCTGCAACTGGCTCCCGATGCCCACGGCGCCTTCACTGAGACGCTCGCGTCCGCGCTGGCCGCCGGCCCGCCCCGTTCCCTCACCTATTTTATCGAGCTGAAGAATCGCCATGGACGCTCGGCGGGCCTCTCGAATGCCGCCGTCGTGCTGGCCGGCGAAGCGCCCGCTCCCGTAGCCGGCCTCTCCGCCCAGGTACGCAAGGAAGGCGTAGTCCTCCGCTGGACTCCCGGCCCGGAAGCATCGCAACCATCGTCCCCCACCGTTATCCGGCTCCATCGCAAGCTGCTCACGCCCCAGCCCAAAGCCGAGTCCGCCAAGCCCCCCTCCCAGCAAGGCATTCTTGCCCCGCCGCCGGAGCCACTCGAGCAAAGCCTGCTGGTAGACTCCGGCGTCCAATCCGGCCGAAGCCCGGATCGAGCTCTGGACAAGGAAATCCGCTTCGGCCAGACCTATGAGTATCGCGCCCAGCGCGTCGCCCGCCTCACCGTCGGCGCCGAGACGCTGGAGCTTGCCGGCCCGCTCTCCGATCCGGTGCGCGTCGAGGCTCAGGACGTCTTTCCGCCCGACGTGCCTGCCGGACTGGCCGCCGTGGCCACCGCAGCCGGCGTCGCCACGGAGCCATCGATCGATCTGAGCTGGCAGCCCGTCACCGACGCCGATCTGGCCGGCTATCTTGTCTATCGCCGCCAAGGCGACGCGGCAAATGGAACCTGGCAGCGCATCTCGCCCCCGCAGCCGCTCATCGGCCCAGCCTTCCACGACGCCCACGTCCAGCCCGGCCACACCTACCGCTACGCCGTCAGCGCCATCGACCAGCTCGGCCATGAAAGCGCCCGTTCTCCCGAGGCCGAAGAGACAGTCCCCAACCCATAGAAATCCGAAAGGGAGCATGGGCCAATCGTCTCCCATCGAGCGAGGATCGTTGGTTTTGGTAGAATCAGTATGGCGCGGAGTGATGCAACACAAGAGCGATCGGCTCGGAAGAGGCACACGATGGATATTCTCTTAAACCCGGATCTGGAGCATCGAATCGCCTCCAAGGTACAAAGCGGACGTTTTCAGTCGCCCGCCGAGGTGATCCAGAAGGGACTTGATCTTTTGGACGCTCGGGACTCCGCGACTCAGACTCCGCCCGCCCAGAATGAGGATTCTATAAGCGAGATCTTTGTGCGGCTGGGGCAGCAGATTCCCATGGAAGAGTGGTCAAAAGTTCCCGTCGACCTATCGAAGAATTTGGACCATTACCTTTACGGATCGCCGAAAGACTCGGAATGACACACGTGTTCGCAGACACGGGGTATTGGATTGCTCTGCTCATGCCTCGGGATGCATTGCACGAAGAAGCGCACAGGCTCTTCGCAACACTGGCGGGAGTCGAGATCGTCACCAGCGATTGGGTTTTGATCGAGCTGTTGAATGGCTTCGCCACGAGGGGTCCTTACCTCCGCTCGCTGGTGTCAAATGCAGTAACTGCACTCAAGACAAACCCCAAGGTGACTGTGGAACCTCAGATGCGCGAGGCTTTCGCCGATGCATTCCAGCTCTATTGCGACCGACCCGACAAGGATTGGAGCATGACGGACTGCTCAAGCTCTCTCATCATGCGGCAGTACGGCATCGATGCCGCGCTCACGCACGACAAGCATTTCGAGCAGGCCGGCTTCAGCGCTCTGCTGCGGTAGAGACCGTCGAGAGTGCGCCTTGGCCCAACCAACGCAAGGATTTCCCCATGAAATACTGCCGTTTTCTCTTCGAAAACAAGACCCACTACGGCGCCGTTGAAGATCGCGCCGGCGAGCCGTGGATCGTCGATCTGACCCGCGCCCCGGAAGATGACCTGGCCTTCCGTCTGGAGCATGGCCGGGCCACTTCGTGGAGTTTCGACTTCGAACCCATGCCGCTCACCGCCGCCGACCTGCTGCCCCCGGTCACGCCCTCCAAAATCGTCTGCGTGGGCCGCAACTATCGCGATCACGCCAGAGAACTGGGCAACGAGATTCCCGCCGAGCCGCTGCTTTTCTTCAAGCCGCCCTCATCGCTGCTCAAGCCCGGCGGCGTCGTTCGCATTCCCACCGCCTCAACCCGCGTGGACTTCGAGGGCGAGCTGGCTCTGGTCATCGCCCAACGCGCCCGCAAGCTCAGTCCCCATGCCGGCTGGCGCGCCTTCGTCCGCGGCTGCACCCTGGCCAACGACGTAACCGCCCGCGACCTGCAAAAGAAAGACGGCCAATGGACCCGCGCCAAGGGGTTTGACACCTTTTGCCCCGTCGGCCCCATCGTCAGCGACGAGCTGGACCCCGCAGCCGGCCTCACCATCGAAACCCGCGTCAACAATGAGGTCCGCCAGCACGGCTCGACCCTCGACTTCATCTTTCCCATCCCCGCGCTGCTCGCCTACATCACCGCCGTCCTCACCCTCGAACCCGGCGACCTGGTCCTCACCGGAACCCCCGCCGGCGTTGGCCCGCTGGCCGCCGGCGACCGTGTCGAAGTGTCCATCCCCGGCCTCGGCGTGCTCGCCAGCACCGTCGAAATGGACGCCGGCTGAACCCGCAAATCGTTCGCATGCAACCGCGCTTCATCTCCTGCATCTGAAATAGCAGTACACTGGTGCCGAACGCGCTCCAGCCCTGAGCGCCCTTCCCCAGGAGGAATCATGCCGCAGAATCTGCTCGAACAGTTGCGCAACTACACCGTGGTGGTCGCCGACACCGGCGACATCGAAGCCATGGAGAAGTTTCGCCCCCAGGACGCCACCACCAACCCCTCGCTCATCACCGCCGCCGCCCAGTTGCCGCAGTATCAGCCCATTGTCGACGGCGTCCTCCTTGACGCCCGCAAGGAGCTCGGCGACAGCGCCACCGATCCCGACGTCGCCAAGCTCGCCTTCCAGCGCCTCGCCATCGCCTTCGGCAGGAAGATTCTCGCCATCGTCCCCGGCCGTGTATCTACAGAAGTCGATGCGCGCCTCTCCTACGACACCTGCGCCACCATCGTCCAGGCGCGCAGCATCATTGCCCAGTACGACCATGCCGGCATCGGCCGCGACCACGTGCTCATCAAGATCGCCTCCACCTGGGAAGGCATCCGCGCCGCCGAAGTCCTCGAAAATGAAGGCATTCACTGCAACCTCACCCTCCTCTTCGGCCTCCACCAGGCCGTCGCCGCGGCCGAGGCCGGCGTCACCCTGGTCTCGCCCTTCGTCGGCCGCATCCTCGACTGGTACAAGAAAGACACCGGCAAGGATTTTCAAGTAGTTGTAGATGGATGAGTTCTGTAGTTCTTCTTTTTGTTAAAGTTTTTCTTTTATG
>JBEKZJ010000184.1:0-10127 GCA_049509995.1 Occallatibacter sp. | reverse complement strand
CTCACTGGTGGCTTCGCGCTGGCCGAGTGCGGCGTGGTCCGCGCAAAGCAGCGCCTGCGCCCCGGCCTGCGCGCCGGATTGCGCGCTCAGCTTTTTCAGGTGCTCGAGCGAAAGCCGATAATTCTTGTTCCAGAAAAGAACCGTGGCTGCCTGGTAGTTTGCCTCGTCGTTGGCGGGATCCAACTGCAGCACTTTGAGGCTGAGCCGCAGAGCCTCGGCGCGCGCGGACTGGTCCGTTGCCGCAGTCTGCATCCGAATGCGGCTGAGATTCAGATAAGCGCCCACCAGGCGGGGATTGTGGAGAATGGCCGCGGAGAAGGCCTTGCTCGCCTCCGCGGTGTGCCCCTGCTGAATCTCCACCACGCCAAGCAGATTCTCGAGTCCGCCATCGTGGGTATATGTGCGAGCTGCCGCGGCGATCATCGTGCGCGCTTGATCCAGGTTGCCGGCCTCGATCTGCTGCTGGATGGCGAGAATCGTCTGTTGGTAAGCAGCGGCATCCTGGGCAACAGCGACAGAAGCAAAGGCTAGAAGCACGGTCAAAAGCCACTGCAGCGCGTCCATGGGTCTGCGCCAACCAAGGCTGCACGCGTTCCCGTCCCTTCGCTCGCTGTGCTTCCGCATCGCCACTTCGCTTTCGTCCACTACACTATTCTCCATGAGGCGAGCAAACGGCAAGATGCTCTGCATGCCAACGCTGGCGCTGGCCGCGCTCGTTGTTCTCGCTTGGCCTTTGCAGGCGCAATCCGCCGGCGACGAGCCCGCGCCGCAGGCCTCGCTGATCGGTTCGTTGCAACTCGCTCCCGAGGCAGCGAGTCAACTGCAGCGCGCGATTGACGCGCACGATTACATTGCCGCGGAAAAGCTCTTGCTGGCTGAGATCGATCGCGATCCCCATTCGGCGCGAGCGGCGCGTCTGCTGGCCTATGCGGGCACCGTCTATTTTCTCAATCAGGACTTCATGAACGCCGCGGTCGCGTGGAAGAAGTCCGAAGCGATCGCTCCACTCGACCCCAAGCTGCGCTTCTCGCTGGCCACGGCTTACATCCGCATGGGGCATCCGGACTGGGCGCGCACGGTGCTCGAGTCGCTGGCCGCGCAGAATGAGAAGGAAGCGCTCTATCCCTACTGGCTGGGGCGGCTCGACTACGACGGGCATGAATACAACCGGGCGATTCGCAACTTTCAGCACGCCATTGCGCTCGATCCACGCATGGCGCGCGCGTACGACAACCTGGGGCTTTGCTACTACTACCAGAACCAGAACGATCTGGCTGTCGAGAATTACGAAAAGGCCATCGAGCTGGATCGCGGGTCGGCGCATCCGTCCCCGTGGCCGTATTTGAACCTGGCGATCGCGCAGCAGTTCCTCAATCAGCTCCAGGATGCCGAAAAGAATCTGCGCGAGGCAATCCGGCTTGACCCGGGCTTTGCGAAACCCCACTTTCAACTTGGGACTGTTCTTGAGGATCTCCAGCGTCCGGAAGCCGCTCGCGATGAACTGAAAGAGGCCGCACGGCTTGACCCCGCATACCCTGAGCCCCACATGGCGCTGGCGCGCATCTATCACAAGTTGGGGCAGGAAGGTGCCGCGCGTGAAGAGGTCCAAGCCTATCTCCGCCTCCACCCTCATTCGACTCCTTAGGCTTTACCTGAAATAAAGAAGATTGATTGTTCGCCACAGTGGCAGCACTGGCTTGCACTACATGCGGGCTTCCCTGCAAGAAAAATGCGCCATCCGGCCGGCGTGAGAACCAGCCAGATGGCGCGGGCCAAAGACCGCAAGTACAACGCCTTAGAACTCCAAGCGTCCCGCGAACTGAATGGTACGCGGATTGCTGGTCGAGTGATTCCAGGTTCCGAAGGAGGAACTGGAGACGTCGGTCACGAAGGGAGCGCTGGGTCCACCGTAGTTCCCGCCCTGGCCGTTCGCGAAGTAGTGGTTGTTGAAGCTGTTGAAGAAGTTGGCGCTGATCTTGATGTTCACCTTTTCAGCGATCTTCGTGTTCTTGGTCAGCGAAATGTCCAGGTCCTTGTAGCTGGGGCCGTAGACCGTGGTCACTGCCTTGCCTTGGCCGGTGTAGCCGAAGGTGCTGAAATCCGACTCAAAGGCCGAGGCGTTGAAGAACGGAACGCCGCTGGCCGGGTTGTAGCCATTGCGCCCGTGCAACTCCACCGTCTGCCCGGGAAGGATGCCAGGGACGCAGCCTTCGCGCAGGGCTCCCACCTTGCTAGTGATGCAGCTGTTGTAGGAGAACGAGAACGGCGTGCCGTACTCATACCGGAGGAGCGGCGAAACTTCCCATCCACCCAGGGCCCAATTGGCCGGTCCGGCCGTGTTCAGGAATTGCTTGTTGGTCCCGAATGGCAGGTCGTAGACCACCGCGATCTGGCCTGTGACGGGAACGTTGTCCGGAGCGATGGCCCAGGACCGCGACTCGTCAAAGGGTGAGAACTGGGCGTTGTTGCCCTGGTTGCCAGTGCCGGTGTCGGCGGTTGACTGCGTGGTGTCTGAAGCGTCGGTGTAGAGCTTCGCCACGGTCAGCGCGCCGAGGACATAGAAGCCATGCGAGAGATGATGTTCCAGCTTGGCCTGGAAGGAGTTGTAGATAGAGGTTGCGTGCTCTTCGTTTTCGCCCTGCAGTGTGCCGCAGAACATGGGATAGGGAACGAGGGCCTGGGCTACCGTGGGTGCGCAGCCTGTCATCTGGCTGGCCCAGCCCACATAGGGTTGGGATATGCCGTCAAGGGTTTGCTGGTCCGGAGCGAAGACATCCAGAAGGCTTTTGCCCAGGGCCTGGACCGTGGGGTTAGAGGGGTTGAGAATGTTGAGCGGGCTCCGCGCCGAAGGCAGATGCGTTCCCTTGGTGCCCACGTAGGAGAGAGCGACGAAGAAGTTGCTGGGCAACTCCCGCTCAATGGTCAGGTTCCACTGCGACGAATACGGCCTCTTGTTGCCGTCCAGCGGGCGGTACATGGATACACCCTCTCCGTTGTCGAAGCTGGCCGAGATGTTCTTTGTCGGTCCCACTGACGCAGGGTTGATGCCCGTGGTCAGGTACATTGCAGGTACCTCAAAGTTGCCGCTGGCCGATTCGCCCAGGCTGAAGGCCTTGTTGAAGCCATCCTGCGCCATCCCGCCATTCCAGCCGGGATAGAAAGCCTGGCCGTAGTAAATGCCGTATCCGGCGCGGACCACCGTCTTGTCGTTCAACGTGTAGGCAAAGCCGACACGGGGACCGAGCCCAGCCTTGAAGGGTGTCTCCGGATAGCGCGCCCCATAGCTGGCCGCGCCCCATTTGTTGCCTGCGAAGGCCAGGCGGCCCTTGAGGATGGTTCCGGCTGCGGTTACTGCACCGGGGTTCTCGCCGTTGGGATCGAAGAAGGAGAGGTTGTCGAATTTCTCTTCGAAGGGAGTGATGTAGTCCCAACGCAGGCTGTAGTTCAAGGTCAGCCTGGGGCTGAAGCGCCAGGAATCGCCACCGTGCACCCCGTATTGGTATTGGCGCGGATACTCGGCGAAGACGTTGTAGTAGTTGACGCTGGCTCCGCCGACTGCGCCAAGGAAGAAGCTGGCTCCCGGATCGCCCGGGCAGCCCGTCGTGGCCGCGGTTGAACAGACTTCGGAGCTGGTGCTGGTTGTGCCGGTGGTATCGGCATTGAACGTGAAGGTTCCGCCCTGGTTGTTGCCCTCATGGATGCTGGTGCCGGCCATGCGCCATTCAAAGCCACCCTTGAAGGTGTGCTTGCCGACCACCCGCGTGAACACATCGTTGAACGCGTAGGTTCCGCGCGTGGTAATGATGGGGGCCGGCGAATCGCTGTTGCCCAGCCCCGTGAAGTAGCTGCCGAAGCTCATCTGCGGCAGCCAGTTGGGATTGGCGACACCGGAGACCTTGGGCAGATTGGCGCCACCGTTAAGCGCGTGATAGCCCTCATTGCGGTTCAGGTAGCCGAGGGTGAGGTGGTTGGTCATCACGTCGGAGAAGTTGTGCTCCCAGTTGAAGCGCTGGATAGGAGCATTTTCCGGGTCGGCCGGTCCGGCGTTTGAAATCGCCAGCGGGAGATCGCTCTGCAGGTTGAGACCCGCGTACTGCCACCAGTAGGTGTAGTAGAGGTGATCCTTCTGGCCGATGTTCAGGTCGGCGCGGGCAAAATACACGTTTTCGCTGTTGGTCAGCGAGGCCTGGCCGGAACGTGGAATGAAGTAGTTGTTGATCTCGCCGTTGTTGGTCGGCGTGGGCAGATCCGCGATAAAGGCCTTGGCGATTGGGTCCTCCAACGTGGGGTTGATCTGGTTGTTCGGAATGGCCGTTCCCGCCAGAGCACCGTACTTGGCCGGATCATTCGGATAGAAGAGCTGGGTGGCCCATCCGCTGAAGTTGCCCAAGCGATCGTTTGCAGAGAGAATCGTGTCCGTTGCCGGGTTGGCGCCGCCGTGGTCCTGGAAGCCTTCCCAGTTGAAGTAGAAGTAGCCCTTGAGGAACGACTTGTCACCATGGAAGCCGGGAATATACCACGGGCCGCCGATGTTGGCGCCGAAGTCGTTTTCCTTGTCCGGCGGCTTAACGAACTTCCCATGTGCATTGGGTGCAGCTCCATACGGGAAGGAGTTGAAGAAGTCGTTGCGGATGTAGTCGTAGCCGGCGCCGTGGAACTTCTCGCCGCCGCTCTTGGTCTGGATGATGAGCTGGCCAGAGGTGGTGTCGCCATACTGCGCGTCGTAGTTTGCGGTAAGCACCTTGACTTCGCTGGTGATGTCGGGCGACATGCCAAAGTCGGTCTGCAGGCTGACCATGCCGCTCTGGTTCATGTAGCCTTCGATCACGGTTGCGCCATCGACAATGGCTTCGTCGCCGGTGATCAGGCCGCCATTGATCCGGGCGTTGAATGCGTTTCCGCTGCCGGCGGACGTCACGCCGGGCATCATGATGGCCACGGCCACCGAGGAGCGCGGTGCGCCGGAGACCACCAGCGGGAAGTCCTGAAGAGCTTCAGGGCTGACGCCACCCTCGAGGGTCTGGTTTTCATAGTTGATCAAGGATGCATCACCGATGACCGTGACGGTTTCGTCGGCCTTGCCGAGGGGCAGTTTAACATCCACGCGGGCTGCCTGGTTGATGGCCAGTTCCACACCCTTCTGATCGGTGGACTTGAACCCGTTTGCCGATACTGTCAGGTCATACTTGCCGGGGGTCAGGTTGCGGAACGTATACTCGCCCGCCCCATCTGACACGAATTTGGTCGTAAAACCGGTTGCTTCGTTGGTCAGAGCCATATTTGCGCCGGGAATAGCCGCACCACTGGGATCTGTAACCGTGCCGCTGAGGGAGGCGTTCGTATCCTGCCCAAAGCTTATGTTGGTCACGGCGAACAGAAATACCCCAAGAAGCGCAAGCAACAGGCTGTGTCTTGAAAAAGCTCGCCTTATTTGCATACCGTCTCCTTTCAAATGTGTTGACTTCTTACCCACCAGAGCGCTCTCTGTGAGAGCTGCTCCCTTTGCGCAAACCGCGGTGAGCTTTCTCCGTGGTTCGCAGTAGAACCGTGACGGCTCACGGCCCTTCCCGCCCGGTTCTCGCCCGGACGGAAAAGCCAGTTTTCCAGCCGCACCCTGAGAAGGCGCGAACGGGAGAGAACCTTGCTTCAAACCGCCGGCTGGACCAGCGCTCCGCATTCTGCAGAGCAATCCAGACTTTGATCGGGCGGTTGGAGTACGCCCCTTGTGGTAAAAACAGAGAGGATCGAACTGCTGAATGAAACGAAGTGATTACGTTCACATTTTGGCACCTCAAGAAAACCTCGCCGGCAGCCCTTGGAAACGTTATCATTTTGACCCCAAAATCAATCCATCCATCAAATTCTCCGAAGAATAGTGCAAGTAAAACCCGCTGTCAACACATTTTTTGCCCTGGATACATACCTGGATACATGTTTGCTGCGCATACTTTCTTATAACCAATAAGCCGCCCTCTGCTTCTTCCCTCCACCAACAACCGCTAACCCTCCCGCTTGGCTCAGATAGACTGGAATGAGTAGCCGATATCCGTCCCTGACACGAAAAATCAACCAGCCAGACCTGGTTCTCATTTCACCCATGCTCGGATTTCCGGAGGCCCCCTATTCATCCACGGAGACATGGCTCTGCCCAGCCACTTTACAGCCACAGCTTTCGAGGATTGAATTGTCTTGACCAATTGCGATCCTTCGGGAAGGCCCAGCAACCGCCGCTAAAGCCATGGCATACGTGACCCGCAGAACCCTGCTCGCCTCGCTCTGCGCGGCGCTTCCCGGCCTGGCTTTCGGCCGAAGACTCCTCCCCGGCCTGCGAGCCCCCGCCGTTCAGGCTCCTTCCGCCGCAGTTGCGCAATCCGCCACTCCCCTCCCCGGCGCCCCCGCCGGACTCCAGCCGCGCGGCAAGCAGGCGCCCTTCTGGTTTACGAATGTGGCTGGCCGCTCCTCTTTCCGTTACCGGACGAACAACGACTACACGGGCAGAAAGTACTTTCCCCAACCAATGTGCGGTGGCGTGGCAGCCATCGATTACGACAATGACGGTCGAATGGACCTGTTCTTCACCAACGGCGCCAAGCTTCCGGAACTCACCAAGACCACTCCGGACTACTACAACTGCCTGTTGCGCAACAAAGGGGACGGCACCTTTGAGGATGTAACCGCGAAGGCAGGCCTCAACGGCGCCGCCCTCGGCTTCAGCTTCGGCGTGGCTGTGGCCGACTACGACAACGACGGCTTCGACGACATCTTCATCTGCAACGCAGGAACCAACACCCTCTATCACAACAATGGGGACGGGACCTTCACCGATGTGACAGCCAGCTCGGGCTTGGACCACAAGCCGGAGAACGTTCTCAGCGTGGGCGCGGCCTGGTTCGACTACAACAACGACGGCCTGCTCGACCTGATCGTAACGAACTACACTGTCTGGACCCCGCAGACTGACAAGCACTGCATGATGGACCCGCAGCATGAGGAGTATTGCAGTCCGACGGTCTACACCAGCGTGGCTTCGCGGCTCTACCGCAATCTCGGCAAGGGGCGTTTTGAAGACATCACAGCAAGCAGTGCCATCGGCAAGGCGCTGGGCAAGGGCATGGGCATCTCCATCGCGGACTTCAACGGCGACGGCCTGATGGACGTGTTCATCGCCAACGACACGGAGCCGAACTTCCTCTTCATCAATCAGGGAAACGGAACCTTCAAGGAGAGCGGACTGGAACTGGGTGTGGCCTACAATGCCCATGGCGATAGCGTCTCCGGCATGGGATCAGATGCCAAGGATTTCGACAATGACGGGTGGGTCGACGTTGTTTACAACGACCTGTCCGGAGAGGTCTTCGGATTGCTGAAGAACGAGGCCGGCAAGTCCTTCACCGATGCCACCTGGAGCTCGAAACTGGGAACGCTCACGCGGAACCTTTCAGGCTGGAGCATCGGATTCATTGACTATAACAACGATGGATGGAAGGACATCTACTCGGCCAATGGGGACGTGGATAACCTGACTCCGACTTCGAGACAGCACGACACGATGTTTGAAAATCTCGATGGCAAAACCCTCAAAGATGTCACCGACAAAATGGGTCCCGACTTTGCTTTCACGGGCTATCAGAGGGGATCGGCCTTCGTGGATCTGAACAACGACGGCTTTCTCGATCTGGTCGTGACGTCACTGGGCGAGCGGCCGCGCATCCTGATGAACAACGCGCTCAACGGCAATCACTGGATCATGTTCGATTTGCGCGGCCACAAAAGCAACCGCAACGGAATTGGCGCAACCATCAAGGTGACCACCGGTTCGGGCCGCGCGCTCTTTAACCACGTCACCACCAGCGTGGGATTCATGTCGTCGAGCGACCGCCGGGCGCATTTTGGAATCGGCGCGGAGACGAAGATCGATCACGTGGAGATTCGCTGGCCCAGCGGGATTCTTCAGCGCATCGACCACCCCGCGGTGGATCAGATCCTCAAAGTCGATGAGCCCGTGGCAGCTTCATAAGGCGATCGAAGAACAGTGGATAACCCGGACGCACGGAGAAGTGGGGGCTACGGCCCCTCAGGGTGTCTTCCAGCACTGACCGGGCTCACTTTTCAGCAGTGCCCTGCTGGCTCTCCACCACCGTCAACACCTGATCGGCCTTCACATGCGTCAACACCTGCTTCACGCCGGTGGGCCAGGAGAGTTCGATTTTGTCGATCATTGCAGCCTTGCCCAGGCCGAAGTGCACGCGCTTGTCGCTGGATGAGCTGTAGCCCACGGCAGTGGTGGCGTGATTGTACTGCACGCCTTCCGCGGTCGTAATCTTCACCTTCGTTCCCAGGCCGTCGCGGTTGTCCTTCGTGCCCACCAGCTTGAGAATGATCCAGTGATTCCCGTTGGTGGTGCGATTCATGAGCAGCTGCGGCTTGTCATTGATGGTGCTCACCACGATATCGATCTTTCCGTCGTTGTTGAAGGAACCGAAGGCTGCGCCGCGGTGAAGGCGCGGCGACAGAAAGGCGTCGCCGGCCGTCGCGCTGACATCTGTAAAGTTGAAGTTGCCGTTGTTGCGCAGCAGACCGTCGGGCTGCAAGGTGGGCCGGTGCAGCACCTCCATCTCGTTGTCCAGAATCGCGCCGCCCGCCACAAACAGATCCTTCCGCCCGTCGTTGGCGAAGTCGAAGGCGCCGGTGCCCCACGCTGTCATGCGGCGGCTGAAGGCGGTCACGCCGGAAACGTCGGTCACATCGTCAAACTGCGTTCCGGTGTTCTTGTAGAGCGGAAAGGTGTCGCCGAACATGGCGGTGTGAAAGATGTCCGGCAGCCCATCGTTGTTCAGGTCGCGGAACTCCGCCCCCATGCCGGCGACGAAGCTGCCGTTCGAGGTGTAAGCCACGCCTTGCTCCAGAGCCACATCCTTGAATGTTCCGTCGCCGTTGTTGTGCAGCAGAAAATTGGGAGATGTGTCGTTGGAGACAAAAATGTCGGTAAAGCCGTCGTTGTCACAGTCGGCGAAGGCCAGACCCATGCCTTTGCCCACGTACTGCCCGATGTGCGAAGACGCCGACACATCGGTAAACGTCCCGTCGCCGTTGTTCCGGTAGAGAATGTTCGGCGTCCCTTTGAAGTTCCCCGGCGCACAATAGGTGCGAGCGCTACCGATGGAGCACAGCTTGGCGTTGGCAATGTTGTAGTCCAGATAGTTCATGACGATCAGATCGAGACGGCCGCTATTGGTGGAGTCGAACCACCCCGCGGCAACTGCCCAGGGCTTGCCGTAGCCGGCAATCGTGCCGCCCACTCCCGCCTTGTCCGTCACATCGGTAAATGTTCCGTCGCCGTTGTTGTGCAGCAGCTGGTTGCGGTTCACGCCGGTAATGTACAGATCGACAAATCCGTCGTTGTCGTAATCCCCTGCGGCAACACCCATCGAATACCCAACGCCCTTTACCCCCGCCTGCTCCGTCACATCGGTAAATGTGCCATCCCCGTTATTGCGGTAAAGCCGGTTCCAGTAACTCGGATCCGTCTTCTCCAGCGAAGGAATAGCCGCGCCGTTGGTAAAGAAGATGTCCAGGAGGCCGTCGTTGTTGTAGTCGAACACGGCAACGCCGCCCAACATGGTTTCGATGGAGTACCGCTGCGGGCTGATGCTGTTTTTAAGCTGAAATCGGATACCGGAACGCTCGATCAAATCTTCGAAGGAAATCCGGCTCCCCGGCGCTGGAACCGCCGTCGTAGTTGCCTTGCCTGACGGTGCGAGCTGCGCCTTTGCACCATTTGGAGGCAGAGAAGCCTGCAATGCGAATGCGGATGGAGCGGTTAGCAGCGAAGCAACAACCAGGCAGACGAACATGAAGACCCCACAGGCTTCTTGCATCAGGCCTCTTGTGTCGATTGCGAATGCCGTAAGGAGGTTAATTCTCCGCGGAGCGGATGGCCAATGTGCTCTTGATTGAAGATGAACTGCCATTCATTTATGTGCAGTATAACCGCTAACTGCGCAATTAGGCAGCGTAAATAAATAACATTTACATTTACCATCTGGATATGCTATCCAATTGGGTATGGACACCGATGCCCAAGTCGCCCAGTACTTTGCCGGCATTTGGGCGCATCTGGACGAACA
>JBEKZJ010000183.1:0-10157 GCA_049509995.1 Occallatibacter sp. | reverse complement strand
CGTGACCGCGAACGGCAAGGACGCGGTGCTGATCACCATCTCCCGCCAGCCCTCCAGCAACACCGTCGCCGTGGCCGACGCGGTGGCCGCGCAGGTCAGCGAACTTCGCCGCAAGCTGCCGCCCGGCGTCAAACTCGATCTTTTTTACGATCAGTCGCAACTGGTGCGCGACTCGATCTCCAGCGTGCGCGACGCCATCTTCATCGGCCTCATCCTGGCCTGCATCATCCTCTTCCTCTTCCTTCGCGACTGGACCTCTTCGCTCATCGCCGGCCTCGTCATCCCGGTCACCATCGCGGTCACCATCCTTGCGCTCTGGTCGATAGGCCAGAGCTTTAACCTGATGACGCTGGGCGGCCTGGCCGCCGCCATCGGGCTGGTCATCGATGACGCCATCGTGGTGGTTGAGAACGTCGTGATGCACCGCGATGCGGGCGAGCGCCGCACCGAAGCCGTGCGCAAGGCGCTCAAGGAAATCACCACGCCTCTGATCGGTTCCACCATCACGCCGGTGGTCGTGTTTCTGCCTCTGGTGTCGGTCAGCGGCGTAACGGGGAGCTTCTTCCGCGCGCTGGCCATCACCATGACCGCGGCGCTGCTCACCTCGCTCATGCTCGCCCTTACCTGGACGCCGGGCCTGAGCATAATGCTGTTGAGAGAAAGGGAAAGCGATGAAGAGCGGGAAGAGCACAAGCCCAGGCGCGTGTTGAGCCGCGTGCTCCAGCTCCACAAGCGCGCGCTCGACTGGTCGCTGGCCAAACCGCTCATGGTCGGCGGAGCCTGCCTGCTGCTTGTCATCGCCACCTGGGCCGGCTATCGGGCGCTTGGCTCAGACCTGTTGCCGGAGATGGACGAGGGCGGCTTCATTCTCGACTACATCATGCCCGCCGGCAGCTCGCTCAGCGAGACCAACCGGGTTCTCGAACACGTCGAGCGTATCCTGCGCGCTACGCCCGAGGTCGAAATCACCTCCCGCCGCACCGGCCTCGAGATGGGATTCAACGCGGTGCACGAGGCCAACACCGGCGACTTTACTGTGAAGCTGAAAGCGAAGCGCAGCCGCTCCATCGATGAAGTGATGGAAGACGTTCGCCGGCAGATCCGGGCCACCGAGCCGGAGTTGGACATCGAGTTCACCCAGGTGCTGCAGGACATGATCGGCGACCTCTCCAACGCCCCCGAGCCCATCCAGCTCAAGATCTTCTCCAACGACGCGGCGCTGCTTACGCAACTCGGCCCCAGGGTGGGCGACGCCATCGGCAAGATTCCCGGCGTAGTCGATGTCGAGAACGGCATCGACAACACCATCAGCGGCCCGGCAACGAATTTCCAGGTCGACCCCGTCGTTGCAGCCCGTCTCGGCTTCACTCCGGCTGAGGTTTCTGAGGACGCCACCGCCATTCTCGACGGCGTAGAATCTACCGATCCGCTCATCGCCAACGGCCGCCCTTACACCATCCGCGTACGGCTCAGCGATGAAACCCGCACCTCGCTCGACGCAATCAAGAGCACGGTCTTTAACAGCAGCTCAGGCCGCACCGCGTCTCTCGGTTCCCTCGCAGCGGTCCAGCAATTGCCGCCGCAGAACGAAATCCGGCGCGAAAACCTGCAACGTTTGGTTGTGGTCACCGGCCGGCTGGAGGGCTCGGACCTCGGCACCGCCATGGCAAAGGTCCAACAGACCGTTGCCGGCCTCCACCTGCCCGCCTCGGTGCGCGTCGAGTACGGCGGAACCTATGCGGAGCAGCAGAAATCCTTCCGCGACCTGCTGCGCGTGCTGCTGCTGGCGCTGGCGCTGGTCTTCGGCGTGCTCCTCACCGAGTTTCGTAACTTCCCCGCACCCATCGCGATTCTCACCTCATCGGTGCTCTCCATCTCCGGCGTCATCCTGGCGCTGCTCGTTACAAGGACCACGTTCAATGTGGCCTCGTTCATGGGGCTCATCATGGTCATCGGCATCGTGGCCAAGAACGGCATCCTTCTGCTCGACGCCGACGAAAAGTTCCGCGCCGAGGGCGCATCGGCGCACGATGCCATGCTCCACGCGGCCCAGCGCCGCCTGCGCCCCATCGTCATGACTGCCATCGCCGCCGTCTGCGGCATGTTGCCGCTGGCCTTCGCGCTCGGCGCCGGCTCGCAGATGCTCCAGCCGCTGGCCATCGCCGTCATCGGCGGCCTCGGCGTCTCCATGGTCCTCAGCCTGGTCGTCACGCCGCTCGTCTACTTCGTGCTCACCCGCCACCGCGAGGTTGTTTTGGAAGGATCAGGCGAGTAAGGAAACCATGTAGAGTGGTGTGTGGCGAGGCAGCAACCCAGAGGGATATCGGAGATGCCATGTCTTTCACCTCGATCGTTCGATTTGCAGAATGACAGGTGAACCTGAAAGAAATCTGAAACCGGGAGCCCCCTGGAGCGCCTGGTGAATCCTCTGCTACGGACGTGAGACAAGCTACTATTTTGAATGGCCCGGAAGACGGAGTGGATCGATCCGGAGATTATTGCGGCTCCGCGGTCTTTGACTGGGTGAACAGCCAGTCTCTGATGGCGGGGATTCGGTAGGCGAACTGCCACGAAGTCATGTGCTCCTGCCCGCCGGATTGCGCTTCTGCCGGCGGCAGGGTCGTGCCCTTCTCGAACAGCGCGTACTTGATATTGTTGCCTTCGTCGATCATCTTCTTTGCGTCGGCGGCTTGTTCCTCTGCGGGCGCGCGTGCGCTCCATCTGCCCCTGGTGATCTTGGCGCCCTCTTTCTCCCAGACTGCAACCGAAGCATTCATCCCCGGGAAGGCTTTCAAGTCGCCTTCGGAGACGACGATCCACATGTTTTTGTGAACGAGGACGGAAGTGGCCTGGGGATCCCATTGGCCGGCGACCAGCAGCGACGCAGCGAAGAGATCGGGATACTTGATGTTGATGGCGAGCGAGGACATGCATCCCGCCGATTGTCCGGTTGTGTAAATGCGGTTCTTGTCGATGCTGTATTGGTTCGCAACAGAATTCAGCAGACGCACGATAGTATCCAACAAGTGGAACGCTTTGGAGTCGTCGGTGACAATGACGGAGTTGATTTGGGGCGCCAGCACAAAGGCCGGGTGTTTTGCCTGATCCTCGGGGCTTGCCCACACCACGGCGCCAAGACCCTGAATGAGAGTCCTGTCGTGCTCCGTGCTGTTGACGCTTGCGTCGTGCATAAACAGCACCATGAGGCAGACTTACTTCTTGGGGTCTGCGATCACCACTCCGTTTTCGACATGGTAAAACTTCTGATTGTCCGGGCCGATCAACAGGGTCGCTTCAGTGTCAAACACCAAAGGCAGCGTCTCGGGTACCTTAACGGGCGCGTAGTTTTGAGCGTCCTTGGTGTCGCCTGTGCCCTTGTACTTGGCAACAAGCGGGTACGGATAGACCGGGCGCGTGGCAACGGTGGGTTGAGCGGGCTGCGCGTAGGGCGTGGTTACCTGGCCGGGACCGCCGGGACCCATCGGGGGGCCACCCGGTCCGCCGGGACCGCCAATCCCCATCTGCGGGCTCGCCGTCTTGCCAGCGAGAATCATTTGCGGCGCCTGCTTCATCTCGGTCCAGGCCATCAGCGGGCTCAGGACATCAATCTGCGGGAAGCCCTGGCCTCCGCCGCAGTGGCCGACGCCGGGGATCAGGAAGAGGCGCATAAACGAGTCGGTCAGCTTGTCGCCCAGTTGCTTCTGGACGCCCTGGTAGAAAGCCACAGACATGGCCGGCGGCACCGAGTCATCGGTCAGGCCATGCCAGACAATCAGCTTTCCGCCGTGCTCTTCAAAGGGGCGCAGGTTGGTGTTCCCGGCGTTGTAAAGAGGCGCTCCTACCTCGTTGATCTTCTGGAACCACTCCTGGTCAAACGTGAACTTGGCGAGTTCATCGTCCGAGAGCACGTTGGGCATCAGCAGGTACTTGATGTTCCCAGTTTCCATGCTGCCATCGGGGCCACGCTGGGCGCTCGTGGCGCTGTTCGGCAGGCCCCATTGGAGCTCAGAGCCAAGTGCATAACCGCTGATCGTGAAATGGTGCCCTTGCGCATCGTATGGACCGTCATAGTACTTCTTCACAACGGCTGTTTCCTCGGCCGTCAGGCACTTGGACGTGTCGGTGGCGGCCGCCGCGCACTGCACCCAGGCGGGATCGAACTTGCAGCCAAGAGGATCTTCAAGCAGACCGTCCTGGACGCCTGAAAGTGTGGGGCAGTGCGCCAGAACCGCATCATGCACAATGTTGATCCGGCTGCGGAGAAGGATGGGAGCGCCGTCAGCTCGCTTGTTGACCACTCCTTCCCATCCGTGGAAGAACGAGTTGTGCAGGCTGATGAGGAGCACCGGCGCGCCGGCCGAGATGCCATCGAAATCATTCGGATAGCGCTCGGCCTCCGCCAGAGCCTCGCGCCCACCGTCCGAGCAGCCCACGAAATAGGCGTACTTCTGGGGCTGACCGTAAAAGACTTTGATCAGCGCCTTGGCCGCCAGCGTTGTCTCGTGATTGGCACGGTAGGCGAAGTCGATGCGCGCGTCGGGATCGGCACCAAAAGAGCCCATCGCGCCGCCGCCGCCGGGCCCGCCCATCCCACCCGAGTGGCCCATGTCGTCGGCAGCCACTACGAATTCACCGTTCAGCGCCGGAATGCAGGAGCCGGCGTTTCCAATGTTTGCCCGCACGTTGCCGCACATGCCGCCGCAACCGGCCTCCAGGTAGCGCTGGGTCCAGTGCT
Organism: Occallatibacter sp.; assembly: GCA_049509995.1. Taxonomy (GTDB): domain Bacteria; phylum Acidobacteriota; class Terriglobia; order Terriglobales; family Acidobacteriaceae; genus Telmatobacter. The sequence continues at coordinate 5,422 of JBEKZJ010000183.1, read as the reverse complement.
CCATGGGCAGATCGACCTCGAAGTTGACTGCGGGCTTGATGGTTCCCGTAACCTTGCAGTACTTCCCTTTCGTCGTATCAAGAACACTTGCTGATTGAATCACCACCGGCGAGTCCACGATGTTGCTCAGGTCTGCTTGAGTAAGCTGTTCGCAGCTGATTAGCGGCTTGACGGCAGCAAGCTCTTTCGCCCCCCCGGCATTGGCTCGTTGCGCCAGCCCTGTTCCGGCACAAACGAGCAAAGAAGCAATGAATAGTTTTTTCATCTGATGATTTGCCTGACTGATTGGTGAGAATACTACTTCACGTCACAATCCCATTGGCTTACACCACGCTGATGCAAGCCAGGGGAACGATTGATTCAACATCGCAACACGCTCACCCACCAACACACACCTGTCTCTTCAACATGCGCGGTCGGCGATCTAACATAGTTGGACAACGATAGGTGTGCGGGAGCATATCGATTTGGCAAGTTCAAGTCCTTGAACCTAATCATAAGTCGGCGGCACAATCAAAAGTTGAACGTCATCTGCAAATCGATGCTCCGGTTCGCAGCGGACGAAGAGAAGAATCCTCCTGCGAGCGCGTTGGATTTGCCGAAGAGCGGCGACTCAAGCACGCTGACCGGTGGCGCGAGGTTCACATTGTTGAATACGTTCCGCGTCATCGCCGCGAAGGTCAGTGAGTAACGCCGCGACGCAGCCTGGTCAATCCGCGGCGGACCACCGCTGCGGCTGAGACCACTCGGGCCAAGGCCGCCTCCCGGAGGTCCACCTCCACCAGGTCCTCCGCCCGGCGGCGGACCGCCAGGTCCTCCGAATCCTCCGCTCGAAGCTGCGCCTTCTACCTTGGGCCCGATTCCTAACGATTTGCTCACTCGCATGTTCATGCTGAACTGGCCGGGCCCGGTGCCGTAGTTGTATGGAATGCGTGCTTCATTGGCTGACGGGTTGAGGTCGAATGTGCCGTAACCGGTATGCACCGTATCGGTGCTTGTCGATGTCGCAATTCCCGGACGATCGTTGAATTGGTTGTCGCCATTCACATCCTGCCCGATGGTGATGTTGAAAGGCGTTCCCGAATTTGTCACAAGCATGGGGCTGAACGAGATGCCGTACGGACCTTGAAGGTTCCCGCCGAGCAGGAAGCGGTTGCGCACGTCGAAGTTCGCTCGACCGTAATCGGCTCCAGGATCGAACTGGTTCGATGGAAAGTAACTAGCGCCCGACGTGTCGGCCTTGGCGAAGTTCAACATGTAGAAGCCGAACAGCGAAACTCGCTTTGCTTTCACGTTGTAGTTCACCATCAGCTGGTTCTGGTTGTACACTCCTCCCGATTGAAACTGATAGATGTTTTCGTTAATGCCGTTCGGACGAGTGCCGGTTCCTGTCGTCTCGTCATAGGTTCCAGGCAGGTACGCGTTCACGTTGTCGCTCAGGTACTGGTGAACCCCACGCGAGTTGACATACGTGACAGACGTGGTGGCGACTTTGCCAAACTGGTGCTCGACGCCAAGGGCCGCCTGCATGTTGAGCGAAGCCTTCATGTTCGGCGATACCTTGTAGATGGTAGGCGCAACCGAACTGAGCGATGAAAGCTCGCTTGCCGACGGCGCATTCTCGTAGAATGCGGGGTTCTTCACTACGAACTGCTGCTGATTGACGCCGTTTTGTCGAATGGAGTCGAGGACGTAACTAGAACCAAAGCGATCGTAGAACCATCCGTAGCCTGCGCGGAACACGGTCTTCGCCGGCGTGCTCCCGCCGCCAGCAGGAGCCCATGCCAGCGACACGCGAGGCGCCCAGTCATCGTGATCGCTGATCCAGTTCTGTGCCTCGTAGCGCAGCCCATAGCTGAGCGTGAGGTTGGGACGAACTTTGAAGTCGTCCTGGAAGAATGCTCCGGCATCGAAGAGCGCCACGCTGGAGCTTGCCTTGCCGGCCGTCACGTCGTATTCCGACGGCGTCTTGGCCGCGTATGCTGCGAGCGACGAGTAAATGTAATTGCCATTGAAGCCCGAGGTGGAAAAGCTGGCGTCGCGGGTCAGCCGGAACCGCGCGCCGAACCCAATCGACTGAGCACCCTTGGCTAGCGTAGTGTCGTTCTCCAGTTCAAACCGGTCCTGGTTATCGCGTACTACGCCGGCATTGCTTCCGCCGCCGCTGAACGCTCCCTGCACCGTGACGGTGGGATCGGTATTCTGCGCGATCTGACTGTTGTGCGCGCGAACATATTGGAACCGCGTCTCATTTACCGCAGTTGGACTCAGCACCTGCGCATCGCTGATCTGTATGCTGTTCTCGTAGTTCAGCACATTGTATGCTTGGCTTTCGAGTGCGAACTGAGACGCGCCGCTGTTGGTCTGCACCTGGCGATCAAGCATGTATCGCGCTGTCAGGGTGTTCTTTTCACCAAGCTGGAAATCGAACCGCGGGCTGATGTCGAGCCGGGACTGAGGATTTGCGACGGCCGCGGAATAGTTGTACACGTTCGAATTTGAGTCGAGAAGATCTGCGTTGATGATGGAATTTGACGCATTATCCCGGAAGAAGACGCTGCCGAACCACGACGCCTTATTGCCAAGCGAACCGCCGATGCTCCCGTTCGCAAAGGTGGTGTAATAGGCCGGCTCCGAGCTCACAAATGGATTCAGTGAATTGAATGCCGAGTCATTGCCCATGATCATGGCGTTGCCGTGCACCTTATCGGTTCCAGGCTTGGTAAGAATTTCAATGCGACCGTAGCCGAGCTTGTCGTAGTGCGCGGAAAAAGGATTCTGGTTAATGCGAATCTCGCGTATGGACGACTTGGGTGGCAACTGGCCGCCGGTGAATCCATCGATGTAAATCTGCGCGCCGTTGGGTCCGGCCGCAGGGCCAGCGAGTGCCGTGAGCTCGCTCTGCAACTCGTCGGGGTCGTCAGAGAGCGCATCGAGGTCCTTGCCCTTGATGACGATTGCGCTTGTGTTGCTGTCTGCGCTGGTACTCACGCCGAGAGCCCCTTCCGTTACCTCGACCTGCTGCTGCTCCACGGGCAATTGCAATGCGACGTTTTGCAGCAGGACCTGTCCGGGCGCTACGTCAATGGCATCGAGCGATGCTTGCGCGAAACCGTTGGCTGTAACCGTCAGCGAGTATTTTCCTGCTTGAACGGCGGAAAAATGGTAGCTGCCGTCGCGGCCGCTCACTGTGGTTACTGACTTGCCGTCTTCGCCGATGAGCGCGACGCTGGCAGCGGGAACCACCGCGCCTGTCGGGTCTGACACCGTGCCGCGGACCTCGCCGGTTGTGCTCTCCGCCACGACCGGTGTGTACGCGGCAAAGACGCATAGAAGTACGACCAGACTAACCAGACCCAGAGCAGCACGCTTGACCATTGGAACTCACCCCCAGATGAACTAATCTCAGGAGAACTCAATGCAGAGTCGTGCGCTGTCACGATGAGTAACGGAATGTAAAGATTTGTAAAAACCTCGTTACCATTTGTTACATTTTTCGTGTGTTTTCGGTCCCGGCAAGGCGTAGCCTATTCATATTCGGAGAGTTGCGTGGAAGATGTTCTACTGATCGACGATGACGTTGAGCTCTGCTCAATGCTCACGGAATACCTGGCGAAGAATGGTTTTCGTGTGCGAGCGGCGCACCGAGGGGATACCGGTTTGACCGCGGCCAGGCAGCGCCCATGGGCCCTGATTCTGCTCGACGTGATGCTGCCCGGCATGGACGGTTTCGAGGTGCTCCGGCGCATACGTTCGGAGTCGAACGTGAGTGTCGTGCTCCTCACTGCCCGGGGAGAAGATGTCGACCGCATTGTAGGACTGGAGATCGGCGCAGACGACTATCTGCCCAAGCCGTTCAATCCTCGCGAATTGCTGGCGCGCATGCGTGCCGTGCTTCGCCGCCAGGATCGCGGGGCCGCTTCGCCCGCAGCGGTGCTTCGCGTTCAGGATCTGGAGTTGGACGTTGCTGCCCGCAGAGCGCTGAAGGCCGGCAACAAGCTCGAACTCACCGACGTGGAATTCGGTCTGCTGGAGGCCCTGATGTGCACGCCCGGCAAGGTGGTTAGCCGCGACGAGTTATCGCAGGCGGTACTCGGCCGCGCATTCGATCCGTTCGATCGCAGTCTTGACATGCACGTCAGCCGGCTGCGGCGAAAGCTAGGCCAAGACGGAGAAAACGAAGATCGAGTCAAGACCGTTCGCGGCGTGGGCTATCAGTTGGTGCTTGATCGAGATTTCAACGGTCAGGAGGACTGACACACATGCGCGGCCTTTTCTTCAAGATCTTCATCATCTTCTGGATTGCGCAAAGCCTGATCTTTGTCATCTCGACCGCGTTTATCCTCGCGCACCGCTATCCCCGCCCCAATTTCATGTTGGACCCGGCCTTCAACAACCTCAGTGCGAATGCTTTCGAGGGCTCCAACAGATTTGAAAATGGCGGATGCACTGCCTTTAATGCGTATGCGCAGCAGCGCAATGAAGATTTGGCTCTAACGGATACAAACGGGGAGATTCTCTGCGGTCAAACTCCGGCAGACATTGCTGGCCTGGCTCAATCAACCGGTGCCATTCAGGCTCGCCAGGTCGGGAACGTTACGGTGTGGAGCGCGCCCGTTGCCTCCGCAAGCGGGAAGAGCTACCTTTTCATCGCCATCGTTCCTGTTCATCGCGAGCAGCACACGTGGTACGAGGATTTGTATCATTTCGCATCCCCACAGTTGCCCGTGGCCATCGCCGTCGGTGGCCTCACAACATTTGTCCTCGTGCTCGTTTTCACTCGCCCCGTTGCCCGTCTCCGCGAAGCGACCCGCCAGCTCGCACAGGGCAACCTGAGCGCCCGCGTCAGCGAGAGCCGGAGACGAAGCCGAATCTTCAAGGAGGATGAGTTCGACGCACTCGTAGACGGATTCAATCACATGGCGGAGAGGCTTGAGTCACTTGTCAACGCGCAAAAACTCCTGCTTCGCGACGTTTCGCATGAGCTTCGCTCTCCGCTGGCGAGGTTGAGCGTGGCGCTCGAGCTTTCCCGGGAAGATGCCGATCCCACCATGAGTACACATCTCGACCGGATCGAGCGTGAGACGGAGCGTCTGAATCAGTTGATTGGGCAACTCCTGACCCTTTCCTCAATGGAAGCGGCAGAGAGCCTGGGCAAGTTCGAAAAAGTGTCACTGAAAAAGCTGCTCGAAGAAATGACCCCGGATGCCACTTACGAGGCGCAACAGAGGGATGCCTCGGTCGATCTTAAGACAGAATGCGAGTGTGTAGTCGAAGGGCGGCGTGAGTTGCTCTACCGCGCCATCGAGAACGTAGTCCGCAACGCGGTCCGCTACACGGAGGCCGGAACGAAGGTGGAGATCCGATTGCGCCAGGATGATCAGCACGATATGGCCGTGGTCGAGGTTAGCGATCGAGGTCC
>JBEKZJ010000182.1:0-13956 GCA_049509995.1 Occallatibacter sp. | reverse complement strand
CCAGCACGCCTTGGTCTTTCGATCAAGGCCGGTCCGCGAAGGCCATAAACCGTACGGCGGACATGTACGTGCTGGAGAAGTCGGACTGCGCCGTAGTACCTGTGAACCAGCCGAACAACGAAGGGAAACCTTCCGCGGAGGTTGGGGAGGGAAGGGCGCAGCTGGAGGAGAACATCGTTCAGGCGCACATGCTCCTGACTCTGAGCAGGGAGATGCATGTTGCGGCGGTTGGCGGTGTGCGTGAAGTCGACCGCAGTCTGGGTTCGCTCTCACCCCATCCATCCTTCAGAAGAGCCGTATGCGTAGACGCGCACGTACAGATCTGTGCGGGGGGCGATCAGCGATGGTCGTCCCTACCGCGACCTGAAGGGTGAAATCTTGCAGTGTCATATTCGACTGTCTCAGCCGAGGGGTCCACCCCACTTCGAGATCCTCATAATGACCCTTTAGTACGCAACAGTGTTTGCTGTTATAACAGCATCATCTCGTCTCTTTGCTTTTCGGGCCTTAAAAGTACCATTTGTTAAGCAACAGCAAAGCGAAGCATCAGGTCGGCAATGCCGCGTTGATAGAGGCCTCGCCAGGAGGCCGCCACTTCGAAATTGTGCGGGCGCTTCATCGAACTACCTAATTGGGATTTGCAGCAGCACCGCAATGTACTGCCGTACTTTGGATATCGTGAATGCCGGCGCCTTTGAATGGAATACCGCCCCACGGCCAGCCCAGTCCATGCTCTTCAATTGATCGACAAGTATAGCCCCTTCAACACCCCCAACGGTGATAGGCAAGGTAAATGGGTACGGTTTGACTTTGGTGGTCAATGGGCAAACTACTGCCAGCCCACTTGCCCGGTTGTAACGCAGATCGGTCAGAACCAGGGCAGGCCTTCGCTTTGCCTGCTCCCGGCCAATCTGGAGATCAAAGTCCATGAAAACTATATCGCCGGTATCCGGAACGTACGGTGTCACCATTCGATGACTTCCCTTCCGATCTCCGGTCCGAGCGACACCTCTGCGTAACGATTCTCCGGGGTGATCTGGGCCACCATTTGAGCCAGGGTGGGTACTCCGTCAACCCGGTGCAATTGCACCAACCCATCAGTGTTCACAGCAATCTCCAGCGCGTCCCCGGCCTGAAGATGAGCGTCCTCCGCCACCGCCTTTGGAATCCTCACAGCCAAGCTATTTCCCCATTTCAATACTTGTCCCTGCATGTCACCTCCGGTATCTACAATGTATCATCATGACGCTCCGTCTGCAAGTTCAGTGTGTAAACTCGGGATAGGTGCGGAGTTGGCGCAAAAAAGGGGTTGAAACCACGCCGACAGCTTCGGCGGACCATGGCCCGCCAGCCGCAACTCCGCGTGGATTTACTCTAAGGACCATAGATTTGGCCCTTTTGGAGTACATTTCGGGTGAGAATTGGCCAAAACCTCCCAATGCGGCGTGTAATTCCGAGAGCATGCAAAGTTGTGAGGTGGCTCTCCCCCGACGTCCCCTTCATGTTCTAAGTCACCGTTTTAGTTGTGCTCCTGCACCGGCACCAAGGCCCTCGGCCGCTCATGGACCGGCTCAGTTCAGTCTCACAACGTGATCACCCCACAACTTTGCATGCTCTCTCGGCACACTGGCCGCTTTTCAGGATCTATCTGGCCAGGATGCCTGTAAGTGACAGTGATGAAATGAGTTGCAACGACTTTTTGAATAGACCTTACCTATATTCAAGCGCGTCCGTTTTGTGAGCCCGTGCTTTCACCTGCGGGACGATGTAGTTGCCCTGCTTTCCCATCGGGATGAAACCGCCGAGCTCGGCGTTTGCCGTTCAGATTTTATCTCGCTCAGTGTAATCGACGCTTTGTATCACTTCAGACTCATAAAATCTCCGTCTTCACAGTTTGAGGTTCCTATGCCTCGGAATCTGATTCGGCATGGCCCTGCAGCCATCGGTCGATTTCCTATTACGTCACTTGTAACGAATTCCCCGTTCCGTGGCTTTATTCATATGAATGCATAAGCCACGGACATTTCGCTCAATGAGTGCACGCCTTTATCGAGGTCTGCGCCTTTCTCTTCTGCTCTGTATGGGGGGATTGGCCGCCACGGCACAAGAATCGCTCACGTTGCGACAGGCAATCAATCAGGCTCTGAGGCAAAGCCCTGAGGCTGCGATTGCCCACGCCGACATCCAGGATGCCACGTCGTCTGCCACCATGGCGCGCACGCAACTTCTGCCGCAACTCGGCTTTACCGAAGATATCTCACGTGGAAACGACCCGGTTTATGCCTTCGGCACCCGATTGCGTCAGCGACAGTTTACGCAGAATGATTTTGCGCTGAACGCGCTGAACCTTCCGCAGCCCATAGGGAACTTCTCTACGCGCTTCTCGGGGCAGTGGATGGCGTTCGACTCCTTCAAGACGCAAAAGGAAATCCACCGCGCCGATTTCCTCAGGGAAAGCGCCTCCTCGACCTCCAGGTCGGTGGACCAGCAAATTGTCTTCCGCGTTGTTGTGGCTTACCAGCAGGTTCTGTACGCACAGCGGGAGATCGATGTCGCCCAGCATGAGCAGGAAACCGCCGCGGCACTGCTGAACTCTGTGGATGAGCACGTGAAGGCCGGCCTCGCGGTGGAGTCGGACCTGATGTCGGCCGAGGTAAATGTGGCTGCGCACAAAGAGGAGCTGATTGCGGCCCAGGGCGACCTGGAACTGGCGTGGGCGGCATTGCGCGAAGCGATGGGCGCCCCGGATCTGAAGGCGAGCGAGTTGAAGCCGATTGAGCCGCATGCATTTCCGCGGGGCGCGCTGGAAGAGGAGATGGCGACGGCCGCAAAGACGCGTCCTGACCTGACAGCGTTGGGACAGGCGCAATTGGCGCAGGCGTCCGCCGTGGGAGTGGCAAAGTCTGACTTCGGTCCACGCGTGAGCGCATACGGAAACTGGGAAGAAGACCGCACGTCTTTTGGTGGCTTGGGCGGCAACAACTGGGTGGCCGGCGTCCAAATCAGCGTGGACATTCTGCCTGTCGGCAAGCGCGCACAGCTGGCACGGGAGAGCGCAGCGAAACAGAAGATCGACGCGCAAGTGGCTGCCACGCAGCAGCATCTGCGGCTCGATGTGAGCCAGGCGCACATTCACCGCCAGACAGCGGCACTGCAGCAAGAGACGGCGCGGGCTGCAATGGATCAATCGGCGGAGAGTCTGCGCATTCTGAAGAACCGCTACGACGCGGGACTTGCCACCATTACCGATCTGCTTAGGGCTGAGGACGCCGAGCGGCAGAGCCAATCCAATTACTGGCATGCCGTGTACGGCAATGCTTTGGCGGCAATGCTTTGGCCTATGTCGAACTTTTATACGCGACCGGGACTCTGACCCCCGATGCTGCGGAGGAATTGCAATGAAGAAAGTCATGTGGGCAAGTTTGCTTGCCGCTTCCGCGGCGATGATCGCCGGCTGCCATGGCGGTGAACCTGCCGCAACGCCACGGACCGTACAAACCATGCAGGCGCGGGTTGTGGAAAGCCAGGAGCAACAGGTTCCTGTGAACCTCCGATCCACGGGCACTGTTCATGCCAGGGAAACCGCGGTGGTATCGGCTCAGGTGATGGGTCGCATCCAGCAGGTGCTGGTGCGCGAAGGAGACAGCGTTCGGGCCGGACAAACCCTGGTTGTGCTCGACGATGCGGCTTTGCGCGCGTCGGTGGAGCAGGCACAGGCGGGAGTGAAGGCGGCGCAGAACGCGTTGGCGGCGAGCACACTGGACCGCTACAAGCAGCTTGAGTCCGAGAAGAGTGTAAGCCCGCAGGAGATGGATGAAGTATCGCGACGGGCCGAGGCGGCAGCGGCGAATCTTGAGGCAGTGCGCGCGCAAACAGACGCCGCGCGAGCCCAGGAGAGCGGGGCGCGCACGATGATGAGCTATACGCGACTGGTTGCGCCCTTCGCAGGCGTAGTGACGGCGCGGATGGCCGACCCGGGGACGATGGCCGCGCCGGGCGTGCCGTTGCTCCAGGAGGATCAGGCTGGAGCGTTGCAACTTGGCGCCACGGTGGATGAGTCGGCAATTGGCGCGATTCATAAGGGAATGAAGGTACAGGTGACAATCGATGGCGGATCATCGATGAACCTGGCGGGGACAGTGGCCGAGATCGTCCCGGCAGCCGATCCATCGAGTCACAGCTTTCTCGTCAAGATCGACTTGCCTTCCTCTAGCCAGACGCGCGCGGGCATGTATGGAACGGCCGAGTTTGCCAATGGAGCAAGGCAGGCGATACTCATTCCGCGCTCCGCAGTCGTCTCGCGCGGTTCGCTCAACTGTGTGTATGTTCTCGACGGTCAGGGGATTGCACAACTTCGCTACATCACTCTGGGCGCGGCACAAGGCAATTTCGTCGAAGTACTGTCCGGCGTTTCCGCAGACGAAAAGCTCGTTGACGTACCTTCCGACCGGGACCTCGCAGGCAAGCGCATTGAGGTCCAGCCATGACGCAAGATCTTGGAATCGCGGGGCGACTGGCACATTCATTTCTCAACTCCAAGCTGACGCCGCTCTTCATTGCCGCGTCGCTGGCCATCGGAATCTTCGCGGTCACTATTATCCCCCGTGAAGAAGAGCCACAGATTCTCGTTCCGATGCTGGACATCGCCACTGTGATGCCGGGCGCATCCCCGGCCGAGGTGGAAGAACGCGTCACGCTGCCTATCGAGAACCTGGTGCATCAGATCTCCGGTGTCGAATATGTGTACTCGACGTCGGCGCCGGGCCAAAGCCTGGTGATTGTGCGCTTTCTTGTCGGCACGCCGCAGGAAGACGCGCTGATCAAGGTCTATAGCAAGCTTTACTCAAATTTCGATCGCATGCCGCCCGGAGTATCACAGCCGCTGATCAAGGCCCGCTCTATTGACGATGTGCCAATCCTGGCCATGACGTTGTGGGGCGAGCACTATAACGGCTATCAATTGCGCGCCATCGCGGACGAAATGCAACACAACATTGCGCAGATTTCCGATGTATCTGAAACGACGATCATCGGCGGCCTTCCACGCACCATGCGCGTTGTGCTGAGTACGGAAAAGCTGAGTGCCTACGGCCTATCGCCGATAGCAATCGTCGGACATTTGCAAGCCGCAAATGCAAGCGTGCAGGCAGGAAACTTCTCTGATAACAACCAGGAGGTCCGCGTCGACGCCGGTAACCTCTTCACCCGGCGCGAGGATTTGGAAGCCGTAGTGGTGGGCGTGGTTCGCGGGCATCCGGTGTACCTGCGCGACGTCGCCGACAAGATTGTCGATGGCGCCGCGGACCCGGCAAATTATGTAGTCTACGGCACGACGAACTCAGGCAACACAGCGTCGCAGACAGCGCGCCAATATCCGGCGGTGACGATCACCGTGGCCAAGCGCAAGGGGACCAACGCAACCGATATCTCGAATGCCGTGCTCAAGCGCGTGCATGAGATGCAGGGCGTGACCATACCCAACGACGTGACCGTGACCACCACGCGGAATTACGGCGAGACGGCCAAGAACAAGTCCGACGAATTGCTGGAGCACCTGTTGCTGGCGACCTTGTCCGTCACTCTTCTCGTCGCGCTCTTCCTCGGCTGGCGCGAGTCGGGTGTGGTACTGCTGGCTATTCCGGTCACGCTCGCGCTCACCATGTCGGTCTTCTACTTCCTCGGCTACACCATCAACCGCGTCACGCTGTTTGCTTTGATTTTCTCGATCGGCATTCTTGTGGATGATGCCATTGTCGTGGTCGAAAACATGGTGCGCCACTTCCGGTTGCCGGAGAATCATGGCCGGCCGATGAGTGAAGTCGCGGTCGAAGCAGTTGCCGAGGTGGGAAACCCCACCATTCTGGCCACCTTCGCCGTGATCGCGGCGGTACTGCCCATGGCCTTTGTCCGCGGCCTGATGGGGCCCTACATGCGGCCCATCCCCGTTGGCGCATCAGCGGCCATGCTCTTCTCGCTGCTGGTTGCCTTTGTCGTTTCGCCCTGGGCGGCCCTCCGCCTTGTTGGCCGGCATCTTGAAGGGGCCAAACTGCTGGAGCCGGAGACTGAAAACTGGCGGACCAGACTCTATCGCCGCATCATGACACCTCTGATCCAATCCCCGCGCAATCGCATTCTGTTCTTCATCGGAGTGGCAGTATTGCTTCTGGTCTCGGTGGCGCTGGTGCCTATGGGACTGGTGCGCGTGAAGATGCTGCCGTTCGACAACAAGAGCGAACTGCAGGTGGTCATCAATATGCCCGACGGTACGCCGTTGGAACAGACTGCGCGTGTTGCACAGGCGCTTGGTGATGAGCTTGCGCGGCAACCGAACGTGCTGAACTACCAGACTTACACGGGAACGTCGGGACCCTATAACTTCAACGGGCTGGTGCGCCACTACTACATGCGCCGCCAGCCGAACCAGGCCGACATTCAGGTGAACCTGCTGCCAGCCAAGCAACGCAGCGTGCAGAGCCATGCCATTGCCAAGCGGCTTCGTCCTCTGCTCGACGCGGTCGGCAACGCGTATGGCGCGCGAATCCAAGTCAGCGAAGTGCCGCCGGGGCCGCCGGTGGTGCAAACTTTGGTGGCCGAGGTTTACGGTCCAGACCTCGCTGGTCAGACCCAGGTTGCCCAACAGATCAAGACCATCTTTCAGCACACGCTGGGGGTAGTTGACACGGACTGGTACGTCGAGGACCCGGAGCCCAGACTTGTGATGCGTGTGGATGAGGTCAAGGCGGCGCAGCATGGCATCGCGGTCTCTGACGTGGCCCATGCTCTGGCCCTTGCCATTTCGGAAACACAGGTCGGTCTGATGCACGATCAGACGGCACGGGAGCCCGTGCCTGCAATCGTCGAGCTTGACCGCGCGGATCGGTCGTCCGAGCAGGGGTTGGAGAATATCCGTCTGCCCGGCGCCGACGGCGGCATGGTGTCGTTGCGCGAGTTGGTCATCGTCGAACACAAGACGATCGAGCGCAGCATCTATCACAAGAATCTGCGACGAGTGGTTTATGTCACGGGGGACGTGGCTGGGGCGGTGGAAAGCCCGGTCTACGCCATCCTGAAGATGAACAAGGACCTCGACCACCTCACGCTTCCGGCCGGATACACGTTGACCCGTTATAACGCGTCGATGCCGGAGTCCACAGACCACTACTCGATGAAGTGGGATGGCGAATGGCATATCACCATTGAAGTCTTCCGCGACATGGGCCTGGCGTTTGCCGCGGTGCTGGTGCTCATCTACGTCCTTGTGGTGGGCTGGTTCCGCTCCTTCATTGTTCCGCTGATCATCATGGCTCCCATCCCGCTTACCCTGGTCGGCATCATGCCTGCTCACGCGATGCTGGGTGCCTTCTTCACGGCAACCTCGATGATCGGCTTCATTGCCGGCGCCGGCATCATCGTCCGCAACTCGATCATCCTCGTCGACTTCATCGAGCTTCGCATCCGTCAGGGAATGCCCCTGGCCGAGGCGGTGATCGATGCCGGCGCAACTCGGTTCCGCCCCATGCTGTTGACGGCAGCAGCAGTTGTCGTCGGCGCAAGCGTGATTCTTACCGACCCCATCTTTCAGGGGCTTGCATTATCGCTGATTGCCGGGGCGGTGGCATCGACATTCCTTTCGTGGCCGACCATTCCGGTGCTTTATTACATGGTTCACTCCGGCCGCCAATCGGGGCCCAAACTTCAGCCTGAAACCGAACAAGGAGATTCCCTATGACGGTCGAACGCGGTGTGCGCCTGATGGCAGGCGTCATGGTGCTGTTGTCGCTTTCTCTTGCACATTTCTTTTCCCTTTACTGGCTCTGGCTGACGGTTTTCGTCGGGGTCAACCTGTTGCAGTCGGCATTCACAAACTGGTGTCCGGCCATGAACATCCTGCGCGCCATGGGCCTGAAGGATGCCGGCTGTGGCATTGCCAAGTGAGAAGGAGTAATGCAGCCATGACGCCGCGGAAAGCAGTAGTCAGGTCGAACAAGCCATGTCGAAATCAAGGCGGACAGCTCAAAGATGAGGTCTACCGCCAGATGTTTCGGTTGGAGGAAAGACGTCCTGGCGCCGAGATGGGGCTCGCACTTGCCTTGGTGCGCGCATGGCTAGCCGCTGACTCCAAACCGGAAAGCGGCGAAGAGCGAGATTGGCTAAAGAAGGTATCTCCAATCTGCCTTCAGATGATCGAGACAGCTTTGAAAGCGAACACCATCGCGTTTCCCTGTGCGCAGCGAAATCCTTGCTGAATCCTCTCCCCGGTGGATCGAAGAGTCTCCGGTGAGAGCCGGGCTCTTTCCATGCACACAGGAGAATATACTGGTCTTGCACACGACGACACCATGCAATGCGACCTGAACTGATCCGAGCCACAGACCTCTTGCGCCGCAACACTCCGGAAGCTGTCGAAGAGGCGATCGGTTTGCTGCAGAATACGGTCTATTCCTTCAGCATGAAGGTCTGCGGGCATCCGGAAGATGCGGAAGACACCATGCAGGAGGTGCTCTCCCGTTCCCTCGGGCACTTGGCGAAGATCCACACCCCGCAGCAGATGGCAGTCTGGCTTTACACCGTCACCAGAAACCGCTGCTGGCGCATGCGCCGCAAGCCCGCAAATGCCCCGGCAAACATCCTCTCGCTCGACGAGTTGATGCCGGACGATAAGGAATTGGGGAGATTGCTTGAGGATGCCGCGGCGGGACCGGAAAGCAACCTCCTCGCCGCCGAGCAGCACCATCTGCTGCATCAGGCGATCCTGCGCATCCCAGCGACTTTGCGCATCGTTCTCGTACTCCACGATATGGAAGAGTTGACCACCGAGCAGGTTGCGCAGGTTCTCTCTCTTCAGCAGGGAACGGTTCGGATTCGGCTTCACCGGGCACGTCTAAGCGTGCGCAAGGAGATGAGCCAAATCCTCAGGGGCACCCCTGAGCAACCGAAGAATGCCGGACCCTTCACCAGGAAGCCCAAGGAGGCCAGGGCCAAAGCTGGGCAACGTCCATCTGAATGCCGCGATTTGTTCGCCAATCTCTCAGAATATCTGGACAACAGGGTGGAACCTCTTACCTGCGAACAGATGCGCGGACATATCGAAGCATGCCCGTCCTGCGTGTCGTTTCTACGCGACCTGCGCGCCGCCATCGATCGCTGCCGATCCATGGAAATCCCCTGCGACTCGGCTGTCGCGCCTCGATTGCGCGCCATCCTTACGCGGGAATACGTGCGCATGGTGATGATGCCGACCGCAACATAAACATCCGCGATCTTGTAACGAAGCGCTCCTTTTGTGCCTTTCTTCTAATGAAGAGGAGAAACACGATGGAAGTGAAGATTACTCATCTCGACCATGTCAAATTCGCCATTCACTCGCGGTCGCACTCGATTCTCTGCGATCAGCCCGCAGAAAATGGCGGGGAAGACTCCGGCTTGACGCCTCCGGAATTGCTGCTCGCGTCGTTGGGATCTTGCGCGGCCTTCTACGCCGTGCAGTATTTGAGGACCCGCAATCTCGCGGAGACAGGCGTGGAGGTCACAGTGACCGCCGAAAAGTTGAAACAGCCTGCCCGCGTTGGCAACTTCCGCGTGAATGTTTTGTGTCCCGTCTCACTCACGGAAGAACAGACGGAGGGCCTGATGCGCTCCGTGCATCACTGCCTGGTTCACAATACGCTCTTGACGCCGCCGGAGATTGCGATTGAGCTGACCACGAAGGAGATAACCGCCCTCCACGCATGACAGCATCGATGGATCGGGCGCGCAAGCGGGTGGCCACCATCAATTACATCGAACACCTAACCGGACGGAGCTACCCAAGCAACTTGTCCAAGAATATATTCTTCATCGGATTGATTCTTGCCGCCAGCGGTCTCGTGTCGCCACCCATTGCATTGGCCGGTGGTCTCATCTACGCGTTCTCTTTCGTTCATCCCTTTCATGTTGATGCAAAGAAGTTATCCAAACTCCTCCTCCAGGCGTCCGTAGTTGGCCTTGGATTCGGCATGGATTTGCAGCAGGTCCTTCAAACGGGCCGCCCCGGGTCCATCTATACCGCTGCCAGTATCAGCATGGCCTTGCTCTTGGGTTGGGGACTGGGAAGACTCCTGCGCGTGAAGCAAAGAATCTCATTTCTCATCTCGGCCGGTACGGCTACGGATCTGTCCGGGGGGCGCTCAGCGAGGAGCGTCCCTACCGGGTCCGGAACTACAATACTATGTGCATAAGCGATACGCCTTGCCGTGCCAAATCTGGTCCCGTAGTATAGAATTCGGATAGCCCAGTGCGCAATTTGGAGAAAACCCGAACGGAATTCCAGGAGATACTCGCCAAGCCCATTCGCGAACTCGGGCTCAAACTCGAGGGTTCTCCGCTCGAACGATTCGTTCAGCAGCTTTATCGCGAACTGGAAGCCAAGGGCATCCACAAGTTCCGTCCGCTTTGTTATCTCACCGATGAATGGGGATGTCCCTCTGGCGAGCCCGTCATCGGCATTCCGTTCTATCTGGCCAACCCGGACCTGGCACAGCTTGAGCGCGATATGAACGACCTGGAAGACGCTCGCGAGATCATGATATACATGCGTCATGAGGCCGGACACGCATTCAATTACGCGTACCAGCTATACAAGTCGGCTGAGTGGCGCGATCTCTTCGGTCCGTTTCGCCGCACATATCGCGATAATTACCGTCCCATACCGTTCTCGCGCAGGTTTGTTCGCCACATGGCCGGGTGGTACGCGCAGAAGCATCCGGATGAAGATTTTGCAGAAACGTTTGCGGTCTGGCTCACGCCTCGCTCGCAATGGCGAAAGCGCTACCAAGGTTGGGACGCGCTGGCCAAGCTCCAATACGTCGATCGCATGGCGCGAAAAGTCGAAGATGTCGAACCCATCCGGCGTCGCGGCCGCACCGACATCACCGTCGATGAGATGGAATCGACGGTCGGCGAGTTCTATGGTCTCAGCCTGCCGGAGGAGATTCCGTTGCAGGAACTCGCGCTGGATGCCGACCTGGCGGACATCTTCAATATCTCCCCCAAGCGACGTAAGGGCGTGCGACCCGCCCAGGAGATGTTGCGTCAGCATCGCAAGCCCATTGTCGACAAGGTCGCGTATTGGAGCGGCGTGCAACGTCCGATCGTCAAGCGACTGGTGGAAGCCATCTGCAAGCGTGTTGAGGAACTAAGTCTGCGCGTGGACGTTCTACGCGAGTCCGAGTACCTCACGGAGTTCACGGCGTACACAACCGCACTCTCAATGAATTACCTGATCCGTGGGAAGTTCATTCATCCCTGAGGCGTGCCGGCAGTTGCCGTCACTCCGATTGGAGGCCGCATGACTGGAACGAAGTTGAAAGTCACCGTGCTGTACGACTTGTGGGAAGAAGAACCTGCTGAAGTGCAGGAAGAAGTTCCTGCACCGCGCAAGCGCAAGGGGCAAGAGAAACGCAAGAAGAAGCCGGTAAAGCACGACCGCGAAGAGATCTTCGAAGCCTTGGAGAAGCTCGGTCATGAGCCGTCGTATTACGTTCTCGACGGCCGCCCGCGATCCCTGCTCGGACTCGCCAAATGTGGCGCCGATCTCATTTTCAACCTCACGGAATCCTATGCGGGCGATGACACCAAGGAGATGCACGTCACTGCATTCCTGGATTTGCTCGATATCCCCTACACCGGCGCGGGACCGTACGCGCACATTCTTGCGCAGGACAAATCGATCGCCAAGAAGATGTTCGCTTTTTACGGGATCCAGTCGCCCTACTTCGCGACCGCCTATCGCGGCACCATCGACCACGCACAAGACATCTCGTTCCCACTCATCGTGAAACCCACCTCCGAAGATGGATCCATCGGCATCGATGCCGCTGCCGTTGTTACCAGCGTGAAGGAGTTGATGGAGCGCGTCTCCTATATACAGACGGAATTTGATTCTCCTGCGTTGATCGAGGAGTACATCGAAGGACGCGAGATCTACGCCTCCATCCTCGGCAGTGACGAGAACGCACATGCACTTCCGCTTGTGGAACTTGATTTTTCGAAGCTTCCGAAGGGCATGCCCAAGATCGCCAGCCAGGATGTGAAATTCGAGAAAGACACGGAAGCCTATAAGCTGACGAAATCGGTGATCGCCGAAGACCTCGATGAAGAAACCGTAACCAAGCTCACCGAGATCGCGATCAAGGCCTATCGCGCCGTCAAGCTTCGCGATTACGGCCGCATTGACATGCGCGTATCGAGCGAGGGCGAGGTTTATGTCATCGAAGCGAATCCGAACCCATGGCTCTCCAGCGGACAGGAATTTGCCATGGCCGCGAAGAAATCCGGCCTCTCCTATACCCAAATGATCGGGGAGATCGTGGACCTTGCGATGGCTCGGTACGCGTGAAAGATGGCAAAAAGTTCAGGTGAGCAGCGGCGCACAGGTCTTTTCGAATGGGACGATACGAAGGGCACACCAAAGACGAAAACCGCCCGGAGGCGGCTGACAAGAAACGGTTGGTGGACCTGGTCGGGATCGAACCGGCGACCTCTTCCATGCCATGACGGCCGCAACAGTGCATTCAACAATTTACAAGTGGGTACGGGAACCGCCAGGCACTTGTAAGTACCTGTAAAGACGTTCATAGCAATCGAAAGTTGGGTCGGAACTTGGGTTCGGGTCGCCAACGACTCCAACTTGCCGCCGTTTCGCGAATTCGATAATCGGTCCCGGCGGAAGGTCGTGAGCGTTATGTGAAGTACAGGTGCTACGAAGGCATGGTGGCAGAGCTCTTGAGGTTGCTCAGGCGTGCCGCCTGACGCTGCTTCCACTGGTTCGGGAGCCAGTTGGGCAGTTCGCTTCTGCGAACCTGCGATAGATTCGTCAGCAGTTGCGTGAGATACAGTTGCGGGTCCAAATCGTGCCGGCGGCAGGTGCTGGTCAGGCTGGCCAGGATCGCCGCCGTTCTGCTGCCACGCGGATTGCCGACGAACAGACTGTTCTTGCGGTTGAGAACGATGCGCTTCATCTCGCGCTCCGATACATTGTTGTCGATAGCGACCGCGCCATCAGAGCAGAACACGTTCAGCTCGGTCCACTGGCCCAGGGCGTAATTCACCGCTTCGGCCATCGGATGCTTGGGCAACAACTGCTCTTTCCACTCGAGGAGCCTCTTTCGCAGTTGCGCCAACACCGGCGCCGATTCTTCCTGGCGCAGTTCGAGCCGGGCCATCACGGAAAGATCCCTGGCTTGCCTTTCTACTGCGTAAAGTGCGCGCACCAACTCGATCGCTTCCCGCGCCATCTCGGGAGCGGCCTTTTCCGCATCGATCACCTTTCTTCTCATGTGCGCCCGGCATCCGGCGCGCGTGATCTCGTTGCCGGCCACGATGCCGTCGTAACCGCCGTAGGCATCGGCCAGCAGGATTTGACGATAATCCTTCAGAAAGTATTTTGGTCCGTCGCGGCCCC
This sequence comes from Occallatibacter sp., assembly GCA_049509995.1. Taxonomy (GTDB): domain Bacteria; phylum Acidobacteriota; class Terriglobia; order Terriglobales; family Acidobacteriaceae; genus Telmatobacter. Next base: position 515 of record JBEKZJ010000182.1, on the reverse strand, counting down.
GGTTGAGCGTAAAGTTGAAGACGTTGTACGGATAACCGTCATCGCCCACATAGACCCACCTCCGCGCTTTGGTGGTCTTGCCTTTCCGCCCCACAGACGAAGACCCGTCTGCGGGGACCCCGGCCTTCCACCCCACAGACAAAGACCCATCTGCGGGGACCCCGGCCTTCCACCCCACAGACAAAGACCCATCTGCGGGAACCCCGGCCTTGCTCAACATGGGCATGATCGTGTCATCGGTGGCCACCACATGCGAGGACCGCACCCGCTCCGCCATCAGTTCGTATAGCGGTTCGGCCAGATCGGCGACATCCCCGCACCAGACCGACTGCGTGGCCCTCGAGATCTCGAACCCCTGGCGCTGAAAGATGTCTTCCAGCCGGTACAGCGGCAGAGCCTCTTGCAAAATTCCCAACGGCGGCATTTGCTTTGTTCCTGCCGTTGTTTTCACTTGATTTGGAAGGCATGAGATCACTGTTCCAGCAATTCGTGGCGGCGGCGAGTCCTCCGTGCGC
>JBEKZJ010000181.1:0-10257 GCA_049509995.1 Occallatibacter sp. | reverse complement strand
CGGAATCAGCCTGCCCGAACATCTCCGATTCCAACGCGAATGTAGTGCAGACTCGGCCGTAGCCTGAACTGATTCTGAATCACTTAGGCGATCTGTGACCCCTTTCGTGACGAACTTGGGCTCGGCGCCTCATAGCCGTTCTCCGCCCACTCCCAGTCGCAAGGCGGTATGTACGGGCCCGGGTTCGGAACGATATGGACTGGAACTGGCAGCTCTGCGAGCTTCTTGAAGTTTGGCGTCATAAGGACCACGTGCATCCCGGAGGTTGCCGACCCGATGCTGTCCAGCGCCCAGGCTGCTTCGGCAACGTTCACCCCCGGATCAGCCATCAAGTAGGCAACGCGCGAAACGCGGTTCTCGAAGATCAACCTGATCGTCGGCGCCAGCTGCTCGCGTTCCATCGGCGTCTCGTTGATCTGAAGCTTCCCCCCGCCCCGCAGCCAGACCACCACCCAGCGGTCATCCTCGCACCCATAACCCACTGAGTGCCGCCGCATCTTGAGCGTGGGAACGTTGATTCCCACCGGCTCTCTCGGCCTCTGTGCGCCGAACCAGCACAGACACAGAATGACGAAGAGGCTTGCCAGTGGTGCGGCAATCAAGGACTGCAGCCGGTTGAAGTCCATACTGCGGCAGACACCGCCGAAGGGCGGAATGTTCCCGCGGGCCGGGTGCCCCACCCTCGCGATGCGTCGCGGCGGATTTTTGTCGCCAGGGTGGGATAGCTCCACCCTTTACAGCCTCCTTGGCCGGGCTGTTTACCCGCCCGTCAACCGCTCCCGAATCGCCGTCTTCCCCTGCAAAATCGCCAACCGCCCCTGCGGCGGAGCGAGCGGCAACCCTGAACGAAGCTGAACAGCACATAGCATCCCTGGTTTTGCCGCGAGGTGCAATTTACCCTCCGTCACAGCCCGGCGCCACAAAGGAGGAGTAGAATTCACTGCCGTGCAGCGGTTCAGAACGGAGGAACCTCTGTTGAAGCGACTCTTTTGCGCACCCATGCCCGCGACTCGCGCGGTGAGCACGCCCTTCGCAGACAACCGGAGTGATTTGCGGAGGACCCTGTGACTCTTCTTCTCCCCTGGAGCCGCGCCTGCAACGTGGGCGTGCAGGCCATGGACGATCAGCACGCCATCATGATGGACACCATGAACGAGCTTCGCTTGCTGCTGGTGGGCGGCGCCAGGCCGGCGGCGGCGGACGAACTGCTGAAGAAGCTTATCGAGTTCACGCGCATGCACTTCTGGAGCGAGGAGCAGCTTTTGGAGCAGCATGGCTTTCCCGGCCTGGCCGGGCACCGTGCCGAGCATCAGCGTCTGCTGGCGCAACTCCAGGAGTCCGTTCGCCGGCTGCAACGCGGCGAGGCCGTGCACCGGGGCGATTTGCTCTGCTTCCTGCACGACTGGTTCGTCGGCCACGTCGAGGGCCTGGACCAGCAGTATGGCACGTGGCTGAATGAGCACGGCGTCTACTAGGGGCGGGCGGCCCACATCTCGATTTTGAACCAACCAGCGCGACCAAGCCGCTTTAAAACCCACCCCGCCCCAAAAACCCCGTGCCCCATCCTTTCCGTTTCTTTCTGCGGAAAGGGTGGGAAACCCATGCCCTCAATCAGCCACCTGGCAGGCCCGGAGCGGCAGGTCGAGGTTTTAACCCCGCCACAGACCCGCCCACCCCAATTTGAAATATCGTGTACGCGGCGGGCAGGTCGGGGTTTCAACCCCGGCAGAAGCCGCGTTCAGGTCCTCGTCACCCAGCAGAATACTTCCGATATGCCGACATTCGAGGACTTATTTCGGCGAGGAGCCCTAAATAGCAGAATACACAACGATTGCGGCACTTGACGCATGGCTTTTCGGGGTGAGATGTGCGTTTTCGGTGGAGTCAAGGAGGCCAGCCAGAGCGCCGTAACGCTGCCAAAGAAAGCAAAACGGCAACGAAGAAAGCACCAGCCCCGCCGGTGTGCCGCCCTGTTGATCAACTGGTAACTGCCGAGTTGCCGGTCAACCGCCCGGAACGCGAGCTTTGCGGAACGCCAGAACTGGACGGTGCGCACGAACATGCGTCGCTATACCCGCCTTTCCAACGGATTCAGCCGCAAGGTCCAAAACCATGCTGCCGCTGTTGCGCTAAACTACTTCGCATACAACTTCATCAAGATTCACCGTACCCTGCGCATGAGTCCGGCAATGGCTGCTGGCGTTGCGGATCGGCTTTTGGGAAGTCTCAGACCTCGTAGACCTTTGGGAGTCCTATGATCAGGAAGCGGAAAGGGCGGCGTGACAAGGAGTGATTTACGGACAAAAGCTGGCTCTCTTGGCGCGACGGGAGCAGTAACAGTGCTTGCCATTGTGGGAGTTGCTATCTGCCTTCTCGAAGCAAGCTTTAGAACATGGGCTGTGGGTCAGTATTTTGAAAATCGTGCTGGCATATTCGTTGATATTTTTATCGCCGCCGCTCTTTGCTCAGTGATAACTCTGACCTTCTCGTGTTTCGGCCAAGAAAGAAGCCGAATCATCGGAATCGTATCGAGCATCGCTTCGTTAGCGTTGCTCCTATTCATTTTTGGTACAAACAAATAATCACCATCATTTTCTCAATGTAGCCCACTACCGGAACGCGGAGAATATCTGCAAACGGAGCACATGTACATAACCCTAGATGCTGAATTTCTTGGCTAAATCGCTGAATGACCTTGGGAACAGTGCTCCGAAAACGATTGCTCTGGTCGGTTGGCCGGCTACCCGGTAGCTAAGAAGTCGTTAATACTCAAATAGTAATTGCCGTAAAAGCTGGAACCACTAAGAAACGCACGGTTACCGGGCAGGCTGACGGGGCACTGCAAGCGAGAACCTAAAGGCGACGGAGAGCGAGCCGGGCGAGCGACTCCTCCGACGAACGCTGCTGATCGGGACTCTTCGCGTTGTGAACCGTCAGGACGATGACATTGTTCCCCTGCTTCACCGACAGCGTCCAGGTATCTTGCACGCCCGAAAACTGCGCCGCATCGCCGATTCCGCTGACATCCCTCTTGGTGATGCCGGGGCCGGGCGCTATGGTTCGTGCCCAGATCGAAGCATCGCGCAGCGCGATGCTCACTCCCTGCGGGCTTCCCTTCCACATGCAGCCAGTGGTACCGAGCGGCATGGGTGAAACCGAGTTACCGAGCACCTGCGCGATCTCCTGCACAGTCAACAGCTTGCACGGTTCCGCGGCGCTCACAGCCTGGGGCAGCATGGACAATAGCCCGAACGCCGCGAGCGCTCCCCATCGACACGCTAATACTCCCATGGTGAACCTCCCTCGTCTGTAATATCCTAGCAAAGCACAGGAGACCTGTGGGTAGACAAAAACCGATACGGGATGCTTCTTATGCTTCGGATATACAAATCTCTCGGAAGGTTAAATCTGGCCGCGCAGTTCGGTGATTTTGCCTCAGCTTGAGTTCGTTGTTGGCTTTGTTAATCCACGCTGACGGCAGCCGGCGCTGGCATGTGCGCGTCGGCGTTGGCGGCCAGCTCTGTGCCAGCACGGCGTGCGACAGTGTGAACCCAATCGAGGTGTTACGCTCCGAGTAGGGCATTCATTCGGCTTTCACTCTGCACCGGCCGGCGCCTGTGAAGGCTGATCGATGCATGCATTGTTTTGGCAGACGCTTACACTTCAGCGCGCTCATTAACAGCATTGCGGGAGGTTTGTCGGAAATCCGGACACAACCCCTCCCAGGTTGAGTAATGTCCGAATATGCGGATCTCATTGAAAAAGGTCAGTTGTTAGACGTTTTTGGTTTAAATGGCGTGATCGGAGGCTGGTTTTGAGTGCCACTTGCGTAACCACGGGTAATCGCACCGGTAACGGTGACAATTAACTAAAGGACTGAGACATATGAGCGATTGCAAGTGCAACTTGGCGAGGTTGCATGTCATCGTTAGAACATGGCAGGAGCACGCGGAGGTCGAATGAAACGCGCTCCGGCCGAACGCCACTATCAATCAATCGGGTGACACTATGAAATTGAACTCGATGCTGCATATCCCTTTGGCGTCAGCCTATCTGTGTCCGAACTGCGGTTGCGTTGGTAATTGCTCAGAAAGGTGCCCAGCCTGCGCTTCGACTGCGCTGCTTGGCCTGGCCAGTATCCTTGACCGGGAACCTGAAGAGGTCACTCATCCGGAATTTCCATTTTGCTTTCCGGCTGCGACCCAATATACCCCCATTTGCCTCCCAACAGATGCTTGACGCGGTCGTACCTGCCAACGGGCAGAGCAATTGTGACCAGTTAGCGAGTTCGAGGTCGGTGTTGGCGGAGCAGAGCGCCGTCGTACCTCCAATCGTGTGTTAGGACGCGGCGGCTTGCCTATAGAAACGGCGGTGAATAAGCGGGACTACGTGCGCTTTCGCAAATCACAGCCTGCGTCAGAGTCACTTGGGGATGCGCAAGCAAAAGGGCGGTGATACCACTGACTGGAGTCTGAAAGGGAAGGAAACTGACTCGATGACGCTCCGGAGCATCCCCGACCCGGAAACCGGAGCCCTGGACAGAACGGCAATCTGTACCCGAACTATGTATGTAGGACCGCAAAAAGGGGGGGCAAAACGATCGAAAACGGGGCAAAAACCATCAATTCTGAGCTGTTTTACGCGCTTTATGTTCGGTTCCAGCCGGACCCTCTGCGGTTTTTTGCACCCATGGAATAGGACGTTTTTCGAGCTTCGCATGCGGCCCTTCCGTTTGTAGGCCTGAAGGCCGGCATTTTCCTTCTTTTTGTAGGCTTATAGCACTACACAGTTTCCGTGCGCTGAACTGCTCGCTGCCCCGCCGATCCCTAGTCCCTTAGTCCCTTAGTCCCTAGTCCCTGTTCCCTGTTCCCTGTTCTCTGACCTCTATCTTCTGCGTTACCATATTCTTGAGACAAAGAATCGAGTCCGCGCATGTTCGTCGTCGTTTGGCAATTTGAGATCTCCGAGGAAAAAGTTTCCGCCTTTGAGGCCGCCTACGGACCCCAGGGCGCCTGGGCCCAGCTCTTCCGAACCTCCCCTGACTATCTGGGAACAGAGCTCTTGCGCGACGCCTACATCCCTTTGACCTACCTCACCATCGACCGCTGGACCAGCGAAGACGACTTCCGCGCCTTCCGCAAGGCCCACGACCTTGAATACGAATCCCTTGACCGCTCCTCGGACGCGCTCACCAGCCGCGAAACCCGCATCGGCGCCTATACCCTCTGACCCCCGGCTTTGGTAACCAGCCCTAACCCAAGGCATTCCAACACCTTAGCGTCGGGCAGTCGATCTTCTCCATTTCTTCGCCATTTTCCCCTATCAATGTCTGTCTAGCCCTGCTACAATCCCAACGAAATCCAATTCAAGCCGCCGCGCATTTCCTCTGGAGAAAGCGGAACCCGCGCAAGGTGAGCATTTTAAATTTTAAGGAGCCCTCCCAATGGCCATCGCCGACGACCGCGCCAAAGCCGTAGAACTTGCCCTCGCTCAGATCGAAAAACAGTTTGGCAAAGGGTCGATAGTCCGGCTCGGATCCAAAGAGGCGCTGGTGCCTATTGCCGTGATCTCCACCGGTTCCATCAGTTTTGACGCGGCGCTCGGCGTGGGTGGCATTCCCCGCGGCCGCGTGACGGAAGTATTTGGCCCGGAGTCCTCGGGCAAGACGACGATCTGCTTGCAAGTGATCGCCGAGGCGCAAAAGGCGGGCGGCCTGGCTGCATTTGTCGATGCCGAGCACGCCCTGGACCCGGCCTACGCCAAAAAGCTGGGCGTGGACATCGATAACCTGCTGGTCTCGCAGCCCGACTCCGGCGAGCAGGCCCTCGAAATCACCGAGGCGCTGGTCCGCTCCGGGGCCATTGACGTCCTGGTAGTGGACTCGGTAGCCGCTCTGGTGCCGAAGGCAGAGTTGGATGGCGAGATGGGCGAATCCCACATGGGGCTGCAGGCGCGCCTCATGTCCCAGGCCCTCCGAAAGCTCACGGGCACGGTTTCCAAGTCCCGCACCGCGCTCATATTTATCAATCAGATACGGGAAAAAATTGGGGTCATGTTCGGCAACCCCGAGACCACCACCGGCGGCCGGGCGCTCAAGTTCTACTCCTCCGTAAGGGTTGATATCCGCCGCATCGCCGCCGTAAAAGAGGGGGACGTGGTCACCGGCTCGCGCACCAAGGTCAAAATCGTCAAGAACAAGGTGGCTGCCCCCTTCCGCGAGGCGGAGTTCGACATTCTCTACGGCGAGGGGATCAGCAAGGAAGGCGACGTGCTGGACCTGGCCGTGGCCAACAACATCGTCGAGAAGTCCGGCGCATGGTACAGCTATGCGGGTGAACGGATCGGCCAGGGACGCGAGAACACTCGCGCTTTCCTCAAGGAAAATAAGGACTTGTTCGCCAAGATGGATAGGGAGCTGAGGAAGCAGCTGAACATCGGCGGGCTGGCCAAAGCAGACGTTCCCGAGGTCCCTGCCTCCGGTCACGCCGAGGCCAAAGAGGCCGTCCGGTCACGCAAGATGTGAAGACAAACGCTGGCCTGAACCTCGTCGCCTGGAGGCCAAATGGTGGCTCAAAGCTCCCCGGATGGATGCAAACCTACCCTTTTGCCAGCATCTGCCGGATCCCCCTGAGCGCCTGCCTTGTCCGTTCTTCGTTCTCGATCAGAGCGAACCGCACGTGCCCGTCCCCGTAGTCTCCAAACCCGATCCCCGGCGAAACAGCCACTTTCGCGTCACTTAAAAGAACTTTTGAGAACTCCAGCGACCCCATTTTCCGGTATTGCTCCGGGATCTGCGCCCACACAAACATGGTGGCCTTCGGCAGCGCCACCGGCCATCCCGTCTTGTTCAGCCCCTCCACCAGCACGTTGCGCCGGCTCCGGTAGTTCTCGCAAATCTCGCGAACGCACTGCTGCGGCCCCTCAAGTGCGTGAATTGAAGCCACTTGGATCGGGGTGAAGGTCCCGTAGTCGAAGTAGCTCTTCAGCCGCGCCAGCGCGCTCACCAGCACCGGGTTGCCCACCATGAATCCCACCCGCCACCCCGGCATGTTGTAGCTCTTTGACAGCGTGAAGAACTCTACCGCAACCTCTTTCGCTCCAGGCACTTCCAGCACGCTCGGCGGCTTGTACCCGTCGAAGGCGATGTCCGCATAGGCCAGGTCCTGGATCAAGTGGAACCCATACTCGTGCGCCAGCTCCACCAGCCGCGCCAGGAACGGCAGCTCCACGCATTGCGTGGTCGGATTCGACGGAAAATTCACGATCAGCGCCTTCGGCCGCGGCACCATCCGCGGAATCAGGTCCTCAAGCTGCGCCAGGAACTGTTCGCGGTCGTGTACCGGCACGCTCACCACGTGCGCCCCGGCGATCACCGGCCCATAAATATGAATGGGATAGCTCGGGTTCGGCACCAGAACCGTGTCCCGCGAGTCCAGGATGGCCAGGCACAGGTGCGCAATCCCCTCCTTGGACCCGATGGTGACGATGGCCTCCGTCTCCGGGTCCAGATCGACGTTATAACGCGCCTTGTACCAGTTTGTGATGGCCCTGCGCAGCCGCGGCAACCCCCGCGAAACCGAGTACCTGTGGGTGCTGGGTTTCACCGCCGCCTCTAACAGCTTGTCGACAATGTGCTTGGGGGTAGCCCCATCCGGATTGCCCATCCCGAAGTCGATAATGTCTTCCCCGCGCCGTCGCGCAGAAACCTTCATCTCTCCGGTAATATTGAAAACGTAGGGGGGGAGGCGCTGTAAACGAGAAAACTCTTCCATTCCTCCAGTCTAAGGCAATCCGCACTTGCGTGGCAGGTGGGCATCGGCGCGGTCAGCGGCAAAACGGGCGTGCCTGCGCAGCAAATGCGTCCCATTTTCGGCAAACACGGTCCCTTTTGTACAGCTTTCGGTCCGCTTCGGAGAACAATCTATCTTCGAAGCAGTGCGCCGTTTCGAGCGCAGCAGTATGCGTTTCCGATGCGCGGAGACGCGTCACAGGAAGCAGGCGCCAGAACAGGACAAGGCCGCGCTCCATGTTCGCCCAATGCCCTGCTTCAGCGATGAGGTGAGCCATGAACGCCCTGTTGATCTACCCGGAATTCCCCGAAACGTACTGGAGCTTCAAACATGCGCTCAAGTTTCTGGGCAAGCGTGCGGCGCAGCCTCCGCTGGGGCTCATGACGGTGGCCGCGCTGTTGCCGGCAACATGGGAAAAGCGCCTTGTGGACACCAATGTGGAGCGCCTCAGCGACCGTGACCTGGCCTGGGCCGACGTGGTGATGCTGAGCGCCATGCACATCCAGCGCGACTCGCTGGCAGCCATCGTGGAGCGGTGCCGCGCGCGCGGCCTGCGCACCGTCGTCGGCGGCCCCATCGCCAGCAGCCTGTCGGCGGCCGAGCTCAAGACGGACCACGTGGTCATCGGCGAGTCCGAGGCCCTCATTGCGGGCCTAGCGCTCGACCTGGAGCAAGGCACGGCCAAGCCCGTCTATCAGGCCGCCGAAAAGCCGGAGATGGCCACCAGCCCGCTGCCCGACCTGAGCCTGATCAAGATGAACCGCTACTCGACCATGGCCGTGCAATACTCGCGCGGCTGCCCCTTCAACTGCGAGTTCTGCGACATCATCGAGATCTACGGCCGGCGTCCGCGCACCAAGGCCGTTGCCCAGGTGCTGGCCGAGCTGGACCAGTTGCGCGCGGCCGGCTGGCGCGAAGCGGTGTTTATCGTCGACGATAACTTCATCGGTAACAAGGCGCGCGCCAAGGAGTTATGCAAGGCGCTCGCCGAGTGGCGCAGCCAGTACAAAACCAGCTTCGACTTCAATACCGAAGCTTCATTGAACCTGGCCGACGATCCGGAACTTATGCAGTTGATGAAAGACGCCGGCTTTGTCTCGGTCTTCCTCGGCATCGAGACTCCCGATGAATCGGGCCTCATCGCCAGCAACAAGTTGCAGAACACGCGGCGCAGCCTGCTGGAAAGCGTGGAGAGGATTCAGAGCTATGGCATGCAGGTGATGGGAGGCTTTATTCTGGGCTTCGACACCGATCGCGACGATATCTTCGACCGCATGGTGGAGTTTATCCAGAAGAGCGGCATTCCCATCGCCATGGTCGGCCTGCTGCAGGCCATGCCCGGCACGCAACTCTTCCGGCGCTTGTGGAATGAGGGACGGATTCTCGATGCGGGCCACGGCGATAACACGGATGACAAGCTGAACTTTCTGCCTAACATGGACGCGGCGCGGCTGGTCGAGGGTTACCGCTCGGTGCTGAAGAGGATCTACTCCAGCTCGGCTTATTATGAGCGCGTGAAGCTCTACCTGAGCCGCACGCAGCCCAAACCTGGGAAGCGGGCGGCGGGAACGCGGTCGTCGAGGCAGCGGTGGCTGACGCGCGCCAATGCGCGGGCCTTCGTTACTTCGATTGTCCGCCAGGGAGTCTTCGGCCGGCAGCGGTGGAGTTACTGGAAGTTCCTGCTGACAGTGGCTACACGTTATCGCCATTGCGTGGGCGCGGCCATGACGCTGGCGGTCATGGGTTATCACTTCCAGGTGATGACCGACAGGCTCTCCAGGGCCGTGCAATCGCCGCTGCTGCCGGCCGGCACGGAAAAGGCACTGGCGGAGAAAGAGGGCGGCGAGTAAAGGAGAACCATCGCTGGAAATGCCGCCCCGGGTCCGCCCAAAGCCCGCGACTTTATACTGAAAGACGGCATGAGCGAGTTTCTACCCGTAGACCAACAGATGGACCTGCTTCAGAAGGGCGCGGCGGAGATCATCCGCGTGAGCGACCTGCGCGAGCGCCTGGAAGAGAGCCGCAAAACCGGTCGTCCGCTGCGCGTCAAGGCCGGCTTCGACCCTACCGCGCCCGACCTGCACCTGGGCCACACGGTGCTGATGCGCAAGCTGCGCCATTTCCAGCAATTGGGCCACCAGGTCATCTTCCTGGTGGGCGACTTCACCTCGCTGATCGGCGACCCCACCGGGCGGAACGTCACCCGCAAGCCCCTGACTCGAGAACAAATTGACGAGAACGCCGAGACCTACAAGCAACAGGTCTTCAAAATCCTTGACGAGCAGGCAACCGAGGTGCGATATAACTCCGAATGGCTGGGCAAGCTGGGATATGAAGGCACCATCCGGGTCACCTCCCACTTCACCGTCTCGCAGATGCTGGAGCGCGACGAGTTCCACAAGCGCTTCCAGGCCGAGCAGCCTATCAGCCTTCACGAACTTCTCTACCCGGTGATGCAGGGCTATGA
>JBEKZJ010000180.1:0-10278 GCA_049509995.1 Occallatibacter sp. | reverse complement strand
ACCTTCCCACCATAGTGGCCCCGCTCGAGGGTCGCAGAATCCTCGCAACCCACACCTCCATCCCAGTTGCCCAGGACATCACGCTCACCAACAAGATCAGCCAGAACCTCCACGCCGAGTTGTTTTTGCGTCTTTTGGGCAAGGTTCACGGCACGGAAGGCAGTTTTGCCCAGGGCACACGGGTAGAACGCCAGTTTCTCCTCGACGCGGGCGTCGATGACAACGACTTTTTCCTCTACGACGGCTCCGGCATGAGCCCCGACGACCGCATCGCCCCCCGCGCCTATGCGCAACTGCTGGCCTGGGCCTCGCGCCAGCCGTGGGGCGCGGCTTGGCGCGACACCCTCCCCGTAGCCGGCCTAGACGGCACCCTCGTTAACCGGTTCAAGAACTCCCCCCTCAAGGGCCGCATCTGGGCCAAAACCGGCACGCTCAACGAAGTGAATGCCCTCTCCGGCTACGTGACCGCGGCCAGCGGCAAGACGCTGGCGTTCTCCATTCTCGTCAACGGCCACCGTCCGGGGAGCGAAGCCGAAGTCCAGGCCATCGACCGCATCGTCGAAGCTATCGCCTCGGCGGAGTAAGCCTTGTATCATCAAAGCCAGATGCGTACTCGTTCTTTCGCTGTTATCCTTGCCGTACCGACTCCCTTTCTGGGCCTTGTTGGCGTGCTGGCGACGGCCCTTGCAGGCTGCCGTTCTTTGCCGCCCTCCAAGCCCGAGGCGGTTTGGACGCCGGAAGAGGCGCGGGGAGCGCAGGTCTACCAACTGAAGTGCGCCAGGTGCCACTACCCGACAACCACCCATGGGCTGCATGGCCCGGGCTTGCAGGCCCTCACCAAGGTCAAAGCCATGCCTTCGGGAGCCCCCCCAACCGACGAGCGGCTCACCCAGGTCATTCTGCACGGCCGCAACATGATGCCGTCCACGCCACTGACCGACGACCAACTGAGCGATCTGCTGGCCTATCTGCACTCGTTATGACCAACGAAGACCCGAACGAAGCCGGCAATGGGCCGGAAACTGCTACCGCGGCTGCCAGGCCTGCGCAGCAGGGACGCATGCGGACCCCGCAACTTCTGCCGGGTTTGGCCGCGGTGAGCCTGTACATGCTGGCGCTGGCGGGGTTCAACATTCTGGGCGTAGTGATGGGGCAGGTGCGGCCGGCCTACCTGGTGTTCTCGGCTGTCTTTATCGCGGCGGGTTTGGGGCTGCTTATGCTGTTTCGCTGGGCCTGGGCGCTGACGCTGGCTGCCGTGGTCCCGCTTGCGGCGCTTTTCCTGTGGAAGTTTGCCGTCGTCCACGAAGTCCCTTACGCCGTCCAGGGCCTGCTCAACCTGGTCTTCTTTCTCTACCTGGTCCGGACCGAGGTGCGCGAGCGCCTGCGGTAGAGCGACCGAACAATCAGTGTGCGCCATCGCCGCGGAATGATAATCTCTGCCCATTCTGCGTGGAATTTTCAACCCCTTTCTTTGCCTTGTACTGAGTCTGGCGGCAATCGCCCCAGCCCAGGCCGCCGACGCCCCCAAAAAGCGCGCCATCACCCTCGACGACCTGGCGCGGATTCAGCGCGTGGGCCCTCCTGTCGTCTCGCCCGATGGCGACTGGGTGGTCTATACCATAAGCCAGACCGACGCCAAGGAGGACAAGAGCCTGACCCACCTGTGGATGGTCAAGTGGGACGGCTCGGCGCGCATCCAGCTCACCTTTGACAAAGAGGGAGCCTCTGCGCCACGCTTCAGCCCAGACGGGCGCTATATCAGTTTCCTGTCCTCGCGGCCTGGACCGGCCAAGGGCACGCAGGTGTGGGTGCTCGACCGCCGCGGCGGCGAGGCGGAGCAGTTGACCGCCGTCACCGACCAGGAGATTGACGGCTACCTCTGGTCGCCGGACTCGAAAAAGCTGCTGCTCACGCTGCACCCCAAGCCGGAGCCTGACGCCGAGGAAGGCAAGCCGCCTGTCCCGCCCAAGCCCATCGTCATCGACCGCTACCACTTCAAGCAGGACATCCAGGGCTACCTTCGGGACGACGCCTGGAATGGGCTCTATCTCTACGACCTGGCCACCAAAAAGGCCGAGAAGCTGACCACGGCCAAGAACGTGCAAGAAGAGGACGCAGCCTGGTCGCCGGACGGCGCGTGGATCGCCTTTGTCAGTAAGCAGGACCCCGACCCCGACCGCACCGGCAACACCGACGTCTTTGTAGTGGCGGCGAAACCCGCTTCGGCGGCGCGCAAGCTCTCCACCTGGCCCGGCCCCGACGGCGGCCACCTGCGTGGTCGCCCGATTCCAAATCCATCGCTTACACACAGGGCGCGAAACCGGAGCTTATGGAATACTCGCAGGCTCGGCCTGCCGTAGTTACGCTGGAGGGCAACGTAAGTTACCCAGCTTCCACGTTCGACCGCTGCGTGGGCGAGCCGCTCTTTTCGCCGCAGGGCAAGCTGAGTTACCTGGTCACCGACGATCGCTCTGAATATCCCGCGGAAGTGGACCTGAACGGCAACGGCGCCAGGCGATTGCTGGCCCAGCCGGGCAAGGTGGCGGCGTGGGACGCGGCTGCGGGCCACACTGCCGTGCTATACACCAACGACACCGAGCCTGCCGAGATTTATGCGTTTGAAAATGGAGCCCTGCGCAAACTTACCACGCACAACGACGCGCTTGTAGCCGAACAGAATCTCGTGCCGACCGAGGACATTGAGTTCAAGAGCAAGGACGGCGCGGAGGTACACGGGCTGCTGACGCCGCCAGCGGACTTTAAAGCCGGCTCGCCCGTGCCGATGATTCTCTTCATACATGGCGGCCCCAATGGCCAGGACGAGCACAGCTTCGACTTCCTGCGCCAGTGGCTGGCCGCGCACGGCTACGCGGAACTGAACGTCAACTATCGCGGCAGCGCCGGCCGCGGCCAGCAGTACGCGCAGGCCATCCTTGCCGACTGGGGCCACAAGGAAGTCCTTGACCTGTTGGCCGGCGTGGACAAGGCGGCAGCCCTGGGAGTGGCCGACCCCGCGCGCCTGGCTGTCGGCGGCTGGAGTTACGGCGGCATTCTCACCGATTACACCACCGCCAGCGATGCGCGCTTCAAGGCGGCCATAAGTGGGGCGGGGACCGCGGCGCCGCTTTCGTTTTATGGCGTGGACCAGTACATCCTTCAATATGACAACGAGCTCGGCCCGCCGTGGCAGAACCCTCAGCTCGATCTCAAGCTGAGCTATCCCTTCCTCGAAGCCGATAAGCGCATCCACACGCCCACCTTGTTCATGGGCGGCACGTCGGACATGAATGTGCCCATCCTGGGCGGCGAGCAAATGTACCAGGCGTTGCGCTCGCTGGGCGTGCCCACGGAGTTGGTCGTCTATCCGGGCCAGTTCCACGGTTTCACCCGGCCGAGTTACATCCGCGACCGCTACGAGCGCTGGCTGGCCTGGTGGGACAAGTACCTCAAACCCGCACCCGCGCCTGCGCCGGAGGGCAAGAAATAACTCCGCGCGCGCAAGCTACCGGCGCAGGCTCTTAAGCTTCTGGAAAGGTTTGAGCAGGAACGGCGGATAGGCCAGGTGGCGCGCGTCCATGCAGCGATCGAGGAGGATGCCGCTACAATGAAAGCGTGATGGAACTGGTCCAAATTGCCCCGGCGCTCAAAACTCCGGCCCCCAAACCCGAGTGGCTCAAGGCGCGCGCCCCCGTGGGCGAGAACTACCACGACCTGAAGCGCCTGGCGCGATCGCTGGGCCTGCACACCGTGTGCGAGAGCGCGCATTGCCCCAACATCGGCGAGTGCTGGCACCACAAAACCGCCACCTTCATGATGCTGGGCAATCTGTGTACGCGCCGCTGCGGATTCTGCGCCGTGCCCAAGGGCCGCCCCGAGCCCATCGATTTCGACGAACCCCGCCGCGTGGCTGAAGCCGTAGCCACGCTGGGCCTGGAACATGCCGTCATCACCAGCGTCAATCGCGACGACGATCTGGTCGGTGGCGCGCGCGCCTTCGCTCGCGTGATCGAAGAGATTCGCCGTCAGGCTCCCGGCTGCCGGGTCGAGGTGCTCATCCCCGACTTTCAGGGTAATCGGGAAGCCATTCGCACCGTCGTCGAAGCGCGTCCCGAAGTCCTCAACCACAACACCGAGTCGGTCCCGCGCCTCTATCGCGTGGTCCGCTCCGGCGCCCGCTACGAGCGCACCCTCGAACTGCTGCGCTACTGCAAACAGTTGCGGCCCGCGGGGCTGACCAAGTCCGGCGTGATGGTGGGCCTGGGCGAGGAGACGGCCGAGTTGCTCCAGGTCTTCCGCGATCTGGCAGCCGTCCATTGCGACATTCTCACCATCGGCCAATACTTGCGCCCCTCGCGCGACCACCTGCCCATGGCCCGCCTCTACACGCCGCGCGAGTTTGCCGAACTGAAGACTGAAGCCCTCAAGATGGGTTTCCGCCACGTCGAGTCCGGTCCGCTGGTCCGCTCCAGCTACCACGCCCGTGAGCAGGCAGCCTCGACGGGGCTGACGGTTGTGGTGTAGGGATTCCGGCTAACGTCACGCTGAACGATTTCGTCCAGGGCATTTGGTCTTTCCCCCTCCGGCGATTCCGCTAATATATTGTTTTGGACTTAACGAGGAGAAAGATGGCAGTCTCGACAATGGCCGGAATTCCGGCGCTCAAAGAACTCTCCAGCGACCTCAGGCGCCGGATGGACCAGGCGGTGGCCACATTCCAGGCCAATCTGGCCTCCACGCGAACCGGCCGGGCCAACGTTCATATGCTCGACCAGGTCAAGGTGGACTACTACGGCACGCACACCCCCATCAGCCAACTGGCGCAGGTCTCCACGCCCGAGGCGCAGTTGATCCTCATCTCGCCCTATGACCCCAGCGTCATCAAGGAGATCGAAAAGGCCCTGCGCATCGCCGACCTGGGCTTCAATCCTCTGACCGATGGGAAGATCATCCGGGTGCCCGTTCCGCCCATGACCGAGGAGCGCCGCCGCGACGTCTGCAAGCACCTCAACCGCGTTCTCGAGGAGCACCGCACCGCCATCCGCAACGTCCGCCGCGACGGCAACGACATCCTGAAGAAGCTGGCCAAGGAGAGGAAGATCAGCGAGGACGAGGAGAAGCGCGCTCTCGAAGAAGTCCAGAAGATGACCGACGAGGAGATCCGCCGCATGGAAGAGCTTTCGCGCAAGAAGGAAGCCGAAGTCATGCAGGTCTGAGCTCGACAACGTCTCAGGAAGATCGGGCCTTTCCGC
This sequence comes from Occallatibacter sp., assembly GCA_049509995.1. GTDB lineage: Bacteria > Acidobacteriota > Terriglobia > Terriglobales > Acidobacteriaceae > Telmatobacter. The sequence continues at coordinate 5,029 of JBEKZJ010000180.1, read as the reverse complement.
ACAGCTTTGCGAACAGGCCCGAAGTTTTTTACGCGCAGGGAACGGCTCGGTAACAGAGCCCATGGCTCACGGATAAATGCGGTGCAGCGTCCGGGCGAAGGGGATCGTTTCGCGCACGTGGTCCAATCCGCAGATCCACGCCACCGCGCGCTCGATGCCCATGCCGAAGCCGGAGTGGGGCACCGAGCCGTAGCGGCGCAGGTCCAAATACCACTGGAAGGCTTCCTTGGGCAGGTTGTGCGCCTCGATGCGGCTTTTCAGTAACTCGTAGGACGAAACGCGCTGCGAACCGCCAATGATTTCCCCATAACCTTCGGGCGCCAGCACGTCGACGCACAGGGCAAGGCGCGCGTCGGCAGGGTCGGGCTCCATGTAAAAAGCCTTCACGTCGGCGGGGTAGCGGTGGACCATGACGGGACGGTCGAACTGCGAACTGAGCCAGGTCTCGTCCGGAGAGCCGAAGTCGTTGCCGTACTCAAACGGCGCCTCAAGCTGCCCGGTCTTGTAGGCGGCGCGGAGCATCGCTACAGCATCGTCGTAGGTCAGCCGCGGAAACGGCGGCAGTATCGCTTCCAGCTTGGCGCGGTCGCGGCCGATCACCGTGAGCTCCGAAGCGCGGTTCTTCAGCACGCTCTGCACAATGTGCGACAGGAAGTTTTCAGCCAGTTCGAGCAGGCCGTCCAGGTCGCAGTAGGCCACTTCCGGCTCGATCATCCAGAACTCCGTCAAATGCCGCCGGGTCTTGGACTTTTCCGCGCGGAAGGTGGGCCCAAAACTGTAGACCTTGCCCAGCGCCAGCGCCGTGGACTCGATGTACAGTTGCCCGGATTGGGTCAGGAAGGCCGTGTCGCCGAAGTAGTCCACGGGAAACAGCGTCGAAGTGCCCTCGCAGGCCGCCGGCGTCAGGATGGGCGGGTCGGTGCGGATGAACCCGTTCTGGTCGAAGTACTCGGCCGCGGCGCGCATGATCTCGGCGCGGATGCGCAGAATGGCCGACTGCCGTGGAGAACGCACCCACAGATGGCGATGCTCCATCAGGAAGTCGACCCCGTGCTCCTTGAGGGTGATCGGGTAGGGGTCGGACTCGGGTACGCGCTGCACCACTTCGATATTCTCAACGTCCAGTTCGAAGCCGCCCGGCGCGCGCTTGTCGGCGCGGACGCGCCCGGTCACGATGACCGACGACTCCTGGGTCAGCCCCTTCAGCGCCTCGAAGACCGCCGCAGGCACTCCGGCCTTGTGGGCCACTCCCTGGATGGTCCCGGTCCCGTCGCGGAAGATCGGAAACAGGAGCTTGCCGCTCTCGCGGAGGTTGTAGAGCCACCCGCGCAGAGTCACGGACTGGCCTTCGTGCTGGCCGAGAGTGGCGATGGTGGCTACGGGTGCGGCTGGAGTTGCGGGGACGGTGGTTTCATCGGCCATGCGGCGCTTCCTTGGCGGGCCGCAGGAATGTTGGCGGCCGGACCCTCCAGGATAACGCGGGGTGAAGGGCTATTGGGACGACGCGAGGGCCGCGGCCAGGGCTTCGTCTACGGTGGGGTGGGCGAACCGAAAGCCGGCGGCGATGAGCCTGGACGGAAAAACGCGCGCGCTGGCCAGAAGGGCTTCGTCGGCCATTGCGCCCAGCGCCAGGCGAAGCACAAACGCGGGGGCTGGCAGAATGGCTGGGCGATGAACGGCACGGGAGAGTGCGCGAGTGAATTCGGAGTTCGGGACGGGGTGCGGGGCGGTCAGATTCACAGCCCCCGCCAGTGAGGGCGTGTCCATGGCGAAGAGGATCGCGGCCAAAGCGTCCGCAAGGCTGATCCAGCTTATCCATTGCCGCCCGGAGCCTAGCCGTCCGCCCAGGCCCAGCCGGAACAGCGGAAGCATGCGGGCCAGTGCACCAGGGCCGGGCCCGAGGACGACTCCGAGTCGAAGATTGACCACGCGGATGCCGGCTCCGGCGGGTGGCTGCGCGGCAGCCTCCCATTCCTGGCAGAGATCGGCCAGAAAGCCAGAGCCGGGGGTAGAGGTTTCATCCAGCAGCTCATCGCCGCGATTCCCGTAGAAGCCGGTGGCAGAGGCGCAAAGAAGCACCTGGGGCGGACGGCGGAGGCCAGCCAGGGTGGTCGCCAGGGCGCGTGTGGATTCGACCCGGCTCAACCTCATCTCGTTCTTGTAGGCGGACGTCCATCGCCGCGCCGCCACGCTGGCGCCGGATAAATGGATGGCCGCTGCGAGTCCTTCGAGGCGCTCAGGGTTCGAAACGGCAGGCGTGGCGCCGGGATTCCATTGAAGCTGACCGGGCGAAACGGGATCGCGGCGGACAAGTTGCAGAATTGCAAGGTTGCGCGCGGCCAGCGACTGCTGCAGAGCTGTGCCGAGCATTCCTGATGCGCCGGACAGGAGAATTCGGGGCGACGGAGCGCTCATATTGACGAGATGGATTTTCCTTTCCCTCTGGTGAATACGATACCGGCCGCGGAGCGATACTGATTTAGTCGCACGCGAATTATTTTTGATCTGGACAACATTCTGCTCTGAGGCGCATCCTATTCCCGTGCAGTCAGGAGGCGTTGATGGGCGAGTTGGCGGTGGTCAAGAGCGAAGAGATGCAAAAGACCCAGGTGGACCTGGAGACTGCCGAACGGTTCATTGCGGAGAAGCGGATAGGTGAGAGGATCAAGCGGCTGCGCCTCAAGAAGTCGATGGGCCTGGTCGAACTGGGCAAGCACACAGGTCTCTCGGCGAGTTTCCTCTCCCAGTTGGAGACCGGGCGCGTGGTGCCCACGCTGCGCAACCTGGCCCGCATTGCCATGGTCTTTTCCAAGGACCTCTCGCATTTCTTTGAGTCCGAACCGAACGCGCTGTTCCGGATTCACCGCCGCAAGGAGCGCGTGAGGCTGCCGCAGACCGGGGTAAATTCGCCAACGTACTACTTTGAGAGCCTCGGTTACATGGTGCCGGACCGGCACATGGACCCCTACTTTGCCGAGTTTGTCCCGCTGACAAAGGATATGGAGCCCAAGGCGCACATGCACCCGGGGTTTGAGTTCCTGTATGTGCTGGATGGAGATCTTGACCTCCGCCACGGCGATCATGCGTGCACACTGGAGGCGGGCGATGCAGTGTATTTTGACGCCAGCACGCCCCACTCCTACCAATGCGCGGGCAAGAAGGCCGCCGGGGCGATTATCGTTACCATGCACCAGCCGCCGCAGGCGCAGCCGATGCCGCTGCGCGCCGTCAGTTCATTGCCCGCGGCCAAGCCTGGGTCTGGGGCGCCGGTAAAGCCGGGTGCGGGAGACGCCAGGTAGGCTTGGCTGCATCCCACGGTCCCGGCGGCGGGACCGAGAACGCACCCGGTAAGTACATCAAGGTAGGGCCTTACCCGGGCTGGGTAGCAAAGTATTCGGCCACTTGCTGCCAATTATCCACGCGTACAAAGCCGGTCGCGGTCAGGTTATGCGGGGCTGTATAGAGGATGCCCTGGCCTTCAAAGCGCAGCAGGTTGCGGGGCAGATCATCGATCAGATAGTCGGCGCGGAGAATGCTCTTGTTGCCGCAAAAGACGTAATGCGTGGGCGGGATAAAGGGGAAATGGCGCTGGAGCCAGCGGTACTTGGGCCCCAGCGAGTTGGGCACCGTCATGGCCTGCGTGGCGATGAAGATTTCAAAGCGGGCGGAGAGGTCTTTGAGGACCTGCTGCGCGCCGGGCATGAGGGCCAGGTCCTCGAAGAAGTCTTCGGCGTCAAGGAAGTCGCGGAGCTGCTGCTGGCGGTCAAGCGGCGCAATCTCCCACAGCCCCTTGCCGGCCAGGTCTTCCGGGGTCACTTCCTCATCGAATGTCTGGTTGTAGCGGCGCAGGTGTTCGGCGAGGGTGTCCGCCATGACCTCATCCATATCTACACAGATGCGCTGCATGGGGTGCTCCTGAAAGGCGTAGAACTGGACTCGCCGGCCAGTCTCAAAGGAAAATGTTAGCAGGACAGGCTTACCTTTCGGAAAAAGCGGCAGGTCAGGCGGGGTCCGTTGCTCTCTTCTTCTTCCCCCGAACCAGGTAATCGACGTAAACGGCGGTTCCGAGGAGGAACATCCCCACCTCCAGCACGGTTGCCTGAACGGCGCTGATGGAATTGTATAGGCCGAGTCCCACGACGGGCGAGCCGTGGAAGAGGAGCGGCAGGTCGGAAGGCAGCGGATGACCGTAGTCCCATCGCCAGGTGCGGTAGGAGAAGCTGGAGTAAGGAATGGGGTGGGAGATGAAGTCGAGCACCCAATGGCTGAAGACCATGAGCCCAACCACCATGCCCGCGCGGAGACTGCGAGAGATGCGCTGGACCAGGAAAGCGACGACGGCCGACCAGCAAACGGACATGAAAAGGCCGTGCGACCAGGGGATTCCCTTTTCGGCAGACTCGATGCCTACGTAGCCGAATGCGCACACGAGGATGTCGAGGAGGAGGGTGGCAGGCAAAAGAATAGCGAGGGGCACCTGAGGCGCAAAGCGCTTGCCCGCCATTCCCACCGAGCAATGTCCGATCGGTCCCATGACGTGTTGCAGTTAGTGTAGGCCGGTTGAAAGCTCTGTCAAGCGCTGGCGTGGGGGGACTTTCGGATGGCGCGGCTGGAATTGGTGGCTGGCTCGGGTTGCGGGGATTTGGGGGCTGGAGGCGCGGGGGCCATGGCCGGGTCCCAGTAGAGCAGGCGGCCGCAACTGTCGCAGGTCAGCAGCTCTCCCTCGCGGAGCTGGTTCCAGGTCTGCGGGCGAACGCCCATGCGGCAGCCGGTGCACTGCTGATTCTCGACGCGGGCCAGGCCCGTGCCGCGCGAAACGGCAAGCCGGTCGAAGCGGGTGAGCCACTCGGGCTCGATCCCCTGGCGGAGCGCTTCGCGTTCAACGTTCAAGCTGGCCAGTTCGGCGCTGAACTCCTGCTGGCGGAGCGCCACGCGGGCGCGGATTTTATCCAGGGCCGCCGCCAGGGTTTCCACCTGGGCGCGGGCTGCGGCCAGTGCGGCTTCCTGCCCCTCCGTACGTTCCAGGCTG
>JBEKZJ010000018.1:0-46176 GCA_049509995.1 Occallatibacter sp. | reverse complement strand
TAACCTTCGCGGCTCGATCCGGATCTCAAATCGGCCTCTGCTGGTGCCATCGAGGTCTGCGCGGAAAGCCTTTAGAAGGAAGGAGGAACCGGAGGCCCTGGGCACAATGGTGTCGCCGAAATCGCGAAAGCCCAGCTTGGCAGCCATGGCGGTGTTGTCTGTGGACGAGACCGAGAACGAACGTGGACAACACCCCCTCGCTTGCGGTCAATCTCCCTAAAACTCATAGCCACACCGAAAAGCAGCCCTTCTGGCCAAGAAATGACCTCACCAGAGCCTCCAGGAACGATCCGTGGCGCCTGGGTGGCACCCTGGCCTACCCAGATTCAGGGGAGGGTTTGCGCCCGGAGGTCTGCGGCGCCTGGGATTCCTCCGGTCTCCGAACCGTTGCCAGCGGCCGTCGCAGCAAGAATGTCCGGTATCACGAGCACGAAGGGTTGGCGGCGATCTTCCGTGCCCTCGTCAGCGGGCACGACCTCTGCGATCGATTCGGTGTCGGCAGGGTGATCGACTGATGCTTTCGGCGCGGTTGAACGGTTTGGTCGAACGCGCCTCTCATCACGATCGGCATCAGTATATGAAGGTCAGCTTCACCGGGGAAGTCGCCTGTCAGCGGCGGCTCAGTGTTGGCGGTGGCCCAACTAAACCCAGGGCCTCCGCAGCAAGTCCTCCAGGGAGTGCAAGCTGTGGATTATGGAGAAGCCGGCGGCGGGCTTCGGTGAGGGCGTTCATCGAGTGGTCACTCCCGGAAAGGATGCAGTTTCGAGAGTTCGAACCCGGCGGTTCACCCCCTCGTAATTGGTACCCGTTCGGATATTCCATCAGGCTGTGCGCTCTTATACCCCTGCCGAGAACCTTTCGTAGGCTTTTCTAAAATTTATTTTCGGGCATCCCGGCAGAAGGGGAACAGGAGAGCGGCCGCATGGAACCGCTCGCCCGGTTGCCTCGTCCACCGATTAGAAGTTCCGGGACAGGACAGCACCATTCTCTCCGTGCCACCCAACGCACGTCCGCGGTTCCGGATGCAGGGATATCCGCCTGCCCTCAATCGCCGGTATAGAGGCAGCGAGGGCGTCAGCCTTTCCCCCAAACCTCACCCTCCACGGTTTCCACTTCAACTGGAATCTGCCCACCCAGCACTTCGTCAGCCGCCCGGATCATCGTCTCCACCACCGTGCGCTTGATGACTTCGATCTCGTTCGCGGGCACCTCCAGCACCAACTCATCGTGAACGGGCATCAGCATCATCGCTGCCACCTCATCAGGCAGCAATGCGATGGCACGGGCCAGGATGTCGGCTCCTGACCCCTGGTCCTGATAATTCATGGCCTGCCGAAGATCATTCAGGATAACAAAAGGGCGGCCGACGAGAGTGGTGGGCTGATAAATTCTGCCAGGAAACTCCGGAGCGGTCAGCCCCTTGGTGCGCGAATTCCACAGGAGGCATTTGCCGAGATCGATCTTCCGCGATCGAGTGTAACGCGTCCAGAAATGCCAGAGCCTGAACTCGGGGTATAGGTCGAACCAAGAGCATCGAGCTTGAGCAGCCTCGTCTGGAGTCCAGGTAAGTCCGTAGTTGGATATCCCGTAACCATGAAGCCCCAGGGCGCTCATCCCGTAAAGCAGGCCGAAATTCGTTGGCTTGGCCCCCTGGCGCTCCTTCTGCAACTGCACTTTCAGGTCTCTCCGAGCCTGGCCGTCTTGTGCCGCCAGCCATTCGACGGAGTCATCGCCGCACTCAATCCTGCCCGCCCGACGCGCCATGTCAATCGCTGTTACAAGGTGGGGATCAAGCTTGCGGCTGAAGATCGACATCATCATCTGTTTCTTGCGCCGCAGAACGGTCTGCGTCACAGCCGCAATTGCCTCGTTCAGCCATTCAAGAGTCCAGGTCTCGGGCTCATCTGGGCATGTCAACCGGCTCGAAGCGTATCTGCCTTGGAAAACCTCTTTCATGAACCAGTCGTCGCCGAAATCACCGTTGAGGCGGATTCAAAGATCGGCGATCCCACGCTCGGCAACGCCGCGGCTATCCGGAGTTCTATGGCGGCATAATCGGCCGACAAGATGGCGTAGCCTGGCCTCGCTCTGATCAGCTCTCGGAAGCGAACATCTCGCGGCACATTCTGCAAATTGGGCTCGCTGCTGGATGTACGCCCAGTTGCGGTGGCGAAGGTAATGAGCGAGTGCAGTCTGCCGTCGGCGCTTGAGGCACGCTTGAACTCGTCGATTGTGCCGATGGCCTTTTTCCCTGCCGTGATGCTCTCCAACAGGATTGAGGCGGGAAGTTCGCTGGCGCCCGATTCCTTCATTGCGTCCCGGTTCGTGCAGATATTCCCGGCCTCCGTGGTGGCCAGCGTGACCCCGTGAGCCTTGGCATGCGCTGCCATTGCCTGCTTCATCTCTTTCGTCTCGCCGGAATGTGGATCGAGAAGGGTCTTGCGCAAATCCGCATATTCAGGAACCTGCACGAGGTCGTCCACGGACTCACCAATCTTCGAGAGATACTGCGCCCGCAACTGCTCCGCGGCCTGGAGGCTGAAGGGAACACCGCGCACGTGAGCTTCCGCCAACCGCATCGTGGCCGCGGCGAAAGGAGGGTACCAGGGATACGTGTGCTCGATGTGGGCGGGCATCGTCTCTACGCCAACACCCGGCATCAGGAAGTTGAGGATGCGAAGAGGCAGATCGACGTCCCCCGCCACGTAGGCGGAGTGTTGGACTGAGAGCGGGCTCACACACCAATTTGCGGGCTTTTGGTAACTCTTATCAGGGGTCGGCAGGCGGAGGGATGCGGCGACAAATTCAAGGGATGCAGACGGCTTGCCGTGCTTCCTCTCAATCAGTTCGATGGCCCGTTTTCGCGCAGCCTCGTCACCGACCGCGGCCGTGCCGAATAGCCTGATCAGTACTCCTGGGCGAATGTGGCGAACCAAGAGCATGCTATCGAGCAGGAAGCGCGGCCGAGCTGAAGTCTCGCCGAATAACCAGCTCAAATCAAAACCTGCGTTGTGTCCGATTACGATCTTCTTGTCGAGAACTGCGCCAAAGAGTTGTAGCCGGTCCTCCGGCTGGAGTTCATCCAGATCCCAAGCGCAGGTTCCAAGCGCTTCGGTATGGACGGTCAGCACACGGATGCGCGGGCTGGTACTGAGTGAGGCTCCTGGGTTGGCGGCTCGATACGTTGTCCAGGTGCCTGGGCCGATCCGGGTACTTCCTGCAATGCGAGCTGGTGCACTGTAGCGGGTCAAGCCGGTGGTCTCAACATCGAGCACAACCCATGGAGCGGCCCGAAGCTCGCATAACAATGCCGCCGGTAGCTGAGTATAGAACCCGGCCGCGGTCGTTTGCTCCGACCGAAGGCGTTCAAGAATCTCGGCCTTATGTCCGACAACCGCCGCGATTTCGCTCACGCCGAGACCAGCCGGGAGAAGAAGGTGCTGGCCGTCGAGCCGGATTGCGATGCCGGATGGGATGGGGTAGCTCAGTGGTGCGGTCTCTTCCGAGATGTGATCGCCTTCACCCTTCTCCACCGCGCGGTACCCAGGGTCGCACCAACTCCACACCCCCTGTACCCCAACACAATGGATTCCCTCCTGGACGGCCTTCGCAGCCTTCTTCTCGCCTTCTGTCACGACTAGGAGGCTGGCGCCGGGTAACGCAGCCAACGCCGGTGGCATATAGAGCTGCGGATCGTCGCCGACGCCGGCGGCATAACGCATCCCGTCGATTGCCTGCCGCAGCCGCCACCGCCTGTAAGGTTGGCCTGTCTGGTCAGTGAGGCCGGGGTAGGGGATGCTGTAGCCACCCTGGACAACTTTCTCCACTCCCGTGTGGAGACGGATGATGTCCGCCTCCGCGGAAGTGCAGTTCATGGATGAAATAGTGTCGTCGGACAGACCGCTGCGGCGGAGATCGGCCAGGTCATCGTCCGGGTGGAACTCAGCCACTTGTTGCAGCGAGGTGCTCATGGGCGTGCCCCGAAGTCAGGGTTGACTGCGTAAGTATTCGGGGCCAGGCGGCGCAAGATGCCGAGTTGAGTCAGTTTGTGGGCCTCGTTTTCGACCCAGCGGTACCTGGAGCCAGTGGACCTTGCAATGTCTTCAACCCTCTGGCCCGCAGGGTGCTTTGCCAGATGGATCAGGACGACGCGGTCGGTTGCCGTTAACCCCAGGCTCGAATCACCCAGGATGCTTTCGAGTAGTTCGTTCATATTGCCCTCACAGTTCGTGGAATAGTGAGCGGCAAAGCCGGGCTGATCTGCGGCCCTGCTTTGTGCCCACACCCAGGGGGGCGAAGTCGAAAAGTTGCTTAACATTCAGAATCCGGGGCCGAAATCCGCGCAACCGGAGGTTGGAAACGTTGATCCAAGGGCAACGCCAAGGCTGGTGCTCGCGGGTGAGAGGCGCATCGCGTCAAATGTGGCGCGGCGGATCGGCTTGTCCAGGACTCCCGGCGAGGGATTATGACTGGATCAGGGGGAGGATCGGGGGGAGGGGGAGGAGGAGGAAGAACTTTTACAACTTGTTCCCGTACGCATATGGAGAGACTTACTCTTCTAAAACAACTATTAGATATTTTGATAAATATCCTCCCCATCCTCCCCAGCATTGATTTCATTGGGGATTTCTGTTTAAAGTCCCTCCCCCGCATCCTCCCTGCATCCTCCCCACCGGCTAAGTGAAGCTTCGTTTGCCCATTCCACTCGCTCATGAGGCCACTGCACGTCAGCGGCGGGGGGGATGAATCGAATGGGTGATGATTTACAGCGTTCCGGCATCAGTGATACCGGCCCCCAAACGTTGTCCACCTACTCCGCCGTGGAGGGCGTAACGCGCCGCACCCTCGATGGCTCGACGGACGCGTGCAACGTGAACGCCTTGCCGTCGCAGTGGCAACCGAAACAGACCGTAACAAGGATTCGCTCCCGCCGCGGTGGTCGGCCCTCTCCCGCCTTCCCCGCCGCTGGGATGTCACCATATAAGGATGGCCGCAGAGCGAGTTCGGCAAAGAGGAGCCCGAATTCTCTACCGGCTCGGGAATTCGGCGGAGGCGCGGGCCTGTCGAAACTTGGAACCCGCATGGCTGTCCGGGCAGGGGCTGTACTTCCTTTTCAGGCCCCCCCAAAAAAATAAAAGATCCAGAAGTTCCGCTGGAAGCGGCAGAAGCCTGGAGGCCTCCGAAAGGCTCCCATCGCCCGCGGGAGTTCCCTGCCTCACCGGCAAGGCTGGGTTTGCCAGGCACGTGGAGGGCGCCGACCCTTGTCTCCGTGGTGAATGCGTGCCCGCACAGCGCCGTCGGCGGCCACGGCGGAACCCCGCCAGCCTGCGACCGCTATCCCACCAGCCGCCAGAAACTCCTGGTATGAAGGTGGACGGGCTGTCCAATCCCACGGAGGCTTGCCCAGGATCACGAGGTTTGGCTCATCGGCGTCAGTGCCGTTGGCGTTGAAATGCTGCCACCCAGCGCATGGTTTTGCTGCCAGGGACGTCAGTTCCGGTGCGTGGTTTACCGGTCAACGGAGCCAGCCGAGGCTCTGCCACGTTGCGGTGTTTACCGAAGAGTAACTGACGGATAGCCGACAATCCGGGCAGTGCCGTTCGAGCGCGTACAATTGGCACTAAAATGCAGCGTTCATCTTCGGCGGATTGGGCATTAGCCATACGGATTCCCTTGTGGGTAGACATGGTGGCACCGTGAGAGTACTCAAGATCTCCATTGTTTTTGCGATCATTTTGTACTTGGTGTTCTTAGTGGTTTTCTTTGTGACGCAACGAAGCCTGCTGTACTACCCGAGTCATTCGTATACGGTCTTAACCGAAGCCCACGCGAACGAAGCCTTCAGAGAGATTTCCGTGAGAACGCAGGATGGAATCGACCTGAAGGCCTGGTACGCGCCAGCAACGAGGAAGCCCTTCACCATCGTCTTTTTCCACGGGAACGCCGATAGTTTGCGTACTGCCGCGCAGGATGCTGATCCCTACATTGCTGCCGGCTATGGATTCCTGCTCGCCGAGTATCGCGGATACAGTGGATTCCCTGGCACGCCCACAGAGACTGGCCTTTATAACGACGCGCGTGCTTATTTACGGGACTTGATGGCTCGGGGCATCGAGAGCAGGCACCTCATTCTGTACGGACATTCTTTGGGAACCGGAGTAGCTGTGCAAATGGCCTCGGAATTTCATGTTGGGGGACTGATGTTGCTGGCGCCGTACCTGTCAATTCCGAAGTTGGCGCAGGTCGATTTTCCCTTTTTCCCTTCGACTTACCTGGCCCTGGACCGATTTGATAATGAAAGGAAGATCAAGTACATCCACACACCGCTGCTCATCGTGAACGGTTCCAGGGATCAAGTCGTTCCCGCTTCGCATGGGAGAAGGCTTTATTCCCTGGCGGATGAACCGAAGGAGTTCCACTCACTTCCAGGTCGGGGCCATAACGACGCGTTTGATGAATTTGCCCCGTTGAGCTTGGATTGGATTGAACGAGTTTGCCGTGAGAACTAAACCGCAACTTCGGTCGTATGACCGGCTAAACGTCAGTTATGTTTTGGTAACCCCCCGGAAACACTACAGCAACCCTGAAAGGATAAGGCGCATTAACACAAGGCAAATTACCAAAGAGCACAATACCAAAGATCACATTACCGGGGTGGCGTGGAGCTCCCACCAAACTGGGATTGGCATCTCTGTGTCCGGTCCGGAATCATGATTGCAGATTTCGGCTTCCGCCATGCGGGGGTTCCGGCTTCCGCTACTGGGGGTGGTGTGGACATAGCGAGAGAGTGTGCTCCGTCATGATCCAGACAGGACGTCGTTGCGAAGGCCGCAGAGTGCAGGCATACACAATTTCCCCGCCAGGGAAGAAGCTCCAAGCTGAGACGGATGGGCCGCAGGAGTTGACTTTGCGTGAATTCTGCGCCGGGCTGCGCAACTTTCCGTGAGAGGCTGTGTTGTTTGGGATAAGGGGCAGCTAGAGTCCTGCAGCGCCGTCGATATGGGCGCGGGATTTTTCCCTTGCCGGCGCACAGAGGTTTCCGCGATGGATCACGAGCGAACGCGCCCCGGCGCCGATAAATGCTGCACCTTCTTATTGCTGCATCTTTCTTGCCTGGAACAAGACAAACGAGGCGGGTCTGCGCCCGGGCGTGTCCTGAGCGGATTACTGCTTCAGTTGCTTTGCGGACGGAAGGTTCCATGAGATGGGCCGCGCAACGTGCGCGCTCCTAACCACGCAACGAGACACAAAGGAAGAGAGAGGTGCGACAGTTATGGATTCCAGGACGTTTTTGAGATCTTTGCCGGCGGCATTGGTGGCGCTGACAGCGGCCGCATTGCTGGTGGCAGGCTGCAACAGCGGCGGCACCGGCACAGTGCCGGTCACGCCGGCGACGGTAACCGGACCGTCGTTTGTGGTGGGCACGGATGCGCCGATGGCGAGCGTGGTGTCGTTTGAGGTGCAGATCGAAAGCATCACCGCGACCGACGCCAGCGGCAACACCGTTTCGTTGCTGAGCGGCAAACCGACGGTGGACTTTGCGCGCTTCAACGGGTTGCAGACGCTGCTGGACATGAACGATGTTGCGGTGGGCAGGTACAGCACCGTCTCGATCACGCTGGGCAGCGCCACGATCGGCTATCTGAACGTGCCGGCGAGCGGCGCCCCGGCTATCGTGACGGAGGCGGCGGTTTACCCGTCTTCGGCATCCACCTATACGTACACGGCCACCCTGGCCAAGCCGATTGTGGTGGCCAATGCGTCGGCGCCGGTGGGCTTGTATTTGGACTTCGATCTGCGCAAGTCGATCGGGGTGGACGCGAACGGCAACATTACCGGGGCGGTGACGCCAACCTTCAACGTGAAGGGCGTGGGGACGGGCGATTCGGGCGGCTACATCGATACGATTGAGGCCGGTGTGGTGAGCGCCCCCGGCGCCGGCGCGCAATCCTTTGTGGTGCAGGGGCCCCACGGCGAGCAGTTCACGATCGACGTGAACGGGCAGACGGAGTGGGAGAACGGCGAGAGCATCAGCGATCTGACGGCCAGCAGCATCGTGCAGGTTTCCGGGACCCTGGACAGGGCCGACCAAACGCTGGACGCCGACGATGTGGCGATTCTCTCGCAGGATGGGTTCTACGCGGGCGGCCTGGTGACGTACGTTCAGCCGGCCACGGGAAAGGCGAGCAGTTTCGACCTGTATGTGCGCGGGCTGCTGCCTGCCGACACCGGGCTCACGCTGGGACAGATTGCGCAGGTGGATCTGAGCGGCAATGAGAAGTACTTCATTTACTGGTTCCACAACCCGCTGACGGAGTTCCTGTTCAACCAAAGCCAATTGCTGCCGGGTCAACATGTGACCGTGGGAGGACCGGCGAGCGGGGCCGCCAATGCGCAGGACGTGAGCGTGAAGCGGATCGTGCTGCGGCACTGGGGATACAACGGCACGGTGGTGGCCAGCAGCCTCAACACGTCGAACGGGACATTCCAGATGCAGATCGACGGCTTTGCCGGCGTTCTGGTGCCGCAGACGGTGACGGTCTACACGGTGGGCGGGACGGGTTTCCGGAACGGCTGGAGCGGAATGGCTGACGTGAACGGTGGCGCAAAAGTGCGCGTAGTCGGACTGCTGCTGAAGGATCCGCTTTCAGGGAATACCGTGCTTCTGGCGCATTACGTGGACGCACTCGACTAAATAGCGGCGTTTCGAACGGTTCCTCCTTGCGCCGGAGCTGCATGCAGCGGCTTCGGCGCTTTTTTGTGCTTTCCAGAGTAAAAAGCGGCCAACAGTTGACAGCCGATGGCTCACATTTCCTTGCGGCTTGGTGGAATTCCAGGTTGCAAAGGGAGGCCCAGGCACGCGGGGCGAATGCGGGCCGTGACTTTGACCCATTTATAATGAGGGGCGAAAGGGCGCGGAGATGTGCGCGGGGGTCAAAGTATGGCGGATTTGCAGGGGAGAATCGCCCTGGTAACCGGGGCTGCGCAGGGAATAGGGCGGGCCGTTGCGCTGGAGTTGGCGCGGGCCGGGGCCACGCTGGCCGTGGCGGACATCAACGAGGTCAAACTGGCCGAGGTTGCGGCCGAGATTGAGGCGGCCGGCGGCCAGGCGGCGGCGTTTCGGCTGGATGTCTCCAGCCAGGAGTCGATCGAGGCCGGGGCCAAAGCGGTGCTGGAGCGGTTCGGCAAGGTGGAAATCCTGGTGAACAACGCCGGCATCACGCGCGACGCGCTGATGATGGGCATGAAGCGCGCCGATTGGGACCTGGTCCTGAGCATCAATCTGACCGGGCCATTTCTGCTGACCCATGCCTTGCTGAGGCCGATGATCAAGAACCGGTGGGGGCGGATCGTGAACATGGCCAGCGTGGTGGGCCGCGCCGGCCAGGCGGGCCAGGTGAACTATGCGGCCTCGAAGGCGGGGCTGATCGGGCTGACGCGATCGCTGGCGCGCGAGGTGGGCTCGCGGGGGATTACCGTGAATGCCGTGGCGCCGGGCTACATTGAGACGCCCATGACGGCGGTGCTGGACGAGAAGGTGAGCGCGGCGATGCTGGCACAGATTCCGCTGGGCCGGCGGGGGACGGACCTCGATGTTGCGCAGGCAGTGAAGTTTCTGGCCTCGGATGCGGCGGCGTATATTACCGGCCACGTGCTGGACGTGAACGGCGGGATGTTCATGGGCGGGTGAGTCCGGATTCGTGAACGCGGCGGCGGGTTAAGGTCTGTGGTGCCCCAGGTTTCGGAAGCGAGGCCTGGGGCACTTGGCGTTTGTGCCTGGGCAGTGCGGAAAAACACGGCGGGTTGAGATTTGTGGTTTCCCACCCTTGCGCCAGAAAAAAGGCGCAAGGATGGGGCACGGGGCTTTTGTGGATAGGCGAAGGTGAGAAACGCGGTGGTTGAGATTTGTGGTCTCCCAGGTCTTCCGCCGCGGCGGACGAGACCTGGGGTACCCGGCACCCGGCCCTCAGCCCCCGGCATCGATAAATAGGACGGGGTTCATCGCCTGTAGCGGCGGGGAGATTGTCGCGGCGGCCTACACACATTCAAGTTATCTCTGGGGTCACCCGATAAGCGGTACGGGAAGGTACGCATGGCTGCACAGGTGATGCCGGACAAGAGTTCCGCGGCTGGCATGCCCGAGATGGGGAGTGGGCTGCGGTATGTGGCGCGGCAGCCGATCATGGATTTGCGCAGCCGGGTGCATGGATACGAATTGCTCTTCCGGGCGGGGCCGGAGGCGGCTTTTCGGGGAGATGGCGACCTGGCCACCCGGACGATGCTGGACAATACGGTGATGTTCGGGTTGGAGCGGCTGACGGGCGGGTTGCCGGCTTTTGTGAACTGCACAGGGGAGTCTCTGACCGAGGATCTGGTGCATATTCTTCCGCCCAGCATGACGGTTCTGGAGATACTGGAAAGCCTGGAACCTACGCCCAGCCTGATTGCCGCGTGCCGCAAGCTGAAGGCTTCGGGTTTTCGAATGGCGCTGGACGATTTCACCTGGAAACCGAAGTTTGAGCCGCTGGTGGAACTGGCCGACTACATCAAGGTGGACTTTGCGCTGACGGGCGCCGAAGAGCGGAAGATCCTGATCAGGCGGCTGAGCGGGGTGACGGTGGCGCTGGTAGCGGAGAAAGTGGAGACGCAGGAGGAGTTCAAGCAGGCCTGCCAGGAAGGCTTCACGCTTTTTCAGGGGTACTATTTCTGCCGGCCGGTGCTTTTGGAGAACCGGAAGGTGCCTGCCAACCGGCTTTCGCACATTGAAATTCTGCAAATGTTGCGGGACGACTCGATCGAGTTGAAAAAGCTGACGCAACTGGTGAAGCGCGATGCGTCCCTGACGTACAGGCTGCTGCGGCTGGTGAATTCGCCGATGTGCGCGGTGCGGCAGGAGGTGAGCTCGATCCAGGCGGCGCTGCTGGCGGTGGGCGAGGAGACTTTCCGGCGCATCGCGACGCTGGCCATTACCAGCGAGCTGAATGCGGGCCAGCCGGCGGAGATTTTGCGGATGGCGTTTGAGCGGGGGCGATTCTGCGAGTTGGCCGCGAGGGAGCGCGCGCTGGACCCGACGGAACAATACCTGCTGGGGATGCTGAGCCTGCTGCCGGCGATGCTGCGCGTGCCCATGCCTGAGCTCACACCGTCGCTGCCGCTGCGCGAAGAGATTCGCGCGGCGCTGCTTGGGACGGCCAACTCCGAGCGCCATCTGCTGGAATGGCTGGAGTTCTACGAGCGCGGGGACTGGAGTGGGTGCGATGGGGTGGCTCAGGCCCATGGGCTGAACGAGGAGAAACTGTTTGGTTTCTATGCGGAAGCCGTGGTGTGGGCGGAGGCGGCTCTGCACTTTGCCGGATGAGGATCGCGGCTTGGCGATGTGATGCTTATTTCAGGCTCAGGCTCTCTTCCGGCAATAGCTCGTAACTGACAAATGCCAGCTTCAGGCCGTCGGGGGACCAGGAGGGGACGTTGATGGTTCCCTGGCCACCGAAGAGCTTTGCCAGGACGCGGACCTTTCTATCTTTGAGGGCCATGAGGCGGAGTTCCACATCCTTGTTTGGCGGATGACCGGTGACGCCCTTTTCGTAGGCGACGAATACCATCGATTGTCCGTCGGGCGAGAGGTGCGGGAACCAGTCGTTGCTGTCGTCTGAGGTAACTTGTTCCTGGGCGGAGCCGTCGGACTTCATGCGCCAGATCTGCATTTGCCCGGTGCGCTCGGAGTTGAAGTAGATATAGGCGCCGTCAGGAGAATACTCGGGGCCGTCGTCGAGGCCGGGGGCGGTGGTGAGGCGCGTCTCTTCTCCGCCGGCCACGGGAATGGTGTAGATGTCGAAGTTGCCGCCGCGCTCGCCGGTGAAAGCAAGGGTCTTGCCGTCGGGCGACCAGCCATGCCAGTACGACGGAGCATTGGGCGTGACCTGACGGGGCGTGCCTCCGGCGAGGGGCAGAACGTAAACGCGGGACTTATGGTCTTCGGCCGAGGAGTCGCTGATGGCGAGAAACCGGCCGTCGGGCGAGATGCCGTGATCGTTGTTGCAATGGATTTCGGGAGCGGTGGCGATCTGCGCGGGCTCGCTGCCATCGAGCGCAAGGCGGCGGATGGTTCCGTCCTGGTTGAAGATGAGGAATTTGCCGTCGCGAGACCAGTTGGGAGCTTCAAAGTGCGCGGCGGCGACATATTCGACGTGGCGATCGGTGGAGGCTATGGCGATGGTTTCGAGAGCGCTGACGAGCACTGGCTTGCCGGTGGCGGGCGGAAGCTGCTCCAAGCTGACGTTCGAAAAGACGGCCTTCTCGACCACGTCCTTGTTGTGCGCGCAGACGCCGATGCCGACATAGAACTCGCCGGTGAGGGCTAATTTGGTGGAGGTGCCCGCGGGCTGGAGCTTGCCGTCCTTGCCGGAGACAAAGGCGTAAATGAAGTCGCCGCGCTTCTCGATGCGCACGGTGCCGGGAGCGGAGACGTTGGATTCAACTTCGCGGGTGTCGGCGCCGGCCGTGTCGCGGAACTGCAGTGACGTGAGACCGCTGCCATGAACGGCTACGTCAACGGCCGGCGAGGTTCCGTCGAGGGTCTGGCGGATCATGAGGACGGCCTTGCGATGGGGGTTTCCGCCGGTGCCGAGGAAGGCGATGCCGGCGGTGAGGGCAACGTCTCCAGAGACCATCTTCCAAACGAAATGGAAGTCGTCGATGCCGAACCACATGTTTTCGCCGCTGCCGCTGACCGTGTAGGCGTTGTGCGCACTGTCGTATTGCGCGGAGCCGGGGTGGAGCACGGTGCCGACGTCCTGGTGATCCGCAAAGATTCCGAGCGGCTGAGTTTGGGCCTTCAGAGCAAGGGCGGCAAGCGCGAAGGCGGCGAAAACTGCCAACTTGCCAATTGGACGAAAAGAGCCGGCAGAAATCATCAGCCTCATAAAACCTCACTGCAATCCCTGTTTGCGTGCCTGCCAGAAACGGCCGAACGGCGATGCCGAAGCGAATTCGCAGCGCGGATTCAATCCCCGCTCCGCGCCGGTTACGAGGATATCGCATCCAGGCGCGATTGAATGGCAGGAATCTGCGGGCCATTCCAGGGGATCGCTGAACAAGTCCTTTTTGTGGGGCCGACATTCCCTCCGGGGCTAAAGAGGCTGCGGAAAAACTCGGGATTTCGTGCGAAATCGCCGATAAGCGTCCCTCCGGGGCTAAAGCCCACGTTGATCCTGTTGGCTTTATGCGGGGGTTGAAACCCCCGCCTCCCTCCGGATCGAGTTTTTCCACAGCCTGTAAAGCCCCCGCTGATTTTGCCGAGTTTATGTACGGACTGAAGCCCGTACCCTTCAATCAGGGGGAGCTTTGCCGGGACTAAAGTCCCGGCCTGCCGGTCGCGGCCTGCCAGTCCCGGTCTACCAGTCCGGCCTGCCAGTCCCGTATCGTGCATTCAGACCCGAGCCTCTCGTGGGTTGAGATGGGGCGGATGGGGTAAGGCGTAGAATCGACCTTTTATGCATGAGCTTTCGATCGTTTCGAGCGTTGTGGATACGGTGACGGAGTCGGCGGCGGCTTACCCTGGGGCGCGGGTGAAAGAGGTGCGGCTGCGGGTGGGGGCGCTGGCGAGCGTGGTGGTGGATTCGCTGGAGTTCTGCTGGGGGATTGCGACGGAGGGGACGGCGCTGGAGGGGTCGAGGCTGGTGGTGAACGTGCTGCCGGTGGTGATGCACTGCGTGCCGTGCGGGGAGGATGTGGAGCTGGAGGGGATACAGAGCTTTCGCTGTCCCCAGTGCGGGGAGCCGTGCCTCGACCTGCGGCAGGGGCGGGAGCTGGAGATTGATTCGATCGAGATAGACGAGATGGATGAGGCTGAGGAGAAGATATGACGACCAGGATTGTGGAACTGCGGCGGGGAATCTTGAAGAAGAACGATGAGCTGGCGGCGGGGCTGCGGGCACGCTACACGGCGGCTGGGGTGCTGGTGCTGAACCTGGTTTCGAGCCCGGGGGCGGGGAAAACGGCGCTTCTGGAGTGGACGCTCACGGAGCTGCGGAAGCGGGGCGCGCGGGTGGCGGCGCTGGTGGGGGATCTGGAGACGGATAACGACGCGCGGCGGCTGGCGGCCAGCGGGGCTCCGGTAAGGCAGATCAATACGCATGGGATTTGCCACCTGGACGCGGAGATGATCGGGAGGCATCTGGACGGGTGGGAGGGCGTGGCGCTAGGGGGGCTCGACTATCTGTTCATTGAGAATGTGGGGAACCTGGTTTGCCCGTCGAGCTACGACCTGGGCGAGGGGATCAGGGTGGTGCTGCTGAGCGTGACGGAGGGCGAGGATAAGCCGCTCAAATATCCCACCATGTTCAACTCGGCCGATGCGGCGGTGATTACGAAGATGGACCTGGCGGTGCCGTGCGGGTTCGACCGGTGGGCGACGCTGAAGAATATCAATGAGATCCGGCCGGGGATACGGATTTTTGAAACTTCGGCGAAGACGGGGGTGGGGATGGAGGAGTGGCTGGGGTATCTGGACGAAGAGCGGAGAAAGAAGGGATCGTAGTCGAAAGGAGTGGTTGCGATGGCTGTGAAGAAAGTGAGTGCGGAGAGTGGGAAGGCGGAGGTGGAGGCCTACCTGGCGCGCGTGCCGGAGCCGGCGCGGGCGACCCTTGAAAAGATGCGGGCCATGATCAGGGCCGCTGCGCCCAAAGAGGCGACCGAAGCGATCAGCTACAAGATTCCAAGCTTCCAGTACAAGGGTGCGCTGGTGTGGTATGCGGCGTTCAAGCACCATTGCAGCTTTTTCCCCATGGATCTCTCCCTGATGGGGGAATTTGGGGAGGAGCTGAAGAAGTACAAAACGTCGAAGGGGACGATTCAATTTCCGGTGGACAGGCCACTGCCTGAGGCGCTGGTGACCAGGATTGTGAAAGCGCGCGTGGCGGCGAATGAGGCGAAGGGGCGGGAGTGAGGACGTGAGGGGCTTCAGGACGATTCGCGAGGCGAAGGAATATCTGGCTGGCAAGATTGCCGAGGAGGCCGAGCGCGAGGGGAC
Organism: Occallatibacter sp.; assembly: GCA_049509995.1. Lineage (GTDB taxonomy): Bacteria > Acidobacteriota > Terriglobia > Terriglobales > Acidobacteriaceae > Telmatobacter. The sequence continues at coordinate 31,145 of JBEKZJ010000018.1, read as the reverse complement.
TCCGCTGACGGAGGTGGAGCGGAAGATGCTCTACTTCACCGAAACGGGTTGGACGCTGCCGGACATGAAGGAGGTCAGCGCCGAGTTCGACCGGGATTATGACCAGGATGAATACGAAAGGAAGATAGCAGGGCTGGTCCGCGGAATCGAGGCCCAGGATGGAGCCGAGAGTGAGCAGGGGCAGGGAACCTGGGGCCGGGCGGTGGAGAAGCTGAGCGAGGGCGACCACTATCTGCTTGTCCTGATCGATGCTGCTTCCTCGTCCGGAAGCGGCGCTTCCTCGCGATGGGGTTGGCTGAAGCCTTTTGTTCCTACGCCGTCAAGGCCAGGCCAGCAGGAGCCCGGGGACATCGGGAGGCTGATTGTCGCCGCCTTCGCCGTCATTTTCGGGGTGTTTCTTGTGCATTTTCTTCTCGGCCGAATCTTCGGCCCCGATTGGTACGACGACGTGCGGCATTTTTTCAGGTGATTTAAATCACACTATACGCGGCCTCAAACGCGGTATAACGTAGAAGCCATGTGCTTAGCGATACCGGGAAAAGTGGAAGAGATTACCACCGAGGGCGGGCTTCGGGTGGGACGGGTGAACTTTGGCGGGGTGGTCAAGCGGGTTTGCCTGGACTACGTGCCGGAGGTCGAGGTGGGCGACTATACGATTGTTCACGTGGGATTTGCGCTGTCGAAGATCGATGAGGAGACGGCGGAGAAAACGCTGGCCGACTTCAGGGAGATGGGGGTGCTGGACGAGGAGCTGGTGGGCGAGGAAGAGGCGCTTGCGCGGGCGGCGGTTGCTCCCCGGTCGGCTTGTCCGGATGGGAGTTGCTCGGTGGAACCCCGCAAAACCGTGGTCGATTGAGGCCTGTGGTCTCCCACCCTGGCCGCAAAAATCCGCCGCGGTCCGCCGCGGAGGAGCTAGGGTGGCGCACCCGGCTTTTGTAGATGGGAAAGAGTGGGTAAACACGGGGTCGGATGAAGTATTTGACTGAGTTTCGGAATGGGGAGATTGCGCAGCGAATGGCGCGGGAGATTGCCGCCATTACTACGCGGCCGTGGAAGATCATGGAGGTTTGCGGGGGACAGACGCACTCCATTATCCGTAACGGGATCGACCAGATGATCCCCGGCGGGATCGAGATGATTCACGGGCCGGGGTGCCCGGTGTGCGTGACGCCGCTGGAGCTGATCGACAAGGCGCTGGCCATTGCGGCGCTGCCGGGGGTGATCTTCTGCTCCTTTGGGGACATGCTCAGGGTTCCGGGGACCGAGGGCGATCTGTTCCAGGTGAAGGGCGCGGGCGGAGACGTGCGGGTGGTGTATTCGCCGCTGGATGCGGTGGAGCTGGCGGTGAAGAATCCGGAGAAGCAGGTGGTGTTCTTCGGGGTGGGGTTCGAGACTACGGCTCCGGCCAATGCGATGAGCGTGCACGTGGCCAAGAGGCGGGGATTGAAGAACTTTTCGCTGCTGGTTTCGCACGTGCTGGTGCCGCCGGCGATCGAGGCGATCCTGCAGTCGCCGGGGAACAAGGTGCAGGGGTTTCTGCTGGCGGGGCATGTGTGCAGCGTGATGGGGTACTGGGAGTATCCGCCGCTGGGGGAGAAGTACGGGGTTCCGATGGTGGTGACGGGGTTTGAGCCGCTGGATTTGCTGGACGGGATTCGGCGGGCCGTGGTGCAATTGGAGGCCGGGCGGCACGAGGTGGAGAACGCTTACGAGCGGATCGTCACGTTCGAGGGAAATCAGGCGGCGCAGAAGATGCTGGCCGAGGTTTTCGAGGTCACGGACCGGGCGTGGCGGGGGATTGGGGTGATTCCCAGGAGCGGCTGGCGGCTGAGCGGGGCTTACCGGGAGTTTGACGCCGAGGAGCGGTTCCACATTACGGGGATTCATACCCAGGAGTCGGCGCTGTGCCGGGCGGGAGACGTGCTGCGGGGGGCGATCAAGCCGGCGGAGTGCGCGGCGTTTGGGAAGGAATGCACGCCGCGGCATCCGCTGGGGGCGACCATGGTTTCAAGCGAGGGGGCTTGCGCGGCGTATTACAACTATGGGCGGTTCCTGTCGGCGGAGGAGCTGGCTGGCGCGGGGTCGGCCTTGTCGGGGGCGGCGCATGGGTGAGGATCGGAAGGCCGGCGCGCCGGTTTCCGCCAAGACAGTCCCGGATTTTTCTGGGTGGTCCTGCCCGCTGCCGCTGGTGGGCTACCCGACCATCGTGATGGGCCATGGCGGCGGCGGCAAGCTGGGCAATGAGCTGGTGGAGCACTTGTTTCTGCCGGCGTTTCGGAATCGGGCGCTTGAAAACCTGGGCGATGCGGCAGTGCTTGATCTTGCCGGCGCAAGACTGGCGATGAGCACGGATTCGTTTGTGGTGCAGCCGCTGTTCTTTCCGGGGGGGTCGATCGGGGAGCTGGCGGTGAACGGGACGGTGAACGATCTGGCCGTTTCGGGGGCGTTGCCGAGGTTTCTGAGCGCGAGCTTCATCCTGGAGGAGGGATTTCCACTCAGCCAACTGGCGGCGATTGTGGAGGCGATGGCTCGGGCGGCGGCGGCGGCCGGGGTGCAGATCGTTACCGGCGACACGAAGGTGGTGGAGCGGGGACACGGGGACGGGTGCTACATCACGACGGCGGGAATCGGGGTGCTGCGGGAGGGGATCGAGGTGGGACCGCGGCGGGCGCAGGCGGGGGACGCGATCCTGGTTTCGGGGACCATCGGCGACCACGGGATGGCGATCATGAGCGTGCGCGAGGGGCTGGAGTTTGAGAGCCAGATTCGCTCGGACTGCGCGGCGCTGAACGGGATGATCGGCGAGGTGCTGGATGCGGCGGCCAGTCCGCAAGGTTGCGCGGTTCATGCCATGCGGGACCCGACGCGCGGGGGGCTGGCTTCGACGCTGAACGAGATTGCGCAGGCGTCGGGCGTGGGGATGGCGATCGACGAGGCGCGGCTGCCGGTGCGGGTGGAGGTGCAGTCGGCCTGCGAGCTGCTCGGCCTCGACCCGGTGTACGTGGCCAACGAGGGCAAGGCGGTGTTTTTTGTGGCGGCGGAGGCGGCGGAGCGGGTGCTCGAGGTGCTCAGGGCGCATCCGCTGGGGCGGGATGCGGCAAAGATCGGGCAGGTGACGGCCGAGCACAAGGGGATGCTGGTGGCGCGGACGGCGATGGGCGCGAACCGGGTGATTCCTACGCAGATCGGGGAGCAGTTGCCGCGGATTTGCTAAGAGGTCTTTCCAAGCTCATCTTGCTCTCCGATCAGATACACCTTCTCGCCACGCATCATGGATTTCAGGAAGTGATTTCCTGCTGCGAGCCTGGACTGGAACTCGGCGAAAGAGTAGAGAGTGGGGTTGACAGGACGGCCGATGATTTGCTCGACGGGGGCCAGTTGCGCGAGGACTTCTTCAAATGTCACATCTCCGACGATCATCAGATCGACGTCGCTTTCCGGCTTTTCTTCCTGCCGCGCCATCGATCCGTATACAAAGGCCGCTGAGATTCTATTCGCCAACGGCGCGAGCGCCAGCCGAAGCAATTCGAAGGCGCCAACGGTTTTTGCCACCAGGGCCTTCATTTCCGGGAACACTGGATGATTGCGGTTCACCTGATAATAGACCTGCCTGCCGGAGATGGAACGGTCGATCAATCCAAGCTTAGACAGGGTCGCGAGCTCACGTTGGACATTTCCCACGCTCACGCCAATCTCTCGCGCGATTTGGCGCACAAAGAACATCCGATCAGGGTGACCGTAGAGGACCCTCAGGATTGCGCCGCGGGTGTGGCCAAACAACAACGTTCCTAATGTCCCGGCTTCTGTTCTCATAATGAGAACAATTGTACTCAATTTGAGTACAATTTCAACTGTCGATTTCTCCATAGGGCGGCAAAGAAATAAGGAACAGTAGATAGGTATTCCACCAAAGCCCTAAAGAACGCGGCGAGGTGCGCCCGGCAGGCTTGGTGTGCCGAATTGCTCAGCGTGGGCAATTGATGGGTGGGAGACTCCAAATGCAAGGGATTGCAGGCGTTCTCGAAGAGTCGCGGGCGCTTGCCGCATGGCGGAGAAGACCATGAAACAGAGCGGGCAGGCCCATTTGGCAGGACTCCACAGCAGGGCGGCGTACGCACACATAGCGGCGGCGCACGAGCACAGCACAGGGGATCACGCCTCCGTTCAGCAGTTGGCCAGGAAGGCTCTGGGAAACTCCGTGGAAGCCGTCAAGGATTCTGAAGGGATTGCGAAGGACACGCCGCGGTCCATGGAGGTTTAGAGCCGCACGGTCCTCGACGACATCGTCGACGGAGAGGCACGCGGCAGACTCAAACCGGTGGGATAACCCTGGGGTTGCGACCCGGAGAGAAGGAGATTGAGATGGGACTCATCATTCTGATTATTGTTTTGATTCTGCTTTTCGGCGGCGGCGGAGGGTACTACGGCTACAACCGGTGGGGTAGCGGCGGAGGCGCGGGCATAGGGCTTGGCACCGTTCTGGTGATCCTGCTGATTTGCTGGCTGCTGGGAGTTTTCCACTAGAGCGAGGCGCATTGCGAGGTTGGCGGTCTTCCAGGTTTGCCAGGGAACACGAATCCTCCCTGGCGGACTTGACGGGCCAAATCCGGTTCCCTGCTCCCGCCGCGGCGGGCGAGAGCTGGAGCGGCCGGCTCGCGGCATGAGGATCATCGTGCTCATTTTGAGCAAGTATTTGGTTCATGGATTCTCTAAAAGCCATAAAGACAATAAAAGGCTGTAGATAGATGGATCTATCCCACCCTAGCCGCAAAAACAGAGACGCGGGGCCCAGAGGGCGCCCCGGTGGGGCACCCGCTTCCTCTTCCGCACCCAGTTCCCCTTCCGCACCCAGTTCCCTTCCGCACCCGCACCCCTTCCGCACCCAGTTCCCCTTCCGCACCCAGTTCCCCTTCCGCACCCAGTTCCCCTTCCGCACCCAGTTCCCCTTCCGCACCCGCACCTGCTCCCGCACCCGAGGCCTGGCGCGCGATCCACGGCACTTCGGTGGTGGTCTACGGAGCTTTCAGCGAGCGGGCTATGGTGGCGGCCCAGGCGTCAATCTCGGTCCAGTTGCGGAAGTCGCCCTGGGGAAAAAGCGCATTGTCGCGATTGGCGGGCAATTTATAGACGAGCCGGTGCAGGAACCCCAGTTTGGCCGAGTCCATGGCGCCGAAGAAGACGCGGTGGTCCCGGGGTTTGAGGGTCTCTCGAAACTTCGCGATCTCTTTGGGTTCGAGGAATTCAAGCAGGTCGCGGCCCTGGGCGTCTTTGTCCTTTGTGCCCAGCGGACCGCTGCTGAAGAGCCATACAGGGCGGTTGGCCAGAGCGCGAGCGTTGCGCCGCACAAAGCTGGTGGCCGGCTTCATCCAATGAAAGAAGTAGGCGGCGCTTCCGATGACGGCGGCGTCGTAGCCGGCCGGATCGGCGGCTTGCCGCGCGGGCTGCACCGTGGCTTCAAGGCCCTGCTGGCGGAGCGTGGCGGCGATGCGCTCGGCGATGCCCTGGGTGGCGCCGTAACGGCTTGCGTAAGCGATGAGAACGCGCATATCGATCACTCCCTCACAGATGAAGGTGGATAGTGAGCCGGGGCGCTCTTCCTGCGGGCGCGGGGCAAAGCGGGATGCACGAGGGCAGGGTAAGCGGGATGGAGTTCTGCTGCGGTGGCGCCCATCACAGGGGTTGGGTCCGCTGGGTTCCTTCAAAGTACGTTCGTAAGCACATTCTCTTAACAAACCGGCTGTTTCATCTCGGGGGCGGAGTTTCCGGGCCGATGGATGAGAAGACGCTAAGACTGCGGAAGGGCTGTCCCAAGTCGCAGGCGATCATTCTTGTCTTGAAAGGCCGGAGATGCTGAGTTTTGTGAGAGTCCCCTTCCATTGGGCGGCTTGGATGTGGCTTGCCGTGGGGGTTGTAACGGGTGTGGCGCAGGGGCCGGTGAGCCGCGTGGTGGGGCCGATCGATGAGGGGCAGGTGGTGACGTTGATGGGCAACGTGCATCCGCTGGCGCGGGGGGAGTTTGACCAGGGGGTGGTGGCGGGTGAGACGGCGTTGGGGCGGATGGTGCTGGAGCTGGAGCCATCGGCCGCGCAGCAGGCGGAGCTGGATGCGCTGGTGGAGGCGCAGGACGATCCGGGGTCGGGGCTGTTTCACCAGTGGCTGACGCCGCAAGAGTATGGGGCGCGGTTCGGGGTGAGCGGGCAGGATATGGCGCGGATTACGGCGTGGCTGAAGGGGCACGGATTCCGGGTGGAGGAGGTTGCGGCGAGCAACCGGCTGATTCTCTTTTCCGGGACGGCGGGGCAGGTGGCGGATACGTTTCATACCGAGATTCATCGCTACCGGGTTGATGAGGTGGAGCATATTGCGAACGCCGAGGACCCGCAGATTCCGGCGGCGCTCAGCGGAGTGGTGGGCGGGGTGGTATCGCTGCACGATTTCCGGCGGAGGGCGGCGATCGGTGCAAGGAAGGCGCTTTTTGGGGGCAAAGAAACGGAGGACGCGGCTGGGACAAAGGCCACGGCGGGGATAAAGGCTTCAGTTGGGGCGCGGCCGGGATACACCGCCGGGGGGACGCATTATCTGTTTCCGGCGGATTGGGCGACGATCTACGACCTGAACCCGCTGTACAGCGCGGGGATGATGGGAGCGGGGACGTCGATCGCGATTGTGGGGCGGAGCAACATCAACTTGAGCGACGTGACGGCGTTCCGGGCGACGTCGGGGCTGACGGCGAACGCGCCGGCGGTGATTCTGGCAGGGGCGAATCCGGGGCTGGTCAAGAGGGATCAGGACGAGTCGACGCTGGACGTGGAGTGGAGCGGGGCGATCGCACCGGCGGCGGCGGTGAAGTTCGTGGTGGGGGATTCGACGGCGACGACGGACGGGGTGGACTTGTCGGCCGAGTACATTGTGAACCACGCGACGGCGCCGGTGGTGAGCACCAGCTATATCAGTTGCGAGCGGGAGATGGGGACGGCGGAGCTGGCTTTCTACAACGGGCTGTGGGAGCAGGCGGCGAGTGAGGGGATGAGCGCGTTTGTGTCCTCGGGGGACGCGGGGGCGGCGGGGTGCTACAGCGGTTCAAACAGTTCGGGATCGGGAACGGCGGTGAACGGGCTGTGCAGTTCGCCGTATTCGACCTGCGTGGGGGGGACGGAGTTCAACGAGGGGTCGAATGCGGCGGAGTACTGGTCGGCGACGGATACGACGAGCTACGAATCGGCGCTGGGGTACATTCCGGAGGAGGTTTGGAACGAGAGCGGGTCAAATGGGGGGTCGGGACTGTGGGCATCGGGCGGCGGGGCGAGCGTCGTGTATGCGCAGCCGAGCTGGCAAAAAGGAGTGAGCGGGACGAGCGCAGCCAATGGAATGCGGGCGGTTCCGGACGTGGCGATGACGGCGGCGGCGCACGATGGGTATGTGATTTGTGAAAACGGATCGTTCTGGGTGATTTCCGGAACATCGGCGGCGTCCCCTTCGTTTGCCGGGGTGATGGCGCTGGTGGTGGAGGCGAAGGGCGGAACGGGGGTGGGGAACGCGAATGCGGGTCTGTATCCGTTGCTGAACGCGGCGAAAAATCCGTTTCACGCGACGCCTTCAGGGAACAACAGCGTACCGGGGGTGACGGGGTTTACGGCCAGCGGCGGGGCATATAACCTGGCCACCGGGCTGGGGTCGGTGGATGGGGCGGTGCTGGCGAGCAGTTGGGGCACGGGAAAGAGCGGGGTTGGGAGCACAATCTTTGCGCTGACGGCGGCGTCCAGTGCGGTGGCGGTGGTGCGGGGCGAGACCGCGACGGACGCGGTGACGCTGACGGGGAATGGGACCTACAGCGGCGCAGTGACCCTGAGCGTGAGCGGGCTGCCGACGGGAGTGATGGTTGCGTGGAGCAGGAATCCGCTGACGCTGAACGGGGAGAGTGGGACATCGACGCTGACGTTGACGGCGTCTTCAACGGCCAGGGCGGGGTCGGCGGCGATTACGGTGACGGCAAGCGGCGACGGGGTGACGGCGACCAAGCAGATCGCGGTACAGGTGGAGCAGGCGTGGGGTTGCAACTGTGGCTGGGGTCGAGTTTGCTCTCGATGGTGCACACCGGCAAGGGGTCAGCCTCGGTGACGGTGACCGCGGGGGCGGGGTTGGCGGAGTTATTGGACAGGTCCTCAGGCGAATTCTTCAGGCAAATCCTCTTGCTCGAAAAGCGCGAAGGACTGCTGGATGCGGGCGGGGATTGTGGCGGGATCGTTGCCGAGGGTGTGGTTGATTTCGAGGACGGTAGGAGGCGGCGCGGGGAGGGCCTTGAGTGCTGCAATGGTGGCCGGCCAGTCGATGTTGCCATCGCCGGGCCAGAGGTGCTCGTCTTTGAGGCCGTGGTTGTCGTGGACGTGGACGGAGACGATGTGGCTGCCCAGGGTGACGATGGCCTCGGCGACGCCTACGGTGATGTGGGCATGGCCGAGGTCGAGACAGACGCCGACGTCGGGAAGGTGGCCCATCTCGAGGATGATGAGCAGGTGCGTAGGCGTGGTGGGCTCGCTGGTGAGATTCTCGACGAGCAGGCGGACGCCAAGGGGGCGGGCAAAGGCGCCGAGGTGTTCGAGGGCGTTGATGGCGAACTCGATGCTGCGCTGCGACCAGCCGTCGTCGCGCACGCCGAGGTGGAGGACGAAGTTGCGGAAGGGGATCTGCTCGGCGGCTTCGAGGGCGCGCTTGATCTCGTCCACGGCATCGATGCGGCGGGATTTCTCAGGGTGCAGGACGTTGACGGCGGGCGCGCCGGCGCGGCCCATCTCGCGGTCAGGGAAGAGCGGGGCGTGCATGGAAAAGGGTTTGAGAGAGTTGGAGCGGAACCAGGCGGCCAGCTCGGCGATGTGCTCGCGGCTGGTGTAGTCGAAGTGCTGGCGGGCGGCAAAGATCTCGACTGCCTGGGCACCGGACCGGTCAGCCAACTCCAGCAGGCCGGGGTGCAAGCGCTGGTCGAGGAACAGGTGCGTGGATAGGACTCGCAGCATGGTGAAGAACTCCCCCGTTTCGCGTGGCTCCGGAAGACAAACCGGACGCTACACCGATTGTCTCATTTTGCAGGAGTTTACGTTGAGGCGGGTGCCGCGGAGGATGGTGCGCGACGGAAAGTTGGGGGGAGACCAGGTCTGGGTCGGGGCGCTCTCGGCGGGAACGGGCAACAGACGATCGTTTTTTGATGCGGGGGAATGGATATGGAAGTGTGTCGGGATGCAAGCCTGCGATATGGGGGGATCGCAGGCTTGCACCAGGAGGATACACGACTGGGGAAGGGTAAAACGGGGAAGCCGCAAACGTTTCCGGAGACTCCGGCGCGAGGTTTGCGACGTTCCCGGTGAGTTCAACGCAAAATTGAAGGCCCGCAATGCTGAACGGCAAAATCGCCGCTCCCATGAGCCTATGAGGGGCCATCGTGTGGACTCTCTAGGGGCTACACGGGGGAAGAATAGCATCGAGAAAACAGGCGTGAATGAGCAATTTTGAACACTTTTGAGCAACGTCAGAGCGGAATTCATTGGATCGAAAAATACTTCAGAATCTTTTCATATAACAAAACTGAGAGAAATTTGTCACATTGTGAAACGATTATTCAACTAACTCCACAATACGGAAGGGAGATGGGAGTTTCTCATGGAGGTTGTGCCGGGACGCGAGGGGCCGGGATGGAATTGGAACCGGTGAAGCGGCGGCAAAAGGTACGCGGCAGCGAGAAGCGGCAATCTTGTACCGGATGTGGGGAGAAATGGTGCGGGGAACACCGGCTGAGGGGGGAAGCAGTTGCGGCGACGGCGCTTTCCGGAATGCAAGCCTCCAACCCCCAGTAGGTTTGCAGACTCGCATCCCGGCAACGCATGACCAGGGAACAAGACGGGGGGAAAGCAGTCAACCAATCCAGAGGACCCACCTCGGGAATTGCGAAAACTTCCGCGGGTTGAACTGTTGCCCAGGCCCAATGTGCGGAATGGAGGGTCTGCTCACCATTTCTGTCACTCTGTACTCATCGAGAGAGCACATTCGTGATCGCACATGGGGAATCATCGCATGGAATGACAGCAATCGACTGTACTATTTTGCTCAATATCGAAAGATGAAAATCCATCTTTCTAAAACACCCCGGCCAAATAGTTGACCTGGGACGGACGGGGCTTTTCCTCCGTGGCGCCACACTGAGCCAGCACGATGGGCGACATGGTGATGACGGGGCATTGCGCATAGGCCAGCACCTTGTACACAGTGCCGGCGCGGGAGATGGCGGCAAAGTGGGACGCGCCCTGCGCACCCAGCACGATAAGGTTGGCCTGCTGGGCTCTGCCCTGGTAGAGGAGTTCCTCGGTGGGATCGCCGAGCGCCACTTTCGTACGCACGCGGACCTTATGCTTGAGCTTGACAGGAACCAGGGAGGGGAGTTCGGCCTCAATCTGGTCGATGGTGCGGTCGCCGAGGACTTCGGCGCGCTCCTGGGGCGGGATGACCCGGTGCAGGATCAGGCTGGCGTTGTGCCTGCAGGCCATTTCCGCGCCAAAGTGCGCCACCACGCGGCTGGCCTCCTGCTTGCTGACGTCGCAGAGGATCTTGCGGGTGACAAAGTTGCGATAGGTGCCCTCGACCACGTTGGGACCGACGATGCAGACCGGCACGTTGGCAGTGCGGAGCACGGCCTCGGCCACCGAGCCCACCAAAAGCTTGCCGACGGGGCCGGGGGAGTGAGCGCCCATGACCACCCGATCGACCTTCCGCTCGCGCAGGAAGTTGAGGATCTGGTCGGCGGCCCATCCCAGCCGGACCACGATCTTGCAGTGGATGCCGAGATTTCTGGCGCGTTGGGCGATAGGTTCAAGACGGATCTTTACGGCGCGGGCGACGGCGTATTCGTCGCACTCCATCGCCGGGTCCGCCCATGCGGCCAGGCCCAAACTGTCATATGCATGAAAAATAATCAGATCCGCGCCAAACTCGACGGCCTGTGCGAGAGCAAAGGCAAAGGCCTTCTCATTGGCGGGGATTTCGGAGGCGAAGAGAATCGTGGAGGGTTTGCTCCAACCTGGCTTGGGGGGAATGGCCATGGGATCCTCCTTGACTGGATTTTCCTTTTAAGAGAACTTGGCTCGACTTCAAAGTAAAGATCCGGGTGGAAACAAAGGGACTTCGGAGGCGAATCCAACGCGATGGCCGCGAGGATCCAGCCACAATGAACCGAAGCCCAGGCCTAATGTGACGAATGGAGGCTCAACCCCCAGTCTTCATGCACTGCTGTTCATGTGAGCAGGTCGCTGGGCGTCCATACTGCAGAATCGACCGGACCGGGGGAAGAAAACAGTTCAATATTGAACAATTTTCCATCATTAATCTGTGACAATCGTCACACTCGCCTGGGTAAGGAACGCATCCGGTTTTTCTCTGGAGTAAATAACCTCACTCTTGTCCCCACACGATTCGGTGCAATTGTCTGGTTTGTAACCCTTCTTTTTGTTCGGATGGAGAAAAACTGGCAGGAAGGCTCAAGGAGGCCACCGCGCATGAGGGCTCAGTATCCGGCGGCTTTGCCGTAGTGGCTGCGGTGGTCCTGTCCGCCGAGGAGGCCGCCGGTTTGGGGGTCGATGGCGATGCACTCGCCGTTGGACCAGTGGTGGTCCGCGATGGCGAGGTCGTAGCCGCGGGCGCGGAGGGCGGCGAGAGTTTCCGGGGAAAAGCCGGGTTCGAGGTAAAGCTTGTCGGGCAGGTACTGGTGGTGGAAGCGCGGGGCGTCGACGGCCTGCTGGATGTTGAGGCCGCCTTCAGAGGCGGAAAGGAAGATGTTGGCGACGGTGGTGATGATGCGGGCGCCGCCGGGAGAGCCGAGGACGTAACGGAGCTTGCCGTGTTCGAGGACAATGGTGGGGGTCATGGAGCTCAAGGGGCGCTTGCCGGGGGCGATGGCGTTGGCCGGGCCCTGAATGAGGCCGAACATGTTGGGAACACCGAGCTTGACGGCGAAGTCGTCCATCTCGTCGTTGAGGAGAAAGCCGAGAGAACCGGCGGTAACGTGGGAGCCGAAGCCGTCATTGAGGGTGGTGGTGACGGCGACGGCGTTGCCTTCGGAATCGACGACGGAGTAGTGGGTGGTGTCGTTGGATTCGGGACGGCGGCGGCCGGCGCTTTTGGGCGCGGGCGGGAGGAAACCGGCGGGGCGCGCGAGGGCGGCCGAGGGAGTGGCGGCGGCGGGGTCGATGGAGGCGCGCCAGGCGGCGTCGTAGGGTTTGGAGGTGAGTTCGGCGCTGGGGATGGCGTTGTAGTCGGGGTCGCCGAGGTAGTCGGCGCGGTCCATATAGGCGCGGCGATAGGCTTCGACGATGAGGTGGATGGACTGGGCGGAGCGGTCGCCCAGTTTGGCCAGGTCGTAGCCTTCGAGGATATTGAGGGCGCTGAGCAGGACGATGCCGCCTGAGGAGGGCGGCGGGGCAGAGATGACGGTGTAGTTGTGGAAGACGCCCGTGATGGGGGTGCGCTCGACGACGGTGTACTGGGCGAGGTCGTCGAGGGTGAGCAGGGCGCCGCCTTTGCGGAGGGCGTCGATCAGTTCATGGGCGATTTTGCCGTGGTAGAAGTCGTCGGGATCGGCGGAGATGCGCTCGAGGGTGCGGGCCAGCTCGGGCTGGCGGAAGGTCTCGCCTTCCGTGTAATGGTTGCCGTCGCGCTGGAAGATGCGTTTGGAGTCAGGGAACTTTCCCAGGTCGGGATCGGTAAGCTCTTTGGCTTCCTCGGCGGTGAGGATGAAGCCGTCGGCGGCGAGCTTGATGGCGGGAGCGATGACGCGCTCGAGGCCCAGCTTGCCGTACTTGCGCTCGGCGTAGACCAGGCCCGCGACGGAGCCGGGAGTGGCGATGGAGCGGTAGCCTATGACGGAGGAGAGGAGGCTGGCGTCGGGGATGACGTTGCCGTTCGCGTCCTGGTACATGGTTTCGGTTGCGGCGAGCGGGGCTTTCTCGCGGAAGTCGATAAAGGTGGTGCGCCCCGAGTGGGTGCGAAGGAGCAGGAAGCCGCCTCCGCCGAGGTTGCCGGCGGCGGGATGGACGACGGCGAGGGCAAAGCCGGTGGCGACGGCGGCGTCGACGGCGTTGCCTCCGGCGCGCAGGGTTTCAAGGCCGGCGTCGGAGGCGAGGTGGTGCACGCTGACGACCATTCCGTGACTGGCGCGGACGGGCTGCTCGCCGGACAAGGGAATCACGTTCTTCGAGCCCTCCTGGGCGGCGGCGGAGATGGGGATGGAGAGCGCGGCGCCGGTCAGGGCGGCCAGGACGGGGAAAAAGGGCCGTTGAATCATGGTGTTCTGACAGGATAACGCGGAATGGGGAGGTGCTTCGACGGTAAAGATGGTTTCGCCTTACGGTGAGTCACCGAAGACTCTTTCCTGGCGTCTATATCTGAAGCGGGCAACAGAGATTCGTCAGTTCAGAACACAACTCAACGCAATCGAATTCAATTTGTGGAGGCATTATGCAATGGAAATGGATGCAAACAGCGATTCTGGCGGTAGCAGTGGGAGCGGTGAGTGGGGCAATGGCCTGCGCGCAGGTGGGCGGCGCAGTGAAGAGCCTTGCGCAGACGGATGTATCGGCAAGCGTCTATGGAGCGTTCAGCGGAACCACCACGGGGGACGGCGTTGCGCAGAGTCCGTCCAATGCGGCCGGGGGGTTGATTGGGTTGCGGCATATCTCCAACCCGGTGCTTGGATTTGAGGTGACCTACTCGTTCAACCGGGCCAACCAGGTGTATAACGCCACCGAATACGCCTGTCCCGTGGGCGTAGTCCCCCCTTGCGGAGCGCCCCCGCCAGCGGTAGTCTCGGCCAATGCGCACGAACTGACAGGGGATTGGGTGCCGTCGTTGAAGATTGGGAACCTGCGGCCGTTTGGGCTGGTGGGGGGTGGGCTGCTGCTCCATGAACCCAGCAGCGGGCAGACACATACCACTTCGTCGACCAAGCCGGTATTTGTCTACGGCGCCGGACTGGATTGGGGTCTGCTTCCGCACATTGGCGTGCGGCTACAGTACCGCGGCAACCTCTACAAGGCGCCGGACCTGACCACGCTGTACGGCTCCAGCGGGGCCTTTACCCACACGTCGGAGCCGATGATCGGGGTGTACTTGCGGCTGTGAAGCAGGCCCGCCAAAAACTGGCTGCGGAAAAAGCGAACCCTGGGTGAATTCCCCGAAGAGCAGCCCTCAGGGGCTAAAGAGGCTGCAGAAAAAGTCCTGTTTTCGCGCCGAAATCCCGTGAAGCGACCCTCAGGGGCTAAAGCCCAGGTTGATTCTTTGGCACTTACGGCACGACTGAAGTCGTGCCCTGATACAGAACCCTCGCGAATCCACGCTGGATCGAGTTTTTCCGCAGCCTCTAAAGTCCACGTTGATGCTGTTGCATTTATGCGTCGGGGTTAAAACCCCGACCTGCCAGTCCCGGCCTACCGCTCGAATAAGCATTTCCGCAGGTTGTGAACCTACTGCGGCCAATGCAAGGCCGAAGGTGGGTAGGAGCGCTAATGCTCAGAACGGGAGACGCCGCAGTATTGAAAATGGGGAGGGCACCGCAACTTTCCAGCGAAACCGGTGTCAAACCACTGAGAGAGATCCGTGACGAGTATCGGGGACCACCCCGAACACTGCGGCGATGGTCGAGCGTAGCGGGTTTCCTGTATTTCTTCCTCTGCCCTCTGCGACAAGTGCATTTGCCTTTGGCTGTGCACCGATCGAACACGGACCCGATGGGGTTTGTGTTTGAACCCTCAACCTCCCCCGTTTCAGAAGGATGGCAATGAAGACAATAGTTACAAACTCACGGCAAAACCTCCTTTGGGTCTGCGGTTTGGTGGCTGCCTGCGCGATGATTGTTCCGCCGGTTGGCGCGGAATCGGCGGCTCCCCGCATCTCCTCCGAGATCACCAATGCGGAACAGTCGACCTTGAAGGGTTCGCTGCACCCCATGGCGCAGGCGCAGTTCGACGCCGGACGGATGCCCGCGGACACCCGGCTCAACGGCATCAGCATGGTCTTCAACCGTTCGGCGGCGCAGGAAGCGGATCTGCAGGCGTTGATTGCCGCGCAGCAGAACCCGGCATCGCCGCTTTATCACCAGTGGCTGACCCCGGACCAGTTCGCCGCGCGGTACGGAATGGCCGACGCGGATCTGGACAAGGTGGAGAACTGGCTGCAACAGCAGGGGTTTGCGATCGATTCGGTGGCGCGCAGCAAAAACGCGATTCACTTCTCCGGCAACGTGCGGCAGGTGGAGCAAGCCTTTGCGACGGAGATGCACTTCTACAAGGTGAACGGGACCCAGCATTTTGCGCCATCGACGCTGCTGAGCGTTCCTTCGGCGCTGGCGCCCACGGTTCTGGGCATCAAGAATCTGGACGATTTCCGGCCGCGGCCGCATGTGGTGTTCGGCAAGAACGGGCGCGTGAAGCCGGCGTTTACATCGGCCCAGACGGGGGATGTGTTCTTTGCGCCGGGCGACATTGCGACGGTTTACGACATCAAGCCGCTCTACAGCGCCAGTATCACGGGCGTGGGTCAATCGATTACGATTGTCGGCCAGTCGGCAATTCAAGTCAGCGACATCGAGGCCTTTCAAAACGCGGCCGGATTGGCGGTGAAAGACCCAACTCAGTTCCTGGTGCCGAATTCGGGGAACTCCACGGTTGAGGCCGGCGGGGATGAGGGTGAATCCGATATCGACCTGGAGTGGGCGGGCGCCATCGCTCCCGGCGCCACCATCAATTTTGTCTACACCGGCAGTAGCTCCAACTATGGCGCCTTCGACTCCATTCAATACGCTATCGACCAGAAGATCGGCACCATCATCAGCAACAGCTATGGGACCTGCGAGACAGACCTGGGCGCGTACTCACTGGAATCGAGCCTGGAACAAGGCACGGCGCAGGGTCAGACGATTATATCGGCCGCGGGCGACGGCGGTTCCACCGACTGCTATGGCATCACGGCGCTGACCACGGCGCAGCGGGAGGCTCTGGCGGTGGATTACCCGGCCAGCAGCCCGTACGTGACGGGCATAGGCGGGACCGAGATCTCCTCGGCCAATTCCGACTATGACACATCGGACACGGCTTACTGGGGGGCCGCGACTGGCTCTGCAGACCTGATCAGTTCCGCGCTCCAATACATTCCTGAGATGGCGTGGAACGACGACACGCCGAACTGCGGCCTGCTCAACTGTCTAAGTTCGGGCGGCGGCGGGGCCAGCGAGCTGTTTACCAAGCCGAGCTGGCAATCGGGAGTGCCTGGGATTCCCTCCGACGGCAAGCGCGATGTTCCTGACCTGGCTCTGTATGCATCGCCGAATTTTCCCGGCTACCTTTACTGCACCAGCGACGCAAGCGTCTGGAGCGCCGGTCAGCAGGGCAGTTGCGCCGTTGGCTTCAGGGACTCGAACGATCTATACCTTACGTTGGCCGGAGGCACCAGCTTCGATGGGCCGATTTTTTCCGGTATATTGGCGCTGATCAGCCAGAAGGCGGGCTATACCACCGGGCAGGGACTCGTGAATCCGACGCTCTATACCCTGGCCTCCAACAGCGCGAAGTATGCTTCGGCATTCCACGACATCACCACGGGGAGCAACGATTGCCTGGCCGGCTCGGCGAATTGCAGCGGCGATATCGGCTTTTCCGCCGGAACGGGCTATGACCAGGCGACCGGACTGGGATCGGTGGACGTGAGCAACCTGGCCAACGCGTGGCCGGCCAGCACGAGTATCCCCCCGACTTTGATCGATACAACGACGACGATCACGGCGTCGAACAGCGCTCCGGACGTCGGGGCTTCAGACACCTTCACCATCACGGTTACAGCGGCCAGTGGCGCCGTCGTCCCAACCGGCACGGTAAACCTGATCGTAGACGGAGGTACGCCGATCCCGGAGACGCTTTCCGGTAGCGGGACCTACGTCTATACGACGACGTTTACCACCGCGGGTTCGCACACAATCTTCGCCCAATATGCAGGCAACTCCATCTTTGCAGCCTCACCCGCCAGCGAACCCGGCAGCGTGACCGTGAATGTTGGAGTGGTCAGTACGGGCAAGGGAACGATCTCTCTTACGCCTGCGCCGAGCCCAACCACTCTGACGGTGACCCAGGGCAACCAGGGGACCGAAACGATCTCGTTGACTCCGGGGGGCGGGTACACGGGCACGGTTGACGTGTCCTTCGATACGTCGAACGACAATGCACTCCAGAATCTGTGCTATGAATTCACCGACATGAACAGCGCCGGCGATGGAACGGTACTCATCAGCGGGACGGCCGCCGTGACTACGCAACTGATTCTGGACACGAACGCCTCCGACTGTGTGTCGGCGGAGATGCGTCCCGGCGGCACGCAGCCAATGCACCGGCTGCGCCCGGCCAGCACGGCGAAGAACAATGGAGGGAATCCTTTGCCGTTGGGGGTTGCTTTTTCCGGATTGCTGCTGGCGGGCTTCCTGGGCCGCGGTTCACAGAAGCTGCGCGGTCTGGCGGGGCTGATTCTTCTGGCCGCTGTGGGGCTGGCGGTTACAGCTTGTGGCAGCAACGGTAACAACACCATCCCCAATCCGCCGAAGGGAACTTATACCGTTACGGTAAGCGCGACGGATTCGGTCACGGCAACCATAACCGCAACCTCACAATTTCAGTTCGTGATCCAGTAATCCAAGCGGGCGGGCAAAGGGGCAGGCATCTGAACAGAGATGTCTGCCCCTTTTTCGAGCAGTGCGCTCAGCGGTTGCCGATCGGCATAAGCCTGTCGGGAACGGTGCGGCAGACGCTGCTGCCGGCGAGTTTCCAGGTGGATCCATCCGCGTAAGTAACGGAGTTCAGCTCGACCATCTGGACGGCGGTCAGGCCGGGCGCCCAGAGGTCCGCGGAAACAGCATTGCCGGGGCCGGCGGAGAACCTGACGGTCAGGGTCATGGCCGCATCGGAAGAGTCGTCGGGGGTGGCCAGCGTCTGGGTAATGCGGCCTTTGGCGGTGAGACCGCGTACCGTGACCGTGGCCCCGGTGACCTGCCTGGAATCCGGGCTGGCGAGGATCAGGTGAAGGCGCTGAGCGGGGCCTTTGGGACGGGCATTGTCGACGGCGAGAGCGCCTCCGCCGGCGGCTTGCTGCGCGCGCAGCGAAACCGGGCAGGCGCTGGTCAGCGCGGGCGATTGGACGACGATGGTCCGGGTCTGGTTGGCGCCGAGGGATTGAACGACGACGGTCTGGTTCTGGTTGGGGTCGAGCGATTGAACAACGGCGGTCTGGTTCTGGTTGGGGTCGAGTGCCTGGGGATGGTACTGGCTGACGGCCTGGGCGGACGAGGCGAGCGAACCGAAAAGGAGGGCGAGCGAAAACGCGGCGGCGCGCTTCATGATGAATCTCCTTGCGAGCAGCATGGGCGGTTGCTTAAGGATTGGACGTTGGTGCTGGGCCGTGGTCATGGGCGGATTCGCAGTTTGCGGTTGCCGGAGGCGGTTTTGAGGGAAAATGCCGGGGTCCGGCGGGAGACACGCAGAACACTCATAGCGTAGTCCGGCCTGGGTTGGGAATCAAGCCGATCCAGGGCTTGCGGCGGCTACCGCTTGGCCGGGCCGTTGCGACGGCGGGTGCGGCGGCTCGGGGCGGTTTGCTGTGATACCGTTGCAATACGGCGTCCCTGAGCCGGGCCGGGATTTGCGGGCCTGTGCAGAATGGCTGCGATGCGGCTGGAATGGGGGCTCGGCCGAGCGAAACCAGAGAATGTCCCAACTGCCGGAATTGATATCGCCTTCGTTGCCCGCGAGCCCGGCTCAACAGCCTGGGCCGGGGCTTGCGTCCGGTTCCGGGATGGGGCCGGGGAATGGGGCTGGGCCTGAATTTGCGCCCGGAGCTGGAACTGCGCCGGGGGCGCCGCCGGGAAAGCACGGGCCGCAACGGATTCCGCGCTGGCTGGAGCGGGCCGAGCTGTTTTTGCGGGTGCTGCTGCGGATGTACATCGGGCTGGCGGTCTGCTACGCACCGTGGTCCAAGATGTTCTGGGACCAGAACCCGCTTTTCCTGCAGTTCCCCACGCTCTCGATCTATGCGGCCAACGGTGCGGTACGGGGCCTTGTGTCGGGACTGGGACTTTTGAATCTGTGGATTGCATTCCACGATGCGATCCGGCATGGGACGGAAGAGGGATGAACGACAGCGTTCAGGCGTCGGAGATCGGAGATCAGGGGTCAGAGATCAGCGACCCCCTCGAGCAGGAACCGCTCGCTGGGGACCCCGGCCTGGAAGAGGGAACGGTTCCGCCTGCGCTGGGCCAGGATGCAGCGCCTTCGGATGACGCGCCGGTGGAGCTGGAACGGGCTCCGCTGGCCTATGAGAATCACGACTTTCTCAACAGCGCGGATGGGCGGCTGATCAGGATTGTGGCGGAGTATCTGGAGCCGCTGGCGCGGTTCCGCCGCGAGCAGATACAGGACACGGTGGTATTTTTCGGGTCGGCGCGGTTTCGCGGGCGCGAAGAGGCCGATCATGCCCTGGAACTGCTGGAGAACACCGGTTCGGTGCGTCCGGCGCCGAGCCACGAGCAGCCGGCCAGCGCTCCGGAGATCGCGGCGGGCCAGGCGACGGAGTTGCAACGGAAGCGGGCGGTGGCGGCGGTGGATATGGCCCGCTACTACGAGGACGCGCGGCGGCTGGCGCAAATGCTGACCGCGTGGGCCAAGGGGATTCCTTCGCGGCGGCACCGGTTTGTGGTGACGTCGGGGGGCGGCCCGGGGATCATGGAGGCGGCCAACCGGGGGGCTCGCGAGGCGGGCGGCAAGACCATCGGAATGAACATACGGCTGCCGTTCGAGCAGGCGCCGAATCCTTACATTACCCCGTCGCTGAACTTTGAGTTTCACTACTTTTTCATGCGCAAGCTGTGGTTTGCGTATCTGTCGAAGGCGCTGGTGGTGTTTCCGGGGGGATTCGGGACGCTGGATGAGATGTTCGAGATCCTGACCCTGGCGCAGACGCAAAAGCTTGCCAAGAAGATCACTGTGGTCATTTACGGACCGGAGTATTGGAAGAAAGTGTTCAATCTGGAGGTGCTCGTGGAAACGGGGGCGATCTCGCCCAAGGACATCGAGCTGTTCCAGTTTGCGGACTCGCCGGAGCAGGCCTTCGAACTTTTGCGGCGGGGGTTGACGGAGAACTACCTGGCGGCGGAGGCAGCGGAAGGCAAACTGGCGACGGTCGCGCTGGCGGCGTCGGCGAGCAGGGAGCTGCTGGCCGGGTGGACGCTGGAGGATTTTCTGGGGCCGGAGCTGGCAAAGACGAGAAAATGAGGGAGATGCGCCCCAAATCTCAGGATTTTCTCCTGGATTTCCGGGGCGTTTTCGCTTAATTTGCGGTATTGCCGGTAACCTTGTTGATTCCTTGCACAATTGAAGGTGCATTCGCCGCATCTTAACCCTCCATTTATGGAAGGAAGCCGATACTGGATGCAGATGTCCGGGAACAAGCGCGGAGAAGGAGCAGAAATGGCCAGTTCGTCCATCTCGTACCTGTGGCGCGACCCCAACGCACCACGCGGCTTCCGTAGAGGCGTTTCCCTGCACGGTCACACGAACCAGTCTGCCGAGACGCTGGATTTTCTGGCCAACCTCGGCAACCAGTACCCGGTGATGCGGCCCTTGCTGTCGCGGTTGGAGCGGCGGTCGGAGGCCAGGTACGGTGTGCGGGTGAACTACGCGAAGGCCTACTGGACGCCGCCGATGACGCCCAAGCTGGCGTTCGACCTGGAGAGCGGGCAGATCGAGAAGCTGGACCTGGCGCCGATGGTCTCGATCACCGACCACGACAACATCAAGGCGCCGATGCTGCTGCGGACGATTCCGAGCGCGCGGCAGATTCCGGTATCGGTGGAGTGGAGCGCGCCGTATGGGCCGCAGTCGTTCCACCTGGGGGTCCACAACCTGCCCAGCGCGCGGGCGACGGAGTGGATGGCAACGCTGAGCGATTATACGGCGCACCCGAGCAACGCACGGCTGACCGAGATTCTGGCGGCGCTGAACGCGGAACGGAATGTGCTGTTGGTTTTCAACCATCCGATGTGGGACCTGTACCTGATCGGCAAGGAGAAGCACGAGTTCCTGGTTGGTGAGTTTCTGCAGAAGAACGGGGCGCATCTTCATGCGCTGGAGCTGAACGGATTGCGGCACTGGAGTGAGAACCGCGCCACGCGGCAGTTGGCGGAGAAGTGGCACATGCTGCTGATCTCCGGCGGGGACCGCCACGGCGTGGAGCCGAACGCCACCATCAACCTGACCAACGCGAGCAGCTTTACGGAATTTGTGCACGAGATCCGGCGAGAGAAGAAGAGTAACATGCTCTTCATGCCGCAGTATGCGGAGCCGTGGAAGCACCGGATTCTGCAGTCGACGATCGACGCGGTGCGCAACTATCCGGAGTTTCCGCAGGGTTCGCGGAACTGGGACCAGCGCGTATATCATCCCGATCTGAATGGGGTGGTGCGGCCACTGAGCGAGCTTTGGCCTGCGGGAAGGGCGCCGCGGGCAATGCGCCTGGTGATCGGCGCCGTGCAACTGATGGGCAGGGGCCTGGTTTCAGGCGGGTTGCGCATGGCGTGGAGCGAGGCGCACCAGTTGCGGCTTGCACTGGGCGAGCACGACGGATAAGCAGGCGGGAATTCGCCTGACCGGGCGTGCAGGGCGAGACAGCGGACCGGGTTCCGACAAAGCGATGAATGCAAGAATGCCGCGGGTGGCGTACTTCCCCGACTCGTTTCACGAGGTGAACGGGGTTGCGCATACCAGCCGGCACTTTGAGGCGTTTGCGCGGCGGCGGAATCTGCCGTTCTTGTGCGTGCGGGCCGGCGACCGGGCGCAGGCCATGCTGGAAGAGGGCAACGTATGGACGCTTGAGCTGCCGCGGAGCATTCTGTCAATTGCCCTGGAAAAAGACCTTCGCTTCGATCCGGCATTTCTCAGGCACATTCCGCTGATTGGCGAGGTTGTGGAGCGGTTCAAGCCGGACCTGATTCACATTACCGGGCCCAGCGAGGTGGGGATGCTGGGCGCGTGTCTGGCCCACCATCTGGAGCTGCCGCTGGCGGGAAGCTGGCACACCAACGTGCATGAGTATTTGGCGCGACGGTCGGACTGGCTTCTGAAGTTGTTGCCCAAGCGGCAATCCGATTCAACGGGACAGACGATCGAGGACCTGGCGATGGCGGTGGCGGCCAGCTTCTACTCGGTGGCGCAGGTGCTGTTTGCGCCCAACCCGGAGCTGTGCGCGCTGCTGGAGAAGGCGACGGGGCGGCCGTGCCACCTGATGCCGCGGGGCGTGGACGCGGAGCTGTTTCATCCCGACAAACGCAAGCGAGAGCCGGAAGACCGGGACCATGTGCTGGGGTTTGTGGGGCGGCTTTCTGTGGAGAAGAATGTGGCGCTGCTGGCCGAGGTCCAGGAAGAGCTGGAGCGGATGGGGCACAGGAGCTTCCGGTTCCTGATTGTGGGGCACGGCGGCGATGAGGGGTGGCTGCGGGAGCGGCTGCCGCGGGCGGAGTTTACCGGGGTGCTGAGGGGCGAGGCGCTGTCGGCGGCCTACGCGAATATGGATTTGTTTGTGTTTCCGTCTCATACGGATACGTTTGGCAACGTGGTGCTGGAGGCGCTGGCCAGCGGAGTGCCGGCGATTGTGACGCCGGACGGCGGGCCGAAGACGATTGTGCGGGACGGCGTGACGGGGCGGATTGTGCCGGACGGAGAGTTTGCGGCGGCGGCGGCGGGGGTGCTGGGGGACCCGGAGAAACACGCGGAGATGCGGCGGGCGGCGCGGAGTTATGCGCTGACCATGAGCTGGGACGCGGTGTTTGAAGGGGTTTATGCGGGGTATGAGGGGCTGGTGACGCAGGAACAGCTCGCGAAGGCGTAGGTGGGTGGGGGTGGAGCTCGTCGTTTCTCAGGTCTCAGAATCGAGACCTGGGGCACCCAGCGAAGAGGCTGCTGGCGGAGAATGCGCCGGCCAGGGTGGCTGCGTTGCGGAGGAAGGTGCGACGGTCGCTCGGAATCATACAGAGCACTGTAGGCGGTTCCAGGGAGGGGATTCAACGGAAAAATTGCGGTGAGTGAAGGCCGGTGCGGAGGCCGTTGCGCAAATCCAGGGCGAAGGGGGTTTCCTTGTCGGCGATCATGCTCCAGCCTCGGCCGTGGAGCGTTGTGCCTTCGATGGCCGTGACGGTCACGCCTTCGTCGGAGAGTTTTTCGGATTGCCAGGCCTGGCCGTTGGAGCCCCAGGCGAGGATGGCGTGATGGCCGACGAACAGAAGGATATTTTCGGCGGGGAGGGGACGGATTTCGAGGACCGGGCGGAAGGGGATCATGGTGAAGTTGTTTGGCGCGGTGGTCGAGATGATGTAGGCGTACCCACCGGAGACGGCGCAGATTTCTTCCGGGTGTGGAGCGGACCAGAGGCCGGTGGGGACGGCGGGATCGCGGAAGCCGAGGGCGCAGGTGGCCAGGAAGGGCTGCGAATCTTCACTGGGGCGGATGAGGACTTCGAGGGCTCCGCGCTCGACTTCTTCAGCCTGTAGGGGATAGACGAAGTGGCGGGTGGGCAGGACGAGGGGGCGCGCGGGGAGGACTTCGGCCTGCCAGTGGTGGGGGAAGCTGAAGTCCACAGTGGATGCGGGGATCGGGGTGCTCACGGGAGGGCCTTGTACTTCAGAATCCAGTCCTCCTGCTCCTGGGTGTCGGGCACGGAGAGGCCGCGGGCGGCTTGGATGGCGATGAGAGCTGAACTGGGAGTCCAGCCGAGGTGGATGAGCGTGCAGGCCGCCGTGACGGTGGAGCGGCCGATGCTTCCGCGGCAATGAACGCCGATGTGCTCGCCGGCGCGGAGGCGATCTGCCAGCCCGGCTACGAATTCCCGGAAGGCGGCGGTGTCGGGCGGGGTATGGCAGTCGGGAATCGGATGGGAGAGAAACTTGACCCCGATCTTCTCAGCGAGGCGGCCTTCCTCAGCAACGCCAAGCATCACGGCTTCATCTTCTCCGAGGAGCGAAACCAGGGTCTCGATGCCTCCCTGCTTCATTTCCATCAACTCGTTCTCAAGCCCATCGCCTCCGAGCGGGCAAAGCACAATGGCCAGCGGTGCGGGTGGGTTGCCTTTGATCCAGAAGACGTCGGTCATGCGTAGTCAGACTCCTGCGAATTGGGTAAACAGAATTGCTCCAGGCGGTCGCGGACGGTGGGGATGGGAAGGCCGAGAGCGGCGCCGTCTTCAATAAGGGGGATGAGCTTGTCGAACTCGCGGCCGGAGTGGGCGCCGGTGAGGGCGATGCGGACGGGATGGAAGAGTTCCTCGCCATGGACGCCGGCGGCGATCTTGATTTCGTTCATCCAGGCTTTGAAGTCTTCGGGAGTGACGTGGCCGCTGTGGGTGCGAACGCGGCCGGCGAGTTCGCCGAGGACGGTGCGGGCAGAGTCGGCGTTGAGGATGGCGGAGTTCTCAGGGTTGGCGCGGGCGGCGGCGGGGTCGAAGCCGAAGATGAAAGCGGACTGGACGGGGAGCTGGTCGAGGTGATCGACGGCGGGGAGAAAGAGGGCGAGGAGACGGGCAAACCAGGCTTTTCTGCGGTTGATCAGCTCGATGGGGGGGAAGTCCAGCCGAATGGGAGGGTCGTGCTGCGCCAAAAGGGACGCCATTTCGGCGGTATGCAGTTCAGAGGAAGACCAAAGGGGAAAAATATCCGGCCGGTGGAGGCAAAACTGCCGCTCGGCTAACTTCTCGATGCGTTCGGGGTCGGCTTGATTGATGTAATGGCGGTTGAGCCAGTTGAGCTTGTCGAAGTCGAAGATGGCGGGCGAGGGGGTGACGCGCTCAAGGGAGAAGGCGCGGGTGAGTTCGGGGAGGGTGAAGGTTTCGGTCTTGCCGTCTTCGGCGCCCCAGCCTAGGAGGGCGAGGTAGTTGACGAGGGCCTCGGGCAGGTAACCCATCTGGCGGAAGGTGGAGATGGAGGTGGCGCCGTGGCGCGTGGAGAGGCGCTCGCGGTCGGCGCCGAGGATGGTGGAGAGGTGGGCAAAGACAGGGACGGGCCAGCCGAAGGCCTGGTAGATGGCGACCTGCCTGGGAGTGTTGGAGATGTGGTCGTCGCCGCGGATGACGTGGGTAATGCCCATGAGGGCGTCGTCGATCACGACGACGTAGTTGTAGACGGGAACGCCAGCGGAGACGCCGCTGGCGCCGCGGACGAGGACGGGGTCGCTGACGGTGCCGGCGGGGAACTCGACGGGGCCGTGAACGAGATCGTGGAAGCGGAGGGGATGGTCTTCGATTTTGAGGCGGACGGCGTAGGGCTTGCCGGCGGCGAGATTCCCGGCGATGGTGGCCGGGTCGAGGGTGCGGCAGCGGCCGGAGTAGATATGGGGGCAGTGGGCGGCTGTGGCGAGGGCGCGCTCGGCTTCCAACTCTTCCGGAGTGCAGAAGCAGCGGTAGGCTTTTCCTTCGTCGAGCAGGCGCTCGGTGTGCCGGGCGTAGAGGTCGAGGCGCTGGGATTGGCGGTAGGGGCCGTGGCCGCCTTTGTCGGGCAGGCCGGCCAGGCCGGGGCCTTCGTCCCAGTCGAGGCCGAGCCAGCGGAGGTCTTCCATGAGCTGGGCTTCAAAGCGGGGTTCGGAGCGCTCGAGGTCAGTGTCATCAATGCGGAGGATGAACTGGCCGCCCAGGCGGCGGGCGAAGAGCCAGTTGTAGAGGGCGGTGCGGGCGTTGCCCACGTGGAGCAGGCCGGTGGGGGATGGGGGGGCAAACCGGACGCGGGGAAGGGTGCTGGTCATGACAACAATGATGATAGACGGTGGAAAAGGGATGGGCGAGCGCGAGGCTATGCACTCTTCGTCATGGTCTCGGCGGGTTTGGTGGCGTCGAAGCGCTGTTGCGCGGCGAGCATCTGAGCGATGTTGGCTTCGGCCCATTCGCGGAGGGCGTTCACGGGCTGGGTGAGGGCGGCGCCGAGCGGGGTGAGCGAGTACTCGACCGTGACCGGGACGGTGGCGAAGGCGCGGCGGTCAACCAAGCCGTTACGTTCCAGTTGCTTTAGCGTTTGGCCGAGCATCTTCTGGGAGATGCCGTCGAGGCGGCGCTTGAGGGCGTTGAAGCGGACGGGTCCGGCATCGAGAGCGCCGAGCACCAGGACGGTCCATTTGTCGGCGAGCTGATCGAGAACGACGCGGGTGGGGCACTTGGAGTTGAATGCGTTGTATTGGAATGGAGCGGGTTGGCCGAACATGGTTTCCTCCTGGTGACCAGAGAACATCCTGGTATCTTCTTGAAACTTACTTTATTCTAGCGCCTAATAGGTTTACTGGGAATCGCCGGTGTGGGGCAGATTGCGTTGCGCCGGGAGCCCGACACAAAACACAAGGGAGATTGAGCATGAAAGTTACTCTGTATGGAGCATCCGGGATGATCGGGAGCCGGATTCTGCAGGAATTGGTTGACCGCGGACACGAAGTGACGGCGGTGGTGAGGAATCCGGAGAAGGTGACGGCTGAGGGCGTGGTTGTGGTCAAGGGCGACGTGACGGACGCGGCCAGCGTGGCGGCGACTGCGCAAGGGGCCGAGGCGGCGATCAGCGCTTATGCCCCTCCGCAGACGGAGGCGAGGACGATTGTGGATGCCACGCGGTCGCTGCTGGCGGGGTTGGCGGCGGCTGGCGTGAAGCGGCTGATCGTGGTGGGCGGCGCGGGCAGCCTGGAGGTTGCGCCAGGTGTGCAGTTGGTGGATACGGCGCAGTTTCCCGAGGCGTGGAAAGGAATCGCTCTGGGGCACCGGGATGTGCTGCCGGTTCTGGAAGCGTCGAGCCTGGACTGGAGCTATCTGAGCCCGGCGGCGTTCATCCAGCCCGGCGAGCGGACGGGGAAGTTCCGGCTGGGCGGCAAACAACTGGTGACCGACGAGAGGAGCGGGAGCAGGATTTCTACCGAGGATTATGCCGTGGCGTTGGTGGATGAGTTGGAGAGCCCGAAGCATGTGCGGCAGCAGTTCACGCTGGCCTATTGAGCGGATGGCTGGAGCTGATTGAAGCCGATGAGAGACAAGCGACGACGAAGCGCAAGGAGCGCAGCATGATTCGCAAGTTGATGTTCACGATTCTAGTTGCCGGAGGCGCGCTCGCGGCCTGCGGTTTGAGTTTGGCAGCGCAGGAGAATGCGGAGAGGGTTGAATCGAGCCCGAAGACGGAGATTCGGCGGCAGGTGGGCAACTATATTCAGTCGATCGATGATGCGGACATAAAGCTGGGCGCGACGGTATGGTCGCCGACGCCGGATGTGAGCTTCATCGAACCTCTGGGGCATGAGCGCGGCTGGGATGAAATTGCATCCGTGGTCTACGGCAAGCTGATGGGCCAGACATTCACGAAGCGCACGCTGAAGACAGTGGGCGCTGTGAGCATTCACGTTTATGGCGATGCGGCGGTGGCAGAGTTCGATTGGGATTTTGTGGCGATCATGCGCGTGGACGGAAAGACGCTGCACACGACGGGGCGGGAGAGCCAGGTTTATGTGAATTTGCCGGGTCAGGGCTGGCGGCTGGTGCATGTTCACTACTCTGGACCGCCGGTTACGGGAGCCGGTAGAGGATTCTGATACTGGCTAAAGGGCAGCGTCAGGAAAAGTGTTGCCAGCCCTGGGGTTTGAGGGGTTGGGGGCCTTGCGGGGTGAGGAGGGTGACGGCGGGACGGTTGGGACGCGCGGGGAGGATGCGGCCGATTGGGCTGATGGGGACGCCGGCTATTTTCCTGGGGAGACGGGCGGAGGGTGGAGCGGTGAAGAGCAGTTCGTAGTCTTCTCCGCCGTTGAGGGCCTGGAGGAGGTTTGCGGCGGGGTGGATGGGGAGTAGCGCCGCATCGACTTCGGCGGCTACCTGGGAATCTTCGCAGAGGTGGGCGAGGTCTGTGGAGAGGCCGTCGCTGAGGTCGATGGCGGCGGAGGCGAGCGAGTAACGCAGGAGCCAGAGGCCCTGGGCGATGCGGGGCTGGGGGTAGAGGTGCGGGGCTAGCTGGGCTTCGAGCCTTTTGGGGATGCGGGGAGGGTGCAGGCGGGCGGAGTGGGCCTCGACCGGCCGCGATGAGCGAGCCCATTCGGCGAGGCGGGCGAGGGCGGCGGATGATCCGCCCAGGGTTCCGGTCAGATAGAGCAGGTGGCCGGGGCGGGCTGTGGAACGGAGCAGGGCCTTTCCACGGGGAAGCGAGCCGATGAGGACGATGTCGGCGAGGGGGATGGGCGACTCGGCGAGGTCGCCGCCGGCGAGCGGAGTTTTGTGGGCCGCGGCCAGGGCGAGCAGGCCGTCGAGGAAGCGCGTGGTCCAGGTTGGCCAGGCGGGTTGTGTGGGCGGGGTGGTGCGGCGGCGGGCTGCGGAGGTGGTGAGCCGGCGCGGCAGGCCGAGCGAAAGAAAGGCGGCGATGGGGCGGGCGCCCATGGCGGCCAGGTCGCTGAGCCCGCGGGCCAGGACCCGATGGCCTACGGATTCGGGGGGGTGCCAGTCGAGGCGGAAGTGGCGGCCAGCGATGGAGAGGTCGGTGGTGACGGCCAACTCCTGGCCGGGACGGGGACGAAGCAGGGCGCAATCGTCGCCGATGCCGAGGCGCAGGACCGTCGAGGAGGCATGGGTTGCGCGGCTGCGGATGTAGCGGAGCATGGCCAGTTCGCCGTGATCGAGGTCGCTTGCGGGAATGGCGGGGCGGGATGGCACTTCTTGAGGATAGGGCAACCAAGCGACCAGGGACCAGGGGCTAGGGACCAGGGACTAGGGACCAGGGACTAGGGAACAGCGACCAGGGACCAGGGAACAGGGACCAGCGACCAGGCACCAGGGACCAGCGACCAGGGAACAATTGTCGGTGGTCGGTTGTAGGGGGCCGGTCATTGGCGATTTGTCCGCCTTTGGGGGCGGCTGGGGGGTTTTGGGGACCGGAAAGGAGACTTTTTGCGGCTGGGGGGAGTTTTTTGGCGGTTATGGTCAATGTGGGGCAGTAAGGCTACAACTAAATGTGAAGGAATTTCCAGTGGGATTTCGTTGACCGGACGCAGGGTGGTTTGGTAGCCTTGATGAACATTACGTTACCAAGCCATATGTGGTGACAGGTTTTTTTGAACGGGCTGAAAGGCCCATTGCCCTGCGCTTTTATAGGTACACGGCGAATTGCGGCCCTGCGGGTTGCAGGGATGAGAGGCGAAGATGCTACGCAAGCGCTATTACATTCTTTTTGTTGCCCGGGATGAAGACGGGCGAATCCGAAAAATTCCGCTTCCACTTCAGTATGCGTACGGATTTGTAGCCGCGGCCCTGATCGGTGCGTTCACGATCGTGGGCCTTGCGGGCTCGTATACCCGGATGCTGCTGAAGACAGAGAGTTTCAACCAGGTCCGCCAGGACCGAGAGAATCTGCGCAAAGGCTACAAGCAGATGGCGCAGATTGCGCACGACCGCGATGTGCAGGTGGCGTCGCTGGGCGCGCTGGCGAGTGAGGTGACGGCGCTGTACGGGCTGCGGCAAAACAAGCTGGGCTCGGCCAAGCCGGCGGCCGCGGCCAGCGCCGCGGAGGCGCCCACACCAACCACTCTGGCCCTGACCGACGACGTGAACCAGCAACAGGTGAAGCTCTCGATCGACCAGTTTTATGCGCTGCGGGCGCAGGCGCTCTCAGGGCGGGTTTCGCGAGCGCTGGAGGGCGGACTGTCGCCGGGTTCCTCGGGGGATTGGACGCAATTGGCGGATGCGCCTTCGATCTGGCCGATCGAGGGCCGTGTGACCTCGAGCTTTGGAGAGCGGGAAGATCCGTTCAACGGGGAAGGGACGTTCCACTCGGGCGTCGACATTGGCGCATCCTACGGGGCGCCGGTGCGCGCGACGGCGGATGGGGAAGTGAGCGCAGCCTCGATGGGCGCCGGGTATGGGCGCGAGGTGGTGCTGGACCACGGCCACGATGTGATGACGGTGTACGGTCATCTTTCGGCGGTTGCGGTACTGCCGGGCCAGCATGTGATTCGCGGCCAGGTGATCGGCTACGTGGGGCAGTCAGGACGTTCGACGGGCCCGCACCTGCACTATGAGGTGCGCGTGCACAGCGTGCCGGTGAATCCGCACAAGTATCTGCGCCTCACCTTTGAGCAGGTTGCAAATCTGGATGGCGGCGCGGCTGGGTCGCAAGCCAATTAGAGCGAGTTCTTTTTTAAAAGCAGAGGCGGCTCCCGGTGGATGGGAGCCGCTTTTGTTTTGGGGGCGGGTTGCGTTCGCTTTGGGCGCGTGGGCTGGCGGTAGTATCGTGGAGCCGTCGCAATCTTCGCTTTGGAGTCCAACTCATGCGCCTTCTTGACCGTTGTCTTGCCTTTCTCCTCGTGGCGGCTTTGCCCGCTCTTGCCCAGGATCGTGCGGCGGATTTGCGGACGGCCTTTGCGCGCGCCGAGCACCTGAAGCGGGGCATCAACGCTTCCGAGTGGTTTGCGCAGTCGGCGAGCGACTACTCGGCGGCGCGGACTAACCGATATACCGACGCGCGGGATATTGCGCTGATGGCGAAGCTGGGATTCGACAACGTGCGCCTGAGCATCGATGCGGCGCCGCTGGAGCAGTCGCCGCGGGGCAAGGACGGGCTGAACCCCGACTTTGTGGGGCGGCTGGACCGGGCGGTGGATACGATGCTGGCCCAGGGGCTCGCAGTCCAGATCGATTTGCATCCGGAGGCCAGCTACAAGCAGCAACTGCGCACGAGCAACGATGCCGTGGACCGGCTGACGATGCTGTGGCGGCGGCTCGCCGGCCACTATGCGACGCGGGACCCGGAGAAAGTGTTCTTCGAAATTCTGAACGAGCCGGAGGTGAACGATGCCTACCGGTGGGCGGGAATCCAGGCGCGGGTGGCGGCGGCGATTCGCGAGGTTGCGCCCAAGAACACGATTATTGCCACGGGGCCGAATTACTCCGACATTGTGGACTTGCTGGCGATGCATCCACTAAGGAACCTCTGCACAAGTCTGCAACCCGCGTCATATTTGAATAAACTATAAGCATGAGGCAAATCGCGCGTTTTCAGCAGACACTGGCATCGCAGGCGAGTTTTGAGAAGTTTGGCC
>JBEKZJ010000179.1:0-10297 GCA_049509995.1 Occallatibacter sp. | reverse complement strand
CGCACACCACGCAATTTGCTCAGCCTGAATGGCAGTATCTTGACTCCGGATCAGGCAACCTCCCAGAGAAGGGAAGTTATGTCGCGCTTCGTTCGAATGACCGAAAGAATTGGAGCGTGATTCTCGAAACGATTGGCGCTCAGCATCCGCAAACTGTTTCCTTCCGGCTTGCCGGCGGGCTTTCAGCCGTTGCAGTTCAAGTATGGGAAACGAATGACTCGCGCACATTCGAAAAGGTTGCCAGTGTGAAACCGGTGAACGGGAGGTTTGTCTACAAGTTCGATCCCGGTTCCTTGTATTCGCTGACTACGACTACAGGGCAAGGTAAGGGAACAGCTCAGCCGCCGTCCGCTGCGCCTTTTCCGCTTCCCTATATGGATGACTTTGAGCAGACACCTCTCGGGCATTCGCCCAGGTATCTCTCAGATCAAGATGGTGCGTTCGAGATTCAGCCTTGCGTTGGCCGCAGCGGGCACTGCCTGGAACAGGTAGTCTCCACCAAGCCGATTGCCTGGGCTGCAGTTCCTGATCCATTCACTTTGACGGGCAATTCGGACTGGCGTGACTATAGTGTAGCCGCCGATGTGCGCTTTCTTTCGGAAGGGCCGGCGTTGGTGATGGGTCGCGTCGATTCTGCGGACGTCTTCCAGGATGACAAAGCGCTCTTGCCAAGCGGCTATGTGCTTAGCGTGAAACCCGACGGGAATTGGGAGTTGCTGTCTGCTGACTTCAAAAAG
The DNA here is from genome assembly GCA_049509995.1 of Occallatibacter sp. Classification (GTDB taxonomy): domain Bacteria; phylum Acidobacteriota; class Terriglobia; order Terriglobales; family Acidobacteriaceae; genus Telmatobacter. The sequence goes on along the minus strand of JBEKZJ010000179.1, from coordinate 9,560 downwards.
CCGACGGTGACTCTCGCTTCGGGTTCGGCTACAATCGACCGCGGTCAGTGGCATCATCTGGAACTGCGTTTCCGGAGCAACAGGATCGAAGCATTCCTGGACGGGATGGCGCTCACGTCAGTAAACGACTCGACGCATTTGCACGGCATGTTTGCGCTGGGCACGAAATGGGATCACGTTCAGTTCGACAATCTTAGCGTGATGCCCTGAGCCATCGCCCAGTGAGGTATTGGCGTCCTGAATGTCGGCGGGCTAAGCATCGATTTAAGCCGAACTTCCGCAGTTTGCAGGGAGTGTATCTTTTGGGGTTCGGTGAGTGAGATCAGGGCTCATACGCAATCCGAAAACCAAGGTTAACTTGGCTGGTGGAAACAGGCGTAGGTGCTAAAAAACTCACTACAAAGCCGGTGATTGGGTAGAACTCTGCAGTGCAGTGCGAAGTCTTCAACAGCAGAGTCTCAAGATGCTGTTATGAGTCCCCATTGTCAAGAAGGTGAATCCGGCCACAACTGCCCATAAAAGGGCGCCTCGGCGCTTGCAGGGGTCAAGCGTGCGAATCAACGCAGGGAGACAATGTCATGAAATCCATGAAGCCGATTGAAGGCGGTCCGCGCAACGTTCGCATCCGGCATTTCCTCGCTCTTGCCGTAGCCGTTTTCCTGCTACCGCCCTTGGCGCACGCAGCTTCCGACTACTACCGTCACATCATGTTCGATAACAGTCTAACCGCAGATCGCTATTTCTATAGCGGGGGTCGAGCATCCGGAAACAGCTTTCTCGAAGAGCAGCATGGCCGCCTGCCGGTCGAGACGAAGATATTTCTCACCCCCCCGAACGCCATTCGACTTCAGTGGCAGTCAGCCCCGGAAGGAGGATGGGTAGCGGAGATTGCGACCCCCGACGTTCGCAATCGCCTGCCCGGATTAACTGGCCACTATCTGTTCTTGTGGATTTTCTCCCCTCAGCCGATATCCGCCTCGGACCTGCCCGGGATCGTCCTTTCCAATGCGGTCGAAGGTCTTCAGGTCGCTGAATTTCCCGCCAGCTTCACCGAGCCTCTCGATCTCGGCAAATACACAGGCGATGTGCCCGCCGGCCGCTGGGTGCAGGTGCGCATCCCTCTCTTTGACTGCCGCACCGCGTCCATCTATCCCTTCAAGCCCGAGTACCTGCGCAGCATCACCTTCCATCAAAATCGCGCCGATGACGTCCGCCACACGCTCATCGTCGATGAGATTCGCGTTGACGACGATCCGGTCGGCGGGGCCACTTTGCCCGTTCCCACCAACCTGCGCGCCACCGGCTACGATCGCCACGTCGAGCTCGAGTGGGACGCAGCCGAACCCCCGGCCCTCGCGCGTTACGTCATCTATCGCTCCCTCGACGGTCACACCTTTTCTCCGGTGGGAATCCAGTTACCCAGCTTTCATCGCTACGAAGATTTCCTGGGCAAGGCAGACATGCATGCCGAATATAGAGTTGCCGCCGCGGACTGGCAGTACCGGCAATCGTCGTTCTCGGCTGTCGCAGGCGCCTCCACCCACGAGATGACCGATGACCAACTGCTCACCATGCTCCAGCAGGCCTGCTTTCATTACTACTGGGACGGTGCCGATCCCCACTCCGGCATGGCGCGCGAAAACATTCCCGGAGACGATCGCATCGTAGCCACCGGCGCCAGCGGATTTGGGATCATGGCGCTGATGGTCGGCGTCGACCGCGGTTTCATCACCCGCCAACAAGGTGTTGAGCGTCTGAGCAGGATTGTCGACTTTCTCGCCCACGCCCAGCGCTACCACGGCGCCTGGTCGCACTACATGGACGGCAACACCGGCCGCACCATGCCTGTCTTCGGCATGTACGACAATGGCGGTGACCTGGTGGAGACCTCCTTCCTCATGCAAGGTTTGCTTGCCGCGCGCCAGTACTTTCACGGGCCCTCCGCCGGCGAGCAGGCCCTCTATCACGCCATCACCGGCCTTTGGGAGACAGTCGAATGGGACTGGTACCGCGAGACGCCGTCCGGCGATTTTCTCTACTGGCATTGGTCGCCTGAATGGGCTTTTCAAATCCATCACGCTCTTATCGGATTCAACGAGGTGATGATTACCTACCTTCTCGGCATCGCTTCGCCCACGCACCCCGTGCCGGCAAGCCTCTATTACTCGGGGTGGGCAGGGCAATCGGAGCGGAACATCAGCTATCGCGAGGGATGGTCCGGCACTTCCGATGGCAACCACTACGGAAACGGAAACATCTACTACGGCATCAAGCTCGATGTAGGCGTCGGCCCCGGTGGGCCGCTCTTCTTCACCCATTACTCCTTCATGGGCTTCGATCCGCACAGCCTTCACGACCGCTTCACCAGCTCTTATTTCGAGAACAACCGCAATATTGCTCTCATCAATCGCGCCTATTCGATTGCTAACCCGAAGCATTTCGAGGGCTATGGTCCCAACGCCTGGGGGCTTACCGCCAGCGACGGCCCCGATGGCTACGTGGCACACGCTCCGGACGCAGCTGATGATCGTGGAACGCTCACGCCCACAGGCGCACTGGCTTCTTTTCCCTACACGCCTGAAGCCTCCATGGCCGCCTTCAAGCATTACTATCGCGATCTCGGCGATCAACTGTGGGATATCTACGGCCCTCGCGACGCTTTCAATCCGCGCGACGATTGGATCTCGCCCATCTACATGGGGCTGAACCAGGCACCCATCGTCGTCATGATCGAAAACTACCGCACCGGCCAGGTATGGAAGAGCTTCATGTCCAACCCGGAGATTGGCAACATGCTCAAGAAACTCGACGCTGTCACGGCAAAGTAGCATTTCGTTTGCCTTTGGGCATCCGGGCCGGTGTCTGGCATTGTAGGCTCTCTTGGCTATGCAGACGGAGCCGACGAAGCCGACGGAGCCCTATGCGGCTTTTTAGGCCCGCGAAGAACGCCTCGACCCCGTTTCGTTGTCGTTGTGCGTATTTGAACTCGGGCGTAGTCCAGAGATCTCACGCTCGCTGCCGAGCTGCTTCGTTCATGTGGTTGGCAAGATATCGGAACGGTCCGGTCGTGCACTGGGATCTCTGTTGGCAAGAATCGCACTTCTTGCGCGTTCCTATATAGCCAATGCGCGAGTCCCCGCCGCGTCCAGTACCACCTTGGGGGGCCGAACGGGTTCCGGCGTGCCGGAGCCCTCGGCAACGTAAACCCGCAACCACTTGGAACTGGAGTCCGGCCCTTCTGCGCCGGAGCTTCCGCAAGTCGCACAAGGAATTCAACTTAGAAGGCTATGGCGGGAGAGGGATTCTCACCCAAAGCGGGCACAACCCGATCACGATGCTCGCAGGCCGCTACGGCCGAGGGCTGGGCCGCGCGCCGGCGCCGGATGAGACGACGATTCTCAACTTCCGCCACCTGCTGGAAGAGCACGACCTCGGCAGCCAGATGCTCGATACGGTGAATCTATTTCTGGCCAGTCGCGGCATCCGCATCACGAGCGGAACCATCGTCGACGCGACGATCATCCACGCACCTTCGTCGACGAAGAACGAAAAGAAGGAGCGTGATCCGGAGATGCATCAGACGCGCAAAGGCCAGCAGTGGTACTTAGGAACCAAGGCGCACATCGGCGTCGATTCCCGAGAAGGTGTTGTACATTCGGTGTGCACCAGCGCGGCGAGCGTTTCCGATGTTCACATGCTGCCGGATCTTCTGCACGGCGGCGAGAAGAAGGTGTGGGGCGATGCGGGCTATCAGGGACAGACTGCGGTGATTCATAAAGCTGCGCCTGCGGCGCAGGATATGACTTCGCGGCGTGTGAAGACGAAGGCGGGCGTGGACGAGGAGCAGAAGCGCAAGAACCGCACCAAAGCGCGGGTGCGCGCCAAGGTGGAGTGGCCCTTCCGCATCTTGAAGCGCGTTTTCGGATTTACGAAGGTGCACTACCGCGGGCTGAAGAAGAACCACGAATGGCTGTGCGCGGCCTTTGCCTCGATAAACATCTATCAGCACCGCCGGAGGCTGGCGAAGATCCATATACAGATGGCCCCACAAGGGGCGTAGTGTGTCCGCCCGAGGCTGCATGAGCCTCCGGCGGGCAAAGCGAACGTCGGATAGCCGCAAAATCGACTGATTTTGAACGAATTCGGCCAGACAGCAGCCGAGCAACTTTATAACTCGGCGGTTTTCAGAGGTTTCTTAGGTATAATGGTTTCCTTTGGAGTGTCGGTGCGGAACCCAGCTTTCCCCAGTAAACGCACTTGGTCGATGATGCGCTCCGAGTCCCCATCTATTTGAAAATCTTGGGCGGTTCGGTCTTGACAACAAGGGCGTTCTCAATGACAGAGGATTCCGAGTACGTATTGGAGCCGCTTCGCGAGAGGGCGGACTTCACTCTCTACCGCGGCAGAGAGCGCGGCAACCAGATGCCGATCTTGGCGGTGGCGGTCGCTTCTGAACAGCCGTCGCCCCAGAGTCTCCGGCGGCTCGAACACGAATACTCGCTGGCGACTGAACTCGATGCGGCATGGGCAGCTCAGCCGCTCGCACTAACTCGTCACCAAGCGCGAGCGGTCCTCATTCTTAAGGATCCAGGTGGTGAACCCTTGGATCGGGTAATCGAGCAGCACAAGGGACAAAAAATCGATCTGACTCGTTCTTGCGCATTGCCATCGGCTAGGCGACAGCACTTAGCCAAGCCCATCAGCAAGGCCTCCTCCATAAGGACGTCAAGCCTGCGAACGCACTTGTCGACGACTCCGGGAACGTGTGGCTCACCGGCTCCGGGGTCGCGTCCAAACTGCGATACGAGCGTCAGGTGCCCGTGCCGCCGGAGATCATCGCCGGCACCCTCGCCTATATGGCGCCTGAGCAGACCGGTCGGATGAGTCGCTCGATTGATGCCCGGAGCGATCTCTACTCTTTGGGCGTCACTTTGTACCGAATGCTGACCGGCGCGCTCCCATTTGCTGCCGTCGATCCTCTGGAATGGGTTCATTGCCACATCGCGCGCTGACCGGTGCCGCCGCACGAGCGGGTGCCTGCGATACCTGCTACCGTGTCCGGGATCGTCATGAAGCTCCTGGCGAAGGCATCGGAGCAGCGCTATCAGACTGCGGCAGGGCTCACGCGGGACCTCGAACACTGCCTGTCCCAATGGCAATCCCTTGGTCACGTCGCCCCTTTCACTCTTGGGCAACACGATACTCCCGACCGCCTGTTGATCCCGGAAAAACTCTACGGGCGCGAGGCCGAAATCGAAGCGCTGCTTGCCGCCTTCGACCGCGTCGTCGGACAGAAAGGGACGGAACTGGTGTTGGTTTCCGGCTATTCCGGTGTCGGAAAATCTTCTGTCGTTAATGAACTCCACAGGGCACTTGTGCCACCACGCGGCCTTTTTGCAGCTGGCAAGTTCGATCAGTACAAGCGCGATATTCCCTACGCAACGCTGGCCCAGGCATTCCAAACTCTGATTCGCCAAATTTTAGGCGGGAATGAAACCGAGATTGCCCACTGGCGCGACGCCCTGCTTGAGGCGTTGGGACCGAATGGCCAACTCATTGTAAACCTGATTCCAGAACTCGAACTAATCATAGGAGCGCAGCAACCTGTCGGCGCTGTGGCTGCGGGCCGAATGTTGCGGTTCTCAACGCGGTCGCTGCCTACCGGCGGAATCCGCATCACGCGCACAGGAACCTGGGGCGACCATCCGCTCCCGGAGAATCATTCGCCCGAATCGCCTTGAGGGTTTGAGCACTGCCTGGGCACGATCTAAGTTCTGTCCGGCTGGTCGGCAAACCGTCAGTTATAAGTTCGTCAATACTCGAACAGTAACTGCCGGTTGGCCGGTAATTCAGGAGTTACGCGACAAGCATGTGCCTTAATGCATTATATTTTTGAAGTTGCACGCATCTCGTGAACAGCAACAGCCCCCAAATGCCGATCCCATACGGCCTTAATGCTCCTCTGCAGTGGCGGTTCCTTGCCCGATAAAGCCGTTGCGCGGAGGGGTGCCGTCGTCGAGAAGCACATACTCGGCAGGTGCTTCCAGGCGTGATGCCTTCACGGTGCGGAGCGGGTCGTTACCTGCGACCGTGATTACCATATGCGAGGCGTCGAGCGGGTGCTTCGAAGCGTATACCAGCGCTTCCCGTTCGGACGCGTGGACTTTGCCTTCGACCTTGTAGGCCGCGCCCTGATACGAGAGGCCGAGCTTATCAGCCCAGGCGGCGAGGACCGAGTTGGTCTCCGGGCGGCCGACGAAGACCACATCGCGATGACGCAGAAGATCGTCCGACACCTCAAAGTCCTTGTAGATCGGCACCTGGCTCTCGTACCAGTCAAGAAAACGGCTCTGCATCTGCTCGGCGGCGTAGCGATTCGTGCCGGCTTCGCGCACTGTGCCATAAACGATAATGGCCGAGTGGAGATGGCGTGTGATGTCGCTGATAAGATACGGCGGACCGTCCGCAGGCTCAGTGAACTCGAAGCGCACGCCGGCCTTGTCGAGAAACGACTGGGCGGTCACGGTCTGGGTGGTGTGGGCAGCGAAGTAATCGATCATCAGCTTCAGGAAGGCGTCGTCGCCCAACTTGCGCCGCAGGGAATCGAGGAATAGCACGCCCTTGGCCTGTTCCAGCGAGAAGTGGGTCATGGCGTCCTCCGGACCTAGTTTCAAACCTCGATATCTGGCGCGCCAGACGTTCATCTTCTTCTCGATGTCATCCGATTCCAGAGCCCAGTGGTAGGCGGCAGTGCCGGCAACGAACCAAGTGTCGGCATCGGAAGCGGGAAGCAACCAGCCCTTCCACAGACGGTCCTTCAGCGGCGCGGCGTTGGCGGGAGGTGGTGCATCTGTCTTCGCCTCGTTGGCAAGACGGGCCTTTTCATTTTCCTGAATGGCCGTTCGCAAACTCTCCGATTCTTCAGCTCGGAACAGCACGTAGTCCGAAGGGTACAGGCCGTTGTTCCCGGCATAGCCGGAACCGGCGGGCACCCATTCACGCTGGTTGGGCCTTCCGAATTCCGCCCACACCATCATTCGGTTGGCCATATCCGAAGTGAGGACCTTCGCATCCATGGTGGCTGAAGCCACCAGCGGCGCGGTGCGGAAGGCGAGAAATCCGAACTGCTCGTCGATCTGGCCCTTTTGCTTCCGGTAGAGATTTTGCCAGGCTAGATCGCGAATCCCCGGAACATAGGGAATGTAGTCGGGCTTGCCTTGCGGATCAGGGTAGTTTTCGAGGCGTACGTCGAGGTCCTTGGCGTTGTTGTCGCCCCAGTAGAAGCCGGGGGTTCCGCCGAACCACTCGTTTTTCGAACTGCGCCACAGCCTGGTCTTATTCGTGCCCAATTCGTACATGGCAATCTCGTCGTTCTTGGCGTCGCCGATCAGCCATTCGTTGGTATAGAGGCCGTTGTCGCGGGTTCCAAGCTGCTTCACTACTTCATCAATGTTTCCGCCGTACTGAATGGCCATGCGGGCGCGGAAGGCGACCGGGGTGCCCTGCATGTTGAAGGGCGTCTGGCGGATGGTGGTTTCAGTCAGCACCACGCCGGCGTCGTTCTGATACCAGTCGGTGCCGCTCTCGATGCCGCCGGGATAGCTCTGGATGAGGACGCGATGGCCGGTGACGGGTTTGATATCGAGCATGACATTGGTCTGCTCGGCGAGCGTCAGGGGCCACCAGGTGACCTGGCCGATAACCATCTTGCCATCGCGCGTGGCGGGACCGGTGGCGGCGAAGGCGCTGCAATGATCCAAAACGGAATCACGTTTGCCGACGGCGTAGGCGGGCTTGTCAAAGCTAAGCCCTTCGATACCGGTGGCAGTGGTGGAAACAGCCTCAGACAGTTCGCCCATTTCCACGGTCACATTCGCCACCACGATATCCATGAGGTCCATGCGGCGGTCAAGCCACCTGGCTCCGGCGTCGGACGCGCCATCCGCGATGCCGCGCATCTCCTCCATGATTTCGCGATCGAAGCCGCGGAGAAAGAGGGCGTTGGCGGTGGTCCGATACTGGTTCCACTGTTCCTTGGAGCCGAGAACGGCGGCACAGCGGTCAAGGTATTCGGGAATCTCTCGTTTCATCAGATGGCCGTGCTGGTAGCCGCGTTCGTACGGAGCACCCTCTATGTGGAGGTAGATCCAACCGGCGGAGGGATAGCGATAGGCGGGGCCGAAAGTCTGGACAGCCTCGCGCACTGGCCACTCGTCAGCCGAGGATACTTCGTCGAGTCGCAGGTCGGCAAACCACGCTTTCCCGCGCGTAGGGCCGTCGCTGCCTGCGGTGAGTATGATCGCGTCTTGCGCGCGACTGGCGATGAATTTCAGCGAGAGCCGGGTCCAGGGCTGAGTGCCGCCCACGGAGGCCGAGTGGACGTCCCACGGCATGGAAGCCATGGTAAGCGCGGCGCCGACGGCGATCGGAGTACGATCAACATCCTTGACCGTAAGGTCTTCGGTACGAACCCAGCCGCTGAGCTCATATCGTTTGCCGATGGTCAGCGCGATGGGCGCGAAACGAACTACGGGTCCACCGCCGGAGTTCTCCGACTCCAGGCGCAACGACTTGTTGTCACCGTGTAACCTCTTCGAATCAAGCGTTGCGATGCCGCGGACGACGGTCCAGCCCTGGTTGGGTTGTTCGAACGAGGTTACGAACTGGGGTGTTGCGGCATGAGCGGCAAGCGCGACGGACAGGCAGCACAGCAGACGGAACATTCGGAACTCCTTTGGGACCGAGTACACGCCAAGGGCTGAAGTTAGAGAGATAGCTTTTGGGGGTTCCGGGGCCAAGCGTCGGGGGCCCCGCGCCGGACGACAAGCAGTCAAATCGGAATCTCCTTTTTCGCGTCCGACTCGCCTGAATTTTACCCCTCCTGAGGGGAATTGCAAGACCAAGGCTACATTTGAAGTCGAAAAGGCGTGAAGGGTGTTACAAAGGTTGTACATGGTCACGCGAGCAAAATCAGGAGCCGAGCCGCGGCCTGGGCAACCCATCAGCCTGCGCACGCTGGGGGAGTATTTGAACCTTTCACCGGCCACTATCTCGCTGGTGCTGAACAATGCCCCCGGTGTGCGCTCGATTCCGCAGGAGACCCGGGACCGTGTGACCGGGGCGGCAGCCAAGTTCGACTACCGGCCCAGCTTCTATGCGCGGTCGCTACGCAAGCGGCAGACTTTTTCAGTAGGCGTGCTGGTGCCGGACCTGAACGACCACTATGTCATGCAGGTGCTGTCGGGCATGGAGGAGTTGCTGATCGAGGAAGGCTACTTCTACCTGACCGTCAGCCATCGGCGCAAGCCAGACCTGATCGAGGAGTACCCGCGCCTGCTGCTGGACCGCTGCGTGGAGGGGTTCATCCTGATCGACACGGTGCTTGAGCACAGCATGAAGCTGCCGGTGGTGGCGGTGGCGGGACATCGCAAGATCGAGGGCGTGACCAACGTGGTGCTGGATCAGCGGCGGGCGGCGGAGCTGGCGCTGCGCCACCTGGTCCAGTTGGGGCACCGCAAAATCGCCTTCATGCGCGGCGGCAGCCACAGCTCCGATGCCGA
>JBEKZJ010000178.1:0-10515 GCA_049509995.1 Occallatibacter sp. | reverse complement strand
GATGTGGCGGGGGCTGGAAACGGATTCACGGTTTGGCTACTGAGGCACTCCCAGAGGAAACGGGGAGCAACGGCTAGGCTAGACCTTCGGAACACCGCGCCAGTCCTCGACCCGACCGGCATGGCGACTTGGATGTCGCGCGTTCCGCTTGACCGTGGGTCACCGTCGCCATATGCGTTTTCCGTTACCTATCCTCAGCCCTTGTGGTCAGTTCTGGGTTGCCCGTGATCCAGGCACAGTCAATGTGGAGAATGGACTCGGATGGCATCCGCAGCTTCATGTGAGAGATACAAAACCTCTGCAGAGCTTCCAATACTCACAGCGTAGCCGTCATCGGCGTGCCGGTCTCTCACCCGCAGTTGGACGCCGGGCGCGATGCCGCTCGTCCTGAGCAACTTCACTGTGGCAACATCGCGGTCTGAGATGCTGTCCACCACAACGGCCCCTTCCCCCACCACCTGCGTCAGCGGCACGGAATTCTCCTTGGGCATTTTCCCATCCATTGCGGGAATGCAATGCCCGTGCGGATCCATCTTCGGGTACCCGAGTTTGGCCTCGATTCGCTCCTCAAATCGCTCTGAGATGAAGTGTTCCAGGCGCTCGGCCTCCTCATGAACCTCCTCAATGGGGTAGTTCAGCACTTCATAGAGGAAGGTCTCGATAAGCCGATGATGGCGCACCACTTCCAGCGCCCGCCGCTTTCCCCTGGCGGATAACAGCACGCCATGATGACGCTCATATTCGACAAGTGGCAGCGAGGCCGCGGCCAGCTTTTGCAGCATGTTCGTAACGGAGGCAGGCGCAACGCCCAGCCGCTGCGCCAGGGCATTGCTTGCCACTCTGTTTTCCTCAGGGCCTCCGAGAGCCAGAATCGCCTTGAGGTAGTTGTCCACAGACTCGCTATTCGGGTTCGGTTGGCGGCGCACCGTCATAAAGGAATCTCCAGCCCGCAGTTTGACACGGATCAATTTTAGGCGTACCTAATATTTAGGTGAGCCTAATTTTGCGGTGCGCCGTTGGCGCCTTTGATTCCCCGTTGCGCTCAACCATCTGCTGCGAACCCCGGAGGTTGCTTTTGTCCCCGCCCAAGACCGCAACGCATATCTTTGCAGCCTTCTGGCTGTTAACCATAGTTAACTCATTTCTTTTGTTGGCGCAAAGCGGCACCAGCAGCGCGCTGGCGGGGACCATTGCCGACAAGAGCGGCGCAATGATTGCCAATGCCCAGGTCAAGGCAACTGAGGTGAACACCGGCGCAGTCCGCGCCGTCCGGAGCAACGCGAATGGACGATTCCTCTTCAGCCAAGTGAACCCAGGAGCCTATCGGATTGAAGTTCATGCTGAAGAATTCGGTCCCGGACTGTCGCAACCCACGAGGGTTTCCGTGGGCCAGACCGTCACTGTGAACTTCACGCTGTCTCCCGCGGCAACCTCACAGTCCGTGGAAGTGACCGCGCAATTCGGGCTGATGAGCCTTGAGAACCCCAACACTTCCACCACGTTGGAAGAGAAGACCATCAAGAACCTTCCCAACCCTGGTCAGGACCTGACTTATATCGCGCAGTTTTCGCCGGGCGCGTTGATGAATACGGCAGGATCGTCGAATGACGCAAAGGCCGCGGGCGGCTACGGCAATGTCGAGTTCAACGGGCTGCCCGCAACCTCCAATGGCTATATTCTGGACGGCTTCGATGCCAACGATCCCTTTCTCGGGCTCAACATCGGTCTTTCAACGAACCTCGTCATCGGCCTGGATGCTTTGCAGGAGGCGACCGTGAATACCAACTCCTATGCGGTCGACCAGGGACGTTACGGAGCCTCGCAGGTCAACTACTTCACCAAGTCGGGATCGAACCGGTTTCACGGAGACCTGTACGAGATATGGAACGGCTCCCTGTTCAACGGCACCGACTACTTTCTCCATGCCAACGATACGCCGGGAAACGCCGCGAAGAAGCCGCGCTCGACAGTGAATGAGTTCGGCGTGAGTGTTGGCGGGCCGATTCGCAAGGACAGGCTTTTCTTCTTCACGCACTACGAAGGCATCCGCATCGCACTGCCTCTGGTGGCTCGCACAACTGTACCGTCGCCCGCGTATCGGCAGTATGTGTTGCAGCAAATGCCGCAGGGCGGGACCGATCCGATCAACGGAACCGCGCTCCCTGCGCAGACGCAGGAGGTCGCGTTCTACCAGAAGATGTTCGCGCTCTACAGCAATACGGCAGGCACACCGACGCCTGTGCTCTCTTGTCCTCTGGAGGAGAACGGCGCTCTGCTGCCCGGCACTCAAACCTCAGCAAATCTCTTCAACGGCTCCGGTTGCGCGAACATTCGCACTCAGTCGATGAACAACAGCGATAGCGAGAACCTGATCGTCGTCAAGATCGACCATACCATCGATGCGAACAACAGTATCTGGTATCGCTTCCAGCAGGACACGGGCTTGCAGGCCGCCTACACCGATCCGATCAACCCGATCTTCAACTCGTATTCCCCACAGCCGCAGCGGACGTTGGTGCTCGGCTACACTCGCATCTTCACGCCGAATCTGGTCAATCAGTTCAATCCCGGCGCAAGCTGGTATTCGAGCCTCTTTTTGCCCAACAACTACGCACAGTTGCTCCAGGCCTTCCCGATTGTGCTGGCAGGAAGCAGTTCCAGCGCACCTTTCACCACGCTGGGCGGCAACGATCAGACTTACACGCAGGGCCGCAAAGTTACGCAGTGGCAGATCAACGACAACCTCATCTGGACGCAGGGACGCCATAGCTTCAAGTTCGGCGAGAACTCCCGTAGGTTGGACGTGAGCGACTACGACCTAGGCGAAGGCGTTGTGGCCGCCGTAGTCTATAACGATCTCGCGGAATTCACCTATGGCGCTGCATCCACTGCGACCGCGGGCTATCCGGCTACGCAGAAAGAGCGCATCGCGCTCGGCAACCTCGACCTGTACGCGGTGGACACCTTCAGGGCCAGCCAAAGATTAACGCTCATGTTCGGATTGCGGGCAACCTGGAACACGGACCCAGTCAATCAGCACGGTTTGTTCGCACGACCCGCAGGATCGTTTCTGAATATGGAGCACGAGATCAGCCAGCCATTGAACGAGGCAATCCAGACGAATGTGCGTACTCTCTTCCCCGGCACTCCGCTGCTGAGCTGGCAACCGCGCGCTTCTGTGGCCTACAAGCTGTCGGATAAGATGGCGCTCCACGCGGGCGGCGGCGTCTTCAATGACATCATCCCCGCGCAGGTTGCCGACCTGGGCGCGACGAACCCTCCGTACGCACCTGTCTTCGTTGGCGGAATCAACGGACAGGTCGGCGGAATCGCAATTGCGCCTGGAGTTCAAAACAGCGCGGTGGATGCGACGGCCGCGGCCAACCGGTCATTTCAAACTATCTTCAGCTCGGGCGGTGCGCCGTGTACCGGATTGCAGCCGGGCGCGCATATCTGCCCGCTGGCGGTCAACCTGAACACCTTTCCCAGCGGCACGCTAACGACACCATACTTTTTGCAATGGAGCCTGGGGTTGGAACGCGAGCTTGGCGCGCGTGGCTCTCTACGAGCAGATTACGTCGGTACACGTGCCGTGCATGAGCCATACCAGGTGCAGTTAAACGGGTATCAGACCGTGTGCGACGGCTGCTTTGCTCCCTTTGCATATAATCAGCCGCTCGACCAGCGCTTCGGCAGCGTCAACGAATTCCGCACGGATGCGGGCAGCCACTACAGCGGCCTGCAAATCAGCGCGGCCAGAGAATTCGGGGGGCAATTCGGCGGCCTGACGCTGCGCGGGAACTACACCTACAGCCATTGTCTCGACGAAGTATCGAACGGAGGATTGCTTGCGTTCTCAAGCCTCGGCATTCTGTCCCCGCTGCCGGGCGATCTACGGAGAGAATACGGCAACTGCGACTACGACGTTCGCCACAACCTGTCGGCCTTCGGCATTTATGAGATTCCCTTTCATTCGAGCCACGTATTGGCGCGGCAGGTGCTCGGCGGCTGGCAGGTATCGGAGACGGCGTTTCTGCATAGTGGATTGCCGTTCAGCGTGCTAAGCGCCCCCTACACAGCAAATAACAACGGCATCTTTCAAGGCAGTGGCCCACAATATGCGAACCGTGTCCCTGGTATTCCGCTCTATCGCAAGACTTCGGTTGTTGGCGTGACGCAGACCGGCAGCCGGCAATGGCTCAACCCGGATGCCTTCGCCTCCGTTGTCGATCCCAGCACCGGCGCTTGTGCCGGTGGAGATTCACCCGCCAACTGCCAGTTCGGCAACTCCGGCCGCAACAACTATCGAGGACCTCATTTCACCTATTCCGAGGTCTACGTAACGAAAAAGGTCCCAATCACGGAGCATGTAACCTTCCGCTTCGACACGCAGTTCTTCAATGTTTTCAACCATCCCAACTTTGCCCTGCCCAGCAATCAGGCCGGTACACCGGGCAACCCGCCAACCCAGACAGGCTTTGGCGCGCTGACCAGCACCATTTCGCCTCCTACCGGACTGCTGGGCGTCGGCCTCGGCGGCGACAGTTCGCCGCGCATGATCGCGTTCCAGGGGAGAATCGAATTCTGAGCCCTCTGACAGATGCCGCCAATATGCGCGCAATACTCCGAGACAATCAGGAACTGGTCGCGCGCGGGCGGTCAGGAGTTGCGCGAAGATGGTCGCCCTTCCAGAGGCAACCCCCGCCACTTTAGTCCCGATATGTCGGCCAGCGTACTGGGATCTGATGACCGAGTCGGGGCAGGAAAATCGGACCCTAGGGCGTTTCTCATTACCAATCTGGACGCAAAACGAAATCCGAATCTTCGAGAACAATTGAAATCACTCATTGTTCGACTGGTCCAACGATTGCAACAAGTCGCGGGAGTTCCTCGATCGGGTCCAGCATGTGAATGAAAAAGTCGTAGGACTCCTTGATTCTCTCGTTGCCCTTGCACTCCACAACAAGCGCGTACTGTCTCCGTTGGAAGTCCGCAAGTAGAGCTCGTGCGCCGAAGTAGCTCTCGAAAGAGTCATGGAAAAACCGGCAGTAATCTGCATTGCGCCGCATCACACCGGCTCGGCAAACCAAGCGTATAATTTCGATCGGTGACAACTTGACATCATAGTTCTCCAGATCTTCGCGGACTGCTCCAAGTAACTGAACCCCTTGGTCGACGGAAAATCCCCGGTCGCCGCTCCGCAGGTAAGTCTCACGAACCAGATAGCGCAATACGAATCTCAGTCCAGAGGGATCTCTCATGCCTGTCATCTCAGGTCGCAGCAATTGATCTGCATACTGCGCCAATAGGGTTGGCCGGTCCTTTGGCACAGTACCGGTCTCGTCGTACACGGCGGCCACGAGTTTAAGCATGAGCGGAATTCTCGGCATATCACCAAGGCGTTCATTCATTTGGCGAATCACGGCGTCCGCCTCTGCCTCTCCCTGTTCGAGGTACTGACCTAGGAATTCTTTCTCTGTGGCGGAGTCCACATCTTTGAGCAGAATCGTTGTCACATCCTTGAGCGCGTGCATGATGCTTGCGGGCAGAAAACTGCGCGACGTAATTAAGACAGGTGTGTCAGGATGTTGGCGGATAAACGCAGGAATGTCGGTCATCTCCGCAGCATCGCGGTAGGATTCGCGGACCTCCGACAGACCATCGAATAGTATGGCGAGATATCCCATCGAAAGCTGCGACTCAATGATTGCCTTATTCACATAAGCGCGGGATTGCTTCAGCGTGCCGACGATCGCATCCACCAGATTTCCAGTATAGGTAAGTCCGTCGATCATCACAGGCTGTGTGCGCCGGAGGTCAGGCCGCGCGTCACGAATAACCTTTGTGGTTAAGTGCCGGCACAACGCAGTCTTGCCTCGGCCGCCCTCCCCGATGATTCCCACTCCCTTTCGCTTAGCGAGCAGGTCCAGTATCAGGACAGATAGCCGTCGGCCGTCGGTTTTATCGCTACATTCATATGGCAGATCTACGTAGCGTTCCGCGTCATCACGGATCTCCCGATTCGTGGTTATGGATGCCCTGTATGGTTTAAAGAGCTTCCTTTGTCCAAACACAGTTAGGTAGAACCAAGGCGCGAGGCTGTTGATCAACAAAATGTCCTGTGCGAGCAACAGCAGCACCAGCCGCGACGGCAGAATCAACAACACCAAAAGTGTCGCGACGATTGGGAAAGCCTCTGCGCGATGACCATTGATCCAATCGCCGCCATGTGCCCGGATCCAGGCCCATATAGCACCGGTCGGATTATTGTGGTGGACCGGCACGCCGAGGATTCCCTTCAGACTGTCGGCTAGGCCACGATTGTTGACGACAAAGAACACCCCCCCGTGGCCATTTTGCGCGGAGGAGCAGGTGCCAGAAAGAACCCCCTGTTCATTCAGATCACCGAAAATGGCATAGTCTTGGTCTTCGGCGGTAGAAACGGCGAACTTCGCGTTGTTTGAGTTTGAGCTGGACCCACCTTGCAGATTGAAGTCTTTCCCTCCCCAGTGTCCGGTCGTTGCAGCCTCGACGCGCCCGGACCCCCGTAAATCACGCGGCCAGCAGTTGATCGATGTGTAAGCCATGGTCTCGGGCATGTAGGGCGGAGCAAACCACGTTGCCGCCTTCAGCGAAACACCGCCTAGGATCGCAGACACAAGCGGCCACGGAGGCACCTGCAATGCAGAAGGCTTGGAAATGAGGCGCACGCCACTGGATAACGTGACGTCTGAATAGGCCGTACTTGAGGAAAGACGCCCAAGCCGCCTAACTAGGATTTGGATATCGCCCGGGCCTCCATTGTTCACGATCTGGGGATTATTGGGATCTGTCACCACACTCGCATTTTCCAGCGCCATCAGCACCTTGACCACGTCGTTCTTTGTAAGCTTTAACGCAAAGAAGTGCTGGCTCGTAAGGGTGTTGTTGTGTCTGATGCACCCCAGCGTATTGCCGTCAGATAGGCGCGGATGCGCCACATTGCCCGCCGCCGGCCACGACGGCGTCGTAACCTGCATTACAAAGCCTTCGCCCGCGTCGTTCCATGCCACAATCCCTTTGGAGTGTCCCGAACCCCCATCCCCATCAAGTATGGGATCGCCGCCAAACTGATCGTTCCAAATCACGTAGTAGGACGACCCGTTATAGACTTGGTCAAAAGTTGCGCCGATAGGATCGTCCAGGCTGTTTCCGGCGCACACTGAACCGACTTTCAACGTGGTGTCCTCCTTGCTGGCGAAAGCAAACTGCAGACCGTAGCTACTATAATTTTGGGCTTCTCCGCCAAAACGACAGGTCACATTCGCCCCGCATCCAGGAAACAACGCCGCATTGGGCTTGAAGACGAACCACCATTGCACAGGATGCTCCGCACTCAGAAGAGGGACAGGGGTGTAGCCCGGTGCTGTGTGCTGGCCCCCCGCTGAACCCCCGACCAGAAGGATCGCACTGAGCAAAGAAACGGTGCGTCGGCCGAACAGTCCGGGCTGGTTGTTCATCATGTCCTCCGCGTTGCGGGCTCAATTCAACTCAATGAGGAGGTCCGCAACATTCTCACTCTCAAACAGCGCTCAGATCAGTGAGCCGGCCCGCAGTAGAGGTGGACATGGCCAAGATTGTTGCTCACGAAGGGCCCAATTTCATCTCCCCGTCTGAACTGAGCCGCAACAGTTGGAAGTGGCAAACAAATAGACACAGGGGGGTGATCGGAAGCCCATGTACGCCAAATCACGCCTACCGCAAGTGCCAACCTCGCAGGCGACCCGACAATTTCCACTGCAACCTCCGCGGTGGGGAACTGTTGAGAAAAGCAATCTCACAAGCTCCATAGTGCGAGGGCAGCCTCACAACCTCTTCACTCCCAAGCCACAGGACAAGCTGCTACCGAACCATTGCTTTTGTCATAAACGTATCAGAGTGTGACGCTTACGTCCAATCTCGCGATGAGTCCTGATGTGTCGGCATTCCGGCCCGAATCGCCGGATCGGGTCCGCGATCCATGGTCGCTGTTGGGAAGGGTAGAGTCGAGATGTGGCGCGGTGGTTTAGGCTGGGCCTGTCTGTTTCCGGCTCTTTCGTTTGCCGGTGCCTCACTATCCAAGCCATGCTCCGTTTCCACATCCCGCTCGTCGAACCGGACAGGCGCAATTAACGCATCCGGCTCCCGGAGAAAACATCACGGTTTCGCCCACGAAAAGTTGCGCGTCCGCTCTGCAAGCCGAACCAAACCAAACCTATCGTGCAGGTTGGCGTCCGTGTATTTCCGGGTCGCCAGTCTTGCCTCTTTGTGTTTGGCGCACAACCACTGACGCAGCCGCTTACAGGTGTGTCGATCCACTGCCCGATAGGCTTTGCTGACCGGACCGAGACAGAAGTAGTTGGCCCCACCGTTCATCATCTGATTGAGCTTCGTCACCACCGTCTTATGGTCCAGTTGGGTTCTATTTCGTCCCGTTTCGCCGCTGATCGCCTGACAGATGCGGATCACTCGCTTCTTGGCCGGAACCGTGCCCAGATAGGCGCGTCCAGTCTTCGGCGAGTAGCAACGGCCAAACGTATACCCCAAGAAGTCGAACTTCTCTTCCGGCAGCTTCGAGACCCGCGTCTTGGCCTCATTCACCGTCAGCTTCAGCTTCGTCATCATGACCCGCATTGCGGCCAGAGCTTCTTCCGCTCTGCCCCGACAACAGATCACAAGGTCATCGGCATAGTTGACGATGTACGCTCCAAGACGCTTTTCGTGCCCCAACTTCTTCCATCCGAGCACGAACCGGCGCATGTAGAGATTACTGAGCAGCGGGCTGATCGGAGACCCCTGTGGGCTCCCGCGACCTTCATCCCAATTGCGCGTACTCCCATGCTTCTTTCCACGTTCGTCCGTTTCCTCCACCGGTGCTTTCAGCCACATCTTGATCAGATGGAGCATGGCGCCGTCAACGACCCGGCGCGCTACCGACTTTAGAAGCTCAGAATGCGGAAGAGAATCAAAATACCCTGCAAGATCTGCATCTACGATCTCTCCATGTCCGGTGTTAATCAGCTTATGGACATGTCTTACGGCGTCCAATGCGCTGCGGCCTCGCCGATAGGCGTACTGTTCCGGTTGTAGATCAACCTCGAAAATGGGGTCGAGCACCAGAACCGCCGCCATCATGACCGTGCGGTCACAGATAGCGGGCACTCCTAACGGACGCTGTTGCCCTCCCGGCTTCGGTATGAATACCCTCCGCACGGGAAGTGGTCGATACATTCGGCTTTTCAGCTCTTGCGTCAGTTCGTCCAACCATCGCTCTGCTCCATACGCTTCAATGCCCTCGAACGTCTGATCATCGACTCCCGCCGCTTCACCATTGGCTTTGCAGCATTCGTAGGCGTACGTCAACACGTCCTTCCGGTACACCTTGTCGTACAGCGCATAGAAGCGAAAATCGGGCGATTTCTTCGCTTTGTCGTGTAACGCTGCCTGCAACTTCTGAACACTTTCTGGGATTGATAGGCTCATCACCAATCCCTCCGTCTTTGTCACTTCTTGCGTTGGTTTCCAACTAAGGCCCCTTCCCTCCCCCGACATTACCCGGCTTCATCGGTACTACGAACCTCACCGCAGCCCCAAACAGCCCAGTCTGGCTCTCACGAGTTACCGGTTGGTCTTGAACTTCCAATACCACTGTTGGGGTTTCCCGTGTTCCTCATGCTTTCCTATGCATGCATGTCGCCGTCACTACCCCGGCAAAAACGATAGACTTTGTTCGCTCGTACTTTTCTATCGTTAGCAGCTTTGCCCGAAAACGCAGCGGGTCAGCTTCTGCATTGTCCGTTTCGAGGCTTGCTCAACGTTTACTCGGATTACAACCTACATGCTCACCGAGCCGCTTAAACGGCCCTCTATATCGAAGGCTCCGACAGCTTTGTTACCTCCACTGCCGCTTCGATTGTTACCGGGTGGAACGAACCAGTTCCCGGGTGGGTCTATCTCCCACTGAAAAGCACCGGCTTTCACGGCGCACGCGTTTACGGGGACTAATCCTCTAGAATTCCCAAAAAAAGCGCTGGATGAGTGCTTTGGCCTCTTGGCAACAGTTGACATCCCGATTCATTGTAGATGATTAAACACCTACCGACTTACCGGTGCTCATCGGATTCTCAAGTTATGACTTGGCGATGCTGGTTCTAAAGAAAAAGGCGGCCTGATCATTCGTCGATCCGGAACGCCAGTCGATCTCGCAAAGCCAGATTGCTTTGGGATATGCACCCTGGTAGCAGGTGTCCACCACCGACCACCAGAGTGGCCTACGGGTGAACGCCCGAAGTTACAGGCCAAGACACCGACGTGGAGTAGTTCCAGGAGGACCAATCGCCATTTGACATGGTCGTCAGTGTTCCTGTTACAGAGCTTCCCACCGTTGCATCCAACGTCATCGTGCCATAGCCTCCCGTCAGGTGATTCCCAGCAAGCCTCAACGGCATCGAGTACTGATAATAGATTGTTGGCACAGCGCCGCACGTATTACCCGGC
>JBEKZJ010000177.1:0-10585 GCA_049509995.1 Occallatibacter sp. | reverse complement strand
CGCATCCGCCGCAAACGCCAGCGGCTCAGCACAAACGATCCTATCGAAACTGCCCCGGCCGAAAGAATCGGGCTAAACCCTGCCTCGTCTGCCGGGGCAGTCCCGATAGGAACCTAACGTTTTTCAGGATCGATCCGTTCTGGAGGTCCCTGCGTCCGTGGCCTGGCATTGGTCGTGAGCCACCGCTCGGTTTCATCCCCGGCAATTTCAGACATTTGAAAACAGACATCGATCGTCACGCCGAGTTCTGCCTTTTTCCCCTCCCACGACAGTTCGATGCGAAGCGAAGCGTCGGCCGAAAGGGAAACAACCGCACCGTCCTGGCAATCCGCCGCGCAATCGTTGATATTTTGAACGGAACCGGCCTGCCGACCCCGAGCTGCATTACTCGGCTCTCAGCGCTTCAACCGGATCCACTGCGGCGGCACGGCGGGCCGGCAGATAACTCGCAATCGCGGCGGATGCCGCCAGGATCAACGGCACCGCGATGTAGGTAAAGGGATCGAGCGGGCTGATGCCAAAGAGCAGCGACTTTATCAACTGCATGAGCGCGGCTGCCGTACCCAGACCAATTACGACGCCAACCACCGTGAGCACCAGCGCCGACCGGACGAACATCCACTTCAACTCGCTCCTCTGCGCCCCCAGCGCCAGGCGAATTCCGATCTCGCGTGTCCGCTGCGCAACCGTGTAGGAGATCACACCGTAGATCCCGATGATGCCCAGCGCCAGCGCCATCGAACCGGCGATCGCCAGCATCACCAGCGTGAACGAAGTGCGCGCCAGCGACTGGCTGTAAATATCCCGCATCGTCCGCACCGACGCCAGCGGCAGGCTTGAATTCACTGACCACACCGCCTGCTGCATCTCGCTTAGAAATCCTTCGTTTCCCGCGCGGCTGCTGTGAATCACAAAGGTGACCGCGCGTGCCGCTTCGATGCTTGGTTGCGTGGTATAGGGACTGCTGAGCATCGCCGGCCAGTAGATGATGGGCGGCGCATCCTGGTCCACGCCGTGCAGGCGAACATCCTCCACAACGCCAATCACCACCTGCCACGGCATATTCGTAAACTGCCTTATTCGTTTTCCCACGGCCGCCGCGGCCGAGCCCCACGATTCGCGCGCAAAGTTCTCTGACACCATCACCGTCGGCCGCAAGCCGTAGAGGTCGTCCCAGGTAAAATCGCGCCCCGCAATCAAGCGCGTGCCCGCGGTCTTGAAATAACCCGGCGAGACATAATTGAACAGCCTGAGCGGCGGCTCTCCGCCTTCATAGTTCTTTCCCTCAACGATCATGATGTCCCAGTTGGGGTCGTTTCCGTCCATGGGCACGGCGCTTGCAAAGCCCACCGAGGTGACGCCGGGAATAGCAGCCAGCGTATTGGCAATACTGTTCTGCGTGCGTGTGGTCATTTGCGCATCGGGGACGAGCAAATCCGGAATCCTGATCTGCACCGTCTCGACGTGGGCGGCGTCTGCAAATCCCGGCTCCACGTTGCGCAGCGCGGCAAAGGTGCGGATCATCAGCAGCGCGCTCACCAGCAGCACCAGGGCCATGGCCACCTGCGCCACCACCAGCACGCTCCGGGAGCGTTGCCGCACCCGGCCTGCGCTCGCGGTCCGGTTCGCGCTTCCTATCGTTGTCGAGACCTTTGCCCGCGCATAGCGCAGCACGGGTATCGATCCAAACAGCAATCCTGAAAGAATCGAAAGAAGGAAAGCGAAACCCAGCGCAGCCAAATCCAGCGAGACTTCGCTCAGTCGAGGCAGGTCGGCCGGCCCAATCGCCGTCAGCAGCCGCAATCCTCCAAAAGCCACGCCGACTGCAATCACGCCTCCCATCAGTCCCAGCGTCACGCTCTCCGTCAGCAGCTCGCGCGCAATGCGCCCGCGCCCGGCTCCCAGCGCAGCCCTGATCGCCAGCTCCTGCTGCCGCGATTCCGCACGCACCAGCAGCAGATTCGCAACGTTGGCGCAGGCAATCAGCATCACCAGCCCCACCGTCGCCATCACCACCCACAGCACCCCGCCCACATCGCCAACCACACGCTGTTTCAGCGAACGAAAGCCAGGGGTAATCTTCCACCTTTCGTAGTAATGCGGGTTGGTGCCCGGCCCGTTCGACCAGGAATCCATCCACACCGGAATCAGTCGCGCCACGTCGGCGTCGGCCTGCCCCAGCGTCACTCCCGCTTTAAGCCGGCCAACTCCCTCGTAGCCGAACGGCGCCAGCTTTTGCCGGCGCTGATCGAAGCCCAGCGGCACCAGCAGATCGAACTCCCGGTCCACTATCTTGAACCCGCGCGGCATCACGCCCACAATCTCGCGCGTCTGCGCATCCACCTGGATGCTGCGTCCAATCGCAGATCGGTCTCCGCCGAAGCGCCGCTGCCAGTAGCCGTAGCTCAGCATCACCGTCTTCGCCCCACGCGGATCCTGGTCAACATCCGAGAACCACCGCCCTGCACTGGGAAAAACGCCAAGTGTCTCCAGCACGCCGCCGCTGATTCCCGCCGTGTGCACCTTCTCCGGTTGCGCAACCCCCGTCACATTCGCCGTGCCCGACGTGAAAACACCCAGCGACTGGAACGTCCGGTTCTTTTCCGAGAACGTCAGATACATCGAAGGCGAAAGCTGCAGCCCGTTGCTGAAGTCGGCCATCCCCGCGGCCCCCGGAGCCTTCAGTGTGAGAGCCACCAGCCGCCCGGAATCCGGATAAGCCAGCGGCTTCAGCAGCACGCTGTCGATCACGCTGAACACCGTGGTGTTGGCGCCGATCCCCAATGCCATGGTCAGCAGCACCGTCGCCGCGAATCCCGGCGACTTTCTCAACCGCCGAAAGGTCAGTCTCAAATCGGCAAGAATCGATTCGAGAGCGGCCCACTGCCACTCTTCGCGGCTGCGCTCCCTGATCAACGTCACGTTGCCGAACTCGCGCCGCGCCGCCTGCTCGGCCTGTTTGCGCGCCATTCCCTCGTCCATTAGTTCCTCGGTTCGCTCTTCGATGTGTTCCCGAATGGAGACCGAGATGTCGTCATAGCGGCGACGGCGGCTGAACAGCTTGCTCAGACGCTGCATGGTTAACCTCCTAGGCCTTGGCGACGGCCAGCACGCGCGTGATGCCGGTGAACATCTTTTCGAAGCTGACCACCTCCTGCTCCAGGTGCCGAACGCCCGCATCGGTGAGCCGGTAAATTCGGGTAGGACGCCCCTTCGCTGACAGCCCAGTCTCCGATTCCAGCAACCCCTCACGCAGCATCCGCTGCAAAGCGGGATACAGGGATCCCTCTTCAACCTGGAGCAGGTTGTCCGAGACTTGCTTGATGTGTTTGACCAGGGCATAGCCATGCATCGGTCGCAGGCGAAGCGACTGCAGGATCATGATTTCCAGCGCGCCTGGGAAAAGGTCGCGATGTTCGGGATTCTTTGCCATGGTAGGAACAGTAGCACTGAAATACCTATTTATAAAATAGGTATTTCATCGCGGGATGTATGATCGACAGGGCATGCTTTCGTTTGGCGCTATCGGCCCAATGGGCTTATTAACCTGCCGGGCGCACATATCCAAATGAGATCGGTAATGTGAAGTCGGCTTTGCTACCGGAATCCCGGCCCCCGGCCTCACGCCGTGGTGCCGCGAGGCTTCCTGACCCCGCTGCGTTTACCGTTCCTCATCCCAATCAAGCAGCCATTTGGTGTTCTCTCCATCTTCTCGGGACTCCCTAGGACGGCACACTCCTCAAAATGCGTCGCCCGTGGCGTAAGGTTCGGTTCCGTTACTGGTTTCCCTCACCGCATTATGAACCCGCCGTCTACCGAGATTGACTGGCCAGTCACATAACTGGCAGCCTCACTGCAAAGCCATAGCACAGCATCCGCAATCTCCTCGGCACGGCCATACCTGCCCATGGGAATGCTCTTCACCATTGCGTTGAGTGCCTCACCCTGGCCAGCAGCGACCATTTGGTCGGCCATCGGTGTCCAAATGAGCCCCGGGCAGATAGCGTTGATCCGAATGCCACGTGCCGCATATTCGAGAGCCGCGCTCTTCGTCAGCCCGAGAACTCCATGCTTCGCCGCGTGGTAGGTTCCTCGTTCGGCGCCTCCCACAAGTCCACCAAGCGAAGAGCAATTGACGATGGCGCCACTTCCTTGCTTGCGCATCTGTTGCAGCTCGAACTTCATGGAACTCCACACACCGCGGAGATTGATTGCCATTACACGGTCGTAATCGTCTCGGGGAGAATCAGCAGTCTCTGCAAGGACATTTTGAACGCCGGCATTATTGTAGGCTGCATCCAGCCGGCCGAAGGTGGCGACAGTCAGCTGAACCATTGCTTCTACCTGTGCGTCATCCGATACGTCGCAACGAATTGCGAACGCCTTGTGCCCCTGGTCAGTCAGATCCTTGGCTGCAGAAATCGCCGACTTCTCGTTCCAATCTGCCAACACCACGGAAGCGCCTGATTCAGCAAAAGCGCTCGCGGTCGCCAGGCCCAGCCCCGAGCCGGCACCGGTTACGAGTGCCACCTTGTTTTCAAAAGAGATGTTCATCGCACGTTCCTCACCGTTCAGCGGTCGATCCGCTAGAGATTCGTCATACGTTCCAATGCTTCCGGATACCGGGCGCCCACGACTGCAATCTTTGCGGTAGCGTTATCGAGCTCGCGAAGCTCCTCAGGTGTAAGTTCGAGGGCAGTCGCTCCGATGTTCTCCTGCAACCGCTCCATTTTCGTGGTACCGGGGATTGGAACGATCCATGGCTTCTGTGCCAGCAGCCAAGCCAGCGCAATCTGGGCAGTTGTCGCATTTCTCTGCTCTGCAAACGCTGCAATCACATCCACCAACGCCCGGTTCGCCTTGCGGGCCTCCGGAAAGAGCCGAGGGTAACTGCCGCGGTTGTCCCCTTCGAGGAACTGTGTGTCCTCCGTAACCGACCCAGCCAGAAAACCCCTGCCAAGAGGGCTGTACGGAACAAAGCCGATGCCCAGTTCCTCAAGCGTCGGAATCACTTCCTCTTCCGGTCGCTTCCACCACAGCGAGTACTCACTCTGAACCGCGGTCAGCGGCTGAACCGAATGTGCCCGCCGAATCGTCTGTGCCCCTGCTTCCGACAGTCCAAAGTGCTTTACCTTGCCCTGCTGAATCAGTTCCTTCACCGCTCCCGCAACGTCCTCGATCGGCACATCCGGATCGACACGGTGCTGGTAGAGCAGATCGATCGTCTCCACCTTAAGCCTCTTCAGCGATCCCTCCACGCTCTCCTTTATGTACTCCGGGCGGCTGTCGACCCCGGGAGACTGCCTGCCATGGGCATTCAGTGCAAATCCGAATTTCGTCGCGATCACCACCTGGTCACGCACGGGAGCAAGTCCTTCCCCCACAACCTCTTCATTCACGAACGGTCCGTAAACCTGTGCCGTATCAAAGAGCGTGACCCCGAGTTCGACCGCTCCCCGCATGACCGCGATCATGTCCTCTTTTGTCCCCGATACCGGCCCGTGACCGGCACTCATCCTCATGCAGCCTAAGCCGATGGCCGATACTTCCAGGCTGCTCTTTCCCAGTTTGCGCGTCTGCATCGCAACGTCTCCTTTGGTGCGGTGGCACCGGTTGTGCTGAAAGCGGATCAGTCTCCAAAAGAACGCCGTATAGCTGGTCGCAAAGGCCAACGGATCACTCCCTATGAATGTAGCTCAAACCGATGTTCATGTGTTGCCCGGAAGCCATTCGACCGGGCGCCAGAGCTCGTCGTACTCGGCAAACCTGTGAGAAGTCGTTGCGACTCACCGTCCGTCTCTCCCACGAAACTCAGCAGCATCCGTTGGGCTACCTTACGTCCTTCGCCAACACCACGAACGGTGTCTTTCCCTTCTTCGGCTTGGCGACGCTGCATGTGGCAAACTCGTAAACGAGATCGCCGTCGAAAATCGACAAACGTCCTCACCCGTCCGTATGCAACCCCAGGCCCGCGTTTGTCGGTCAGGCTTCAAGCGGAGCACCAAAGTCGGCGCGGGTTCTTTGCGAATGGGCCGGAAGGGCAGCGCTTATGCTCCACCCTCCCCAAATCCGTGGTAAGAAATCTGGCCTATTGCGCCCGCGACAAACGCAGGGTTTTAATCTCCCACGGCTTCATGTGGAACCGGATGGTTGTTCCCTCCCCTACAGATCCCACGCCGACGTCTTCGAGCAAGGTTGTTTCCGAGGCGCGGACACGGCGTGGAAGCTGAATCGTCACGTCGCCCTCGCGGCCCTCAATCTCAACGAAGCGTGCGATGGCGTCCGTATCGTAAAAGCCCTCCATCTGCTTGAGCGCGTAGAGAACCACGTGGTCGCTGTCGGTTTTGATGAAGGAAAAGGCGTCGGGCAAGCCACCCTTCTTTCCAGCCCACTGTTCTTGCGGGCTGTCGTGCTGAGGTTCTTGCATGGCCAGCAGCGGCGAGTTGAAGGCCAGAGCCTGGAATTGCACTTTGCCCTCGCGCCAACCTCCGCGGTGGGGATAAATGGAGTAGCCAAACGAGTGATCGCCCTCATCGGCGCGCGGGTCGGGGCCCCAGGGCCCGCGAATCAACGACAGGTGGATGGCGTTGCCCTTGGCATCGTACCCGTTGCGGCCGTTATTGATGATCGCCACGCCGTAGCCGGGACCGGAGATATCCACCCATTTCCCCATCACGGCTTCCTCGCCGCTCTGATTGCGTTCAATGACGCCGTAGGGGATTTCCGCCGACACCTTGCCCGACTCGGCGTTGACGGGAAAGCCCGCCTTGAGGAAGGTGGCGCGCTCGTACCAGTCGAGCGTCATGGCGACATCCACGCGCGGCACGCCCGGCATCAGGCTGATGTCCTGAGTAAACTGAGAGTCGCGGAAGCGGCGCACGACGCGAATGGTGGCGCGCGTAGGACCCTGCTCGGTAACCTCTACGCTGGCCGCTTTATCCACATCCCATTTCTTGCCGGTGATGCCGGTGTCCCATGCCGGCCCCGCATATTCCTTTGAGGTCCTGATGGCCTGCTGGGCGGTGTCTTCCCAGGCGGTGAGCGAATTGCCTTGGCCGTGAAACGATTCGCGGCTGTTTGCCTTGTCGAAGAGGTGCGCGATGTTGCCGGTTTCAGGGTCGATCTCAACGCGGAGAAACTCGTTTTCCAGATAGGGTCGCGGATTCGACCCCACCCGCAAGGGGGGTGCCTCCGCCGGCGGATGGCCGGTTTCCGCAACCAACCGGTACAGTTTCAAACCCATCTGCGGAACGTTGTGCGCGACGAAGGCCACGGTGGCCGTTTCGCGAGCCCCATCTTTGGCGGGGGCTTTGAGGATCTGGACCGGCACGGTTTCGTTCTCATGCACGGCGACAAGCTTCTCCGGGAGCGAGAAGGCGGAGATTTCCGCGGTGACCAGGTCGGTGCGATCGAACGACTGCGGGTTGTAAACCACCAGCGGCACTCCCTCGCCTTGCGTATCTAGCTGAAGGCCCAAATTTTCGAGCGAGAAATTCAGGGCGCGGTAGCCGCGCTGGAAAACCTCTTTGTACTGGAGGGCCGCATCGGCGTAAATGGGGCCGATGCCCGAGCCGGCGGCCAGATCGTGGGCCTGGTTCAGCAACACCAGCTTCCACGCTTCACTCAAGTCGCGAACCGGATAGTAGTCGCGATAATTGAAGAACACTGCCAGCTCCGACATCTTCTCGGCGTTCAGGAGCAGCTGCTCCGCCTGCCGGTTGTGACGCTTCATGTCAACCTGGGTGGTGTAGCAGCCGGGGAAAACGGGATTCAACTCGTTGGTGTAGACCGGAAAGTCCGTCCTTTCAGTCAACAACAGATCGATATAGTTGGACACGTTGGTGGGCTTCACGCGCACCTCGTCCGGCGAAGCGTTCATTCTGGCGATACCGGCAACATCATCGGGATTGGGACCGCCCCCGTGATCGCCCGCGCCGTAAAGCACCAGCATATTCTTCACGCCGGACTGCTCGGCGTACCGCATCACAGGAACGGTGACGCGCTCGTGATTTAACGTCCCGGCATATTCATTGGGGGTCGAATAGCCCAGCACGCGGCTTCCGTCCAAGCCCTGCCACCAGAGGATACGGGGGCGAGCCGGGTCATGGGGACGGTCGAACAGGTAAAACTCGATGCCGGCCTTCTTTGCAATCTGCGGCATGGTTTCGGGATGGCCGAAGACGTCCGGCTGCCAGGCGAAGCGGACGTAATGGCCGAACTTTTCTTTGCTGAATTTCTGGCCGTAGAGGAATTGCCGCACCATGGATTCGCCGTCGCTGACGTTTTCATCCATCTGCACCCAGCTTGAAGTGGCGGGGACGAAATTGCCGGTCTGGGCCTTCGCCTGAAGACCCTTGAAAACATCCGGATAGAAGTGTTCCATGGAGTCGAGCACCACGGCCTGGTCCTGCGAAAAAGTGTAGTCCGGATTCTGGTCCATCAACCGGATTTGGTTGGTAAAGGTGTTGTACATGACGTCATGAATGGATTCTTCCCAGCGCCACAGCCAAGCCATATCCATGTGGGCGTAACCCGTCACGTGGGCGGTGTAGTCTTTGGGATTCGGCGACGTGGGCGCCGTTGTTTGCGCATGGGTCAGGGAAGCTAAACTGAATGCCGTGAAAGCGATGATAACGAGCTTGCGCAAGGGTTTTCCTCCTCATGGAGATTCTTGTTGCATGGCTATGTCTTGGGCAGCTGCTTATGGCCGGGCCGGTTCTTTTTGCCGTTACAAGCCATCTTCAGGGCAAGCGAAGGCCGTTCTGCGGGAAGCGCAAAGTTGCCCCGCGCTCTTCCCCTGGGCGTCCTATACGCATCCGCTAATCCGGCGCGATTATAGATCCTCGCACACGACCGGGGAAAGGCGCGTCGATTGCACCTTGGGCCGCGTAGCGCCTAGGACGGCGCTCGCCGGCCCATCTCTCCTGGATCAAGGGTTATCTCGAAACGAAGCACGTGAATCGTGGTTTCGTACCGACAAACGTTAGATCCCTATCGGGACTGCCCCGGCGCGACGAGGGTGGCCGGTCCCAACACTTTTTCGCCGGGGCAGTTTCGATAGGGACGTTTGAAGTGAGTCGCTGGCGTTTGCGGCGGGCGCGGTGATCTACCTATGGGATTTCAACGGGCGCCAGATGGCCTGCGTGGGTTTTGCGGGGGCGAGGAGCGGCGAATCGGGCGGCGCGGACTCCGATTCTGGCTGAATTGCAGGCCCGGTCGGCATTTGCGGAAGCGCTTCATGAGGGTCGCCGCCGGGGTTGGAGCGCACGCCGGCCCTGCGTGCGCGAGCACGCCATCGTTGGGCGTGGATGGAGTTGTAGTCGGTCGTGGATACCTCAGGAGCTGTCAACTCCGCATCTCGGTTGCTTTGGCAGCGTCAGGGTTGGGTGGAGATAAAGTTGGGCGCAGGTCATCCGTTCGACGACAAGCATGACGCCGGAACAGGCGGGACAGCGTAGTTGCAAACTCAAACGGCGATTCTGCTTTGCTTCTGGTCAACGGAACCTGTGGGGCGCAGCAGGCAGCTCCCGCACCAGCAGAAGCTCCAGTTCCTCATCGCCGGTCCTGGCTTGCCGCCGCGGTGATCGGATTGATCGTCCTCGCTGCCATTGCATCTGCTGCCTATCTTCGGATGCGATCGATTCCGGTTCCGGCGCAGGATGGAGACGAGGCCGCATCATTGTTCAAAACAGTACCCGTGACGAGCGCGGCGGGCGAGGCGATATCTCCGGCCATTTCGCCCGACGGGCTCGAAGTAGCTTATCTCTGGGATGGCCCCGAACGAAAACGCCACGACTTGTATGTCCAGTTAATCGGGTCGGACACGCCACTCCGCCTGACCTACAGCAAGAACGGTTTGGTCGGCGCGCCGGCTTGGTCCCGCGATGGGCGCGAGATAGCGTTTACCCGCTGCGATGGGAAGAATGACGGCATCTATGTTGTGCCCGCGCCGGGGGGCGCCGAACGGAAGTTGACCAGCGCACTCTGTCCGGAAGCCGCCCCCGGTCCGCTCGCCTGGCTGTCCGATGGCAAGGGGATGCTGATGGTCGACCACTGTCCGGGGGCAGGTTCATTGGATCTGGTTCTGTTCTCGCTGGTGACCGGCGAGAGGCAATGCCTCACGCATTCGGGCACTGCCGCTGGATTTGACAACGTATTTCAGTTTTCACAATCGCCAGACGGCGGAACCATTGCCTTTCATTGCTGTCCAAAATAGACTGTTATCTCAGTACATCTGACGGAGGCGGAAGGGGCTGATCCCCGTTACTCTGGAGTGGGTTCCGACACAGAACCACATGGAGAGAAGAGAGGATCAGCCATGACTCAAGTATGCAGTGTGTTTTCGTAGATATTGCAATTGTTTTCGCGAGGGCAGTTCGCCCAGGCCGTCAAGCGCCATCAGGCCGAGCGCAACGGCAAAGGTTTCACCTGCGGGGAACAATTCGTGGCCATGCTGTTTTGCCAGGTGGCGCACATGAATTCGTTGCGCCAAGTCTGCCTGGGGCTGGCCGGTTGCGAATCGCCGCTCAAGCATCTGGGCATCAGCACCACGCCCCAGAAATCCACCCTGGCCTATGCCAACGCC
>JBEKZJ010000176.1:0-10640 GCA_049509995.1 Occallatibacter sp. | reverse complement strand
GTCGATGGCCCAGAAGAGGTTGACGGCGGTGGGGCGGGTTGCGGCCAGGCGGGCGCAGATGGTTTCGAATTCGGGAGCGAACTCAAGGGGTGTGGCGGCCTTGGTGTGCATGGCGCCGAGGGCGATGCCGTAGGCGGCGGAGACGCCGATGGCCGGGGCGCCGCGGACGACCATGGCGACGATGGCCTCGGCCACTTGCTCGTAGGTGGCGGCGAGGACAAGGCTCTCCTCGAGGGGGAGTTTGGTCTGATCGATGAAGCGGACGCCTTCCGGGGTCCAGGCGAGGGTGGGAATCATGCAAGACCAGTGTAAATGGTCGGAGATCAGGGGTCAGAGATCAGAGATCGGGGAACAGGGAATAGGGAATAGGGAACAGGGAACAGGGAACAGGGTTTAGGGAAAGGCTGAGAGAGTTGGCTGTTGTGGTTTCCCACCCGTTTTCGCCAGGAACGCGAAAAGGATGGGGCACGGAGCGGGGTCGATGGGGCGCGGCTGAAAACCTTTTCGACTTTTTCTGGACGTACCTCAGCCTTAGTGCGTAGAGTTGTGTCGGTACTTTTCAGAGCGGTTTTCCAATTCCTATTTTTCCGGCGGCCTGACCCGCGTGAGGGACGGTTGCGGGCAAGCGGCGATTGGAAAGCAGCGAAGACCAGGCTATTTTTCAAAGGAAGCGGGGGAAAGACTTTCATGACTACGCGATCCACACCACCGGCGGCTCAAAGCGCGCCCAAGTATCTGGTGCCGTTCATCACGGTCACCATCCTGTTCGGCATCTTCGGGTTCCTCACCAACCTGAACAGCAATCTGATGCCTCACCTGAAGAAGCTCTTCGATCTCTCCTACGGACCGGCGATGCTGGTGACGGTGGCATGGTTCTTCGCTTACCTTGTCTTCTCGGTTCCCAGCGCCAAGCTGATTGAAGCCGTGGGCTACAAGCGCACCATGGTGATTTCGCTGTTCATCATGGTGGTGGGCGCGCTGTTGTTCATCCCGGCAGCCAAGCTGGTGAGCTTCCCGCTGTTCATGAGCGCGATTTTTGTGCTGGCGACGGGCGTTACCGCGTTGCAGACTTCGGCCAACCCTTATGTCTCGATTCTTGGCCCCGAGCACAGCGCCCCGGCGCGGCTGACTCTGGCGCAGGCCTTCAACTCCCTGGGAGCGGCCGCGGCGCCGCTGGTGGTGGGCCACTTTATCCTCACCGATCCCAGCAAGGTTGCCAGCAAGGCGAGCATTGCGCACACGGTGCAAGGGCCTTACATCGCCATTGCCGGCGCGCTGCTGGTGCTGGGCTTTGCGCTGATGTTGATGCACCTTCCGGCGATCACCTCGACCCGCGCCTTCCGTCCCGCCAAGGAGGGCGACCGGTTGCTGGGCCGCAGCATCTGGAGCTATAAGCACACGGTGCTGGGCATGGTGGGCATCTTCTTCTACGTGGGCGTGGAGATCGCCCTGGCCGCGATCGCCATCAGCTACTTCCAGACGCAGGGAATCAGCAGCATCGCGACCGCGACCTCGATAGCCTCGCTGTACTTTGTCTTCATCATGGTCGGCCGCTTCCTGGGCAGCTTTCTGATGACCTGGATCAAGGCGCAAAAGCTCCTGGCTGGTCTCGGCATCCTCGGCGTGGCGCTGCTTTTTACCTCCATGTTCACCCACGGTCCGGTCGCCGTATGGAGCCTGGTGCTATGCGGCGTGGCCAATTCCATCATGTACCCGAATATCTTTGCGCTGGGCATCGCCGAGTTGGGACCGATGACCAGCGAGGGCTCGGGCATTATCAACATGGGAAACGTGGGAGGAGCGGTGATTCCCCTCCTCTTCGGCGCGCTGGCCGACAAGGTTGGGATTCAGTACGCGTTCATTATTCCGATCATCGGCTACCTCTACGTTTCCTACTATGGCTTTTCGGGGTACAAGCCCACGCGCACGGCGAAGGCATAGTCGGGGTTTTCCGTTTGCCGGTTCCAGGGCCCTCCGGTTTGCGCCGGAGGGCCTTGGCGCTTTTGGCGAGCAGCGCGGGAGGCTGCCGGGAACAAACGCATTTCCGGCAGGCTCATGGACCTGGTTCCGCAAGCCTGCGTAGAGTGAATACAAGAGATTGACGATCCCAAGGAGCCGTTGGTGCCGAATCTGACCGCCGTCGACTGGCTGATCATGCTGCTCTACTTCGTCTTTGTGCTGGGCATCGGCTATGCCCTCAAGCGGCGCATGAAGACGAGCAAGGACTTTCTCGAGGCGGGACGCGCGCTGCCGGCGTGGATCTGCGGGTTGGCGTTCGCTGGGGCCGGCCTGGGTGGGCAAGAGGCGATCGGCATGGGCGCGTCGGGCGCCAAGTATGGCCTGGGGAGCGCTCAGTTCTTCGGAATTGGCGCCATACCGGCGATGATCTTTGTGGGCCTCTTCATGATGCCGCTCTACTACGGGTCGAAGGCGCGGTCGGTGCCCGAGTTTCTGCGGCTGCGCTTCGACGAGAAGACGCGCGCGCTGAACGCCTGCTCATTTGCGGCGATGACGGTGTTCAGCTCGGGGATTTCGATGTACGCCATGGCGCGGCTGATCGAGGCGCTGCACGTGTTCGACGGGCTTTTCCGCGCGCGGGGCTGGGCGCCGGAGGGGATCTTTACCTTCACGATTGTGCTGTCGGCGGTGGTGGTGCTGGCCTATATCCTGCTGGGCGGGCTCACCAGCGCCATCTACAACCGTGTGCTGCAATTCTCTCTAGTGGTTGCGGGGCTGTTGCCGCTGGTGCTGCTGGGGCTGCGCGGTATTGGAGGCTGGGCGGGGTTGAAGGCGACGTTGCCCGCCGCGTACATGCACGAGTGGAAGGGCGTGATGCACGCCGGCAGCAACCCCATGGGGATTGAGGGCATCGGTTTGGGGCTGGGGTTGGGAGTTGTGCTCGGAGCCAGCTATTGGTGTGCCGATTTCAGGGTGATCCAGACGGCGATGGCCGCGAATAATGTGGATTCGGCGCGGCGGGCGCCGCTGATCGCCGCCGTTCCCATGATCTTTCTTCCGTTGCTGCTGATTCTGCCGGGGCTGTTGGCCATCGGGCTGCCGACGCCGCACACGACGACGGTGGAGCGGAGGATCAACGGGGCGATTTTTCGCACCACCACCGTGGTGCGGCCGGAGGTGGAAGCAGGCACGGGATTGGTTCCGGCAAAGACCGACCCGTTGACCGGCAAGCCGATGCTGACGGCGAGCGGCGAGCCGCTGCTGGACTACGACATGGCCACGCCCACCATGCTGCTGCACTTTTTGCCAACCGGCCTGTTGGGGCTGGGGTTGACGGCGCTCGTGGCCGGCCTGATGAGCGGCATGGCCGCCAACGCGACGGCCTTCAACACGGTCTTCACCTATGACCTTTACCAGTCTTACATTCACAAAGACGGCAGCGACGGGCATTACCTGGCGGCGGGGCGATGGGCGACGGCGGGCGGGATTCTGCTGTCGATCGGGACGGCTTATGCGGCGATCCACTGCAACAACATCATCGACACGCTGCTGCTGGTGTTCGCGTTTGTGAATGCGCCGCTGCTTGCGACGTTGCTGCTGGGTATGTTCTGGAAGCGGGCGACGGGGCACGGGGCGTTTGCCGGACTGATGGCGGGCATGGCGACGGCCATGCTGCACCATGGGTTGACGCTGCCGATCGAGGCGCGGGCGGGCATTTACGGGGGATGGATTGCGGTGCTGCACCATTATCCGAGCGACTTGGCGCAGAGCTTCTGGACGGCGATTTTCGCGTTCAGCGCGAGCTTGATTGTGACGGTGGCGGTGAGTTACTGCACCAAGGCGAGGGCGGAGGCGGAGTTAGTGGGGCTGGTCCACTCGCTTACGCCCAGGCTTGCGCGGGCGCACATCGCGTGGTGGAAGCGGCCCGAGGCACTGGCGGTGGCCGTTCTTCTGGGCGCGATTGCGTTGAACATTTTCTTTTACTGAGGATTTTCCCCGGCCAGAGAGCGGCAGGATAGGAGAGAGCGATGAGTTTCGATTTGCGCATTCCGATGGGATTGATGTTCTCGCTGATCGGCATGATCCTTTCGGCCTTCGGCTTCGCGAGCAGGGCCAGCGCGAAACTCTACGCACCGAGCCTGGGGATCAACGCGAATCTGTGGTGGGGGCTGGTGCTGCTGGTCTTTGGGCTGGCGATGCTGCTGCTCGGCCGTCGCAGCCAGAAGCGGATGGCGAGCCTGCCGCCGGAGCCTGTCGACGAAACCCGCCCACGGCACGGGCATTGAGAGCTGTTCGACTCGCCGCAAATGCTCCGTGCCCCATCCTTGCGAGTTTTTTCTATCGCAAGGGTGGGAAACCTCCAACCTCAACCAGCCTTTTTCATAGGGAGCAGAGAACAGTCCGAAGATCCGGACCCAAAGCGTCGCATTGAGGTAGGGTGAACCTATCGTGAGCGAGGAAGCGCAGGTTTTGCCCGAAGGCGAATCGACAAGGCACGCGAGTACTGAAGCGCAGCCGGACGTAGGCTGCATCTTCGATCTGGGCGACTCCGGCGGCGCCAACATTGCCGTAGATAAAGACTCAATGAGTGCCGAGGCTCTCAGTTCCTTGCGTAGGGGAGTTCCTCCTTACTGAGTTCTGTCCTGTGTACTGGAGTGAGGCGATTTGCATGAATCCAGGAGCTGGCAAGCGATGGATACCGCGGATTGCTTTTGCCGCGTTCTTTGTGGCCATCGGGATGCTGCTTTCCTTCGGTATTTTCATGTTTTGGGTCACGGCCTATCCCGAGGATTACGACCCGAAAAACATCGATTACGTCTTGTGGACGCATGGACTGAATAAGAACATGAACCTGGACGACGCTGTTGGAGGAATGACCCACGATACATGGTCCGTGAGGCTTGTGAAGGGCCTGTCGAAGGAGCAACTCACGACACGTTTCGGAAATATACGAGAGCTCAAGGCGGCGAGGCCGTATGACCGACTATGCGACTCCCCAGATGCGGTGGGACAGCTTGGTGTCCATCCAAATGGGAAAGAAGTGGTGTTTTTGCGAGACAGCGACTGGATGGCGATCCTCGAGAACGACCGCGCCGTAGACTTGGTTCTTTGTAAGGGCTACTGACGGCCAAGGATCTCCCGCGCTTTCCCTTTTCCCTGCATTACTCCGTTCTTACCCCAAATCGCATCGTCCTGTAGTCGAACGTATAACTCTTCAACTGATCCAGAAAATCCATCCCCAGCACGCCATACACATCGTCCAGCGCGGCTAGCCCAATGGGCGCGGTGATGACCTGAATGTAGTGCGTCCGCACCTCGGTCGGCCCGATCGTCAACGGAATGGTCTCGGCCACAAACGCCGGCTGCGGCGGCAGGGACTGGGAGCCGGGGATGGAGAACAGCTCCATCTTCCGGCCGGCAAAATCGGCGGTGTGCTCGTCGTAATAGCGGGAGGTGAGATAAGTTTGCTGGCCGCTGGCATCGACGACGTACATGCGCTCCTGGCCGGCGCTCCCCAAAGCCACAATCATCTGGTCGCCATCGAGAAAGAAGCGCGCGCCGGGCGTGGGCGGGTCGTTCTCGACGGGCTTTTCCGCAGGCTGCGGCGGTTTGAAGGGCTGTACCTCAACGGTGGCGTCGGCGGTGACGGTGAGGCTGCCGAGGGCGGAGAGCGCCGGATAGCCGAGGACTCCCTGGACCCGGTAGTTCGATTTCGCGAAAAAATAGTCCGCGTCTTCAAAGACAAAGGCGGTCATATTGCGGAAGGTGATGCGTCCGCCAATGGTGAAGCGGGGAATGACCGTGACGTGGACCTGGATGGGACGGCCGGTGAGGGAGTGGATGATGGCAAACTCATCGGAGACTTTGAGGCCGGCCTCTTTGGCCAGGGAGCGGGCGATGAGGTTGAAGGGGGCGGTGGGGTCGAGCATCCAACTGTGCGGGCGGGCATCGACGTAGACGGGAAGGTCGGTGAGGCCAAGCGGGTTGTGGCTGACCTGGAGCAGGAAGGGATCGTAGGGCTCAACGGTCATGGGCGGGTTGGCGGCGGCCAAAGGCAGCAGCTTGAGCGGAATTTCGATTTCGTCCTGCTCGTCGGGGCTCAAATGGCCCTGGAGGCGGGTCTCGAGGGCCTGGTAGGCCTGGGCGGCTTGGGCCAGGTCGCCGGAGCGGAGATAGTCCTCGGCGAGGGCTTTGCGGAGGAGTTTCTCCTGGGCGGCGTTACCGCTGGCGGCGACCCGATCGACGAGGGGCTCGAGGAGCTTGATTGAGGCTTTGACGTCGTTGGAGCGGTTAGCGAGGATGCCGCGGTAGAACTGGGCCTGCTCAGGCGGGAGCTGGTCGAGCTGGGCCTCGATGCGGAAGAACTGGTGGTCGGCGAGCAGATTCTGGAGGCGGGCTTCGGCGTCGAGGCCGCTGTTGACGCCGGTGTGGACCTGGGCGCCGGCGCCGGGCTGCTGCCGGGGGTCGGGCGAGGGCTGCTGGGGCGGGGTCTGCTGGGCAAAGAGCGCGCCTGCCGCGAGGGCCATCGCAAACGCCAGAAAACTGCCGGCTGGACGCCCAAGGGCTGGTGTTGCCTCTTTGCCGAAGCGATTCATTCTCAGTATGAAGTTAACAGATTGAGGCAGTGCGTATTTCAGGGCTGAACGGGCTGCGGAAAAGGAAATCATTCGAGAAAAACCGCAGAAGGGCATACCTCAGGGGATAAATGGTGGGTTAAAACCCATCCTTGCCAACCCCGTTCATTCTGGCGCATTGGTGGCGGGACTAAAGTCCCGCCCTGCCAGTCCCGGCCTACCGGTCACGGCCTGCTGCCCGAACGATTTTTGCGCGGCTTGCAAGTGATTCAATCCGGGAATCTTATCCTCATTTGACCGGTTCTTGAGACGATCTTAACGTTGGGGCCGGTACACTTGGGGGTAGAGATGAAGCGAAAGACGATCGAACATTACGAGATTCAGCGCCGGCTGGGCGCCGGGGGCAGCGGCGTCGTGTACCTGGCCACCGACACGCTGCTTCAGCGTCCGGTGGTGTTGAAGATTCTGCGCACCGGGCTGCTTTCCGCCGAGCAGATGCGGACCACGGTGCTGCGCGAGGCGCGGCTGGCATCGGCCATCGAGCATCCAAACGTCTGCGCCATCTACGAGGTGGGCGAGAGCGGCGACGAAGGCTACATCGTGATGCAGTACGTGCCGGGGCAGTCGCTGGATCGGCTGATTGCGCGCGGGCCGGCGAGCCTGCAACTGGTGCTGTCAATCGGAATTCAGATTGCGGACGGTTTGCAGGCGGCGCACACGCTGGGCATCTTCCACCGGGACCTGAAGCCGCAGAACGTGATGCTGACAGACGGGGGCCTCGTGAAGATTCTGGACTTCGGGTTGGCGCGGCGGCTACCGCCCGAGGACGCCAACTTCGACCCCTCGAAGCCGGGCCTGGCCAAGGATGCATCGGTGGCCGCCACCTATACGGCGCGCGGCGGGACCATCCGCTACATGGCGCCGGAGCAGTTTGTTACCGGGCAGTCGAGCGTGCAGTCGGACGTGTGGGCGCTGGGGGTGATTCTGTATGAGCTGGCCAGCGGAAGCTATCCGTTTGCGCGGCCCGATGCGGAGGATTTTCAGGTCATTCGCGCCATCCAGTTCTCCGAGCCCTATGACCTGAGCCAGATTGTACGGGGGATTTCGCCGGAGCTGAAGAGCGTGATTGCGGCTTGCCTTGAAAAGAACCCGGGGGCGCGGTACGCATCGGCGGCCGAGGTGCGTGAGGCGCTGAAGACGATCATGAAGGCGCTGCAGATCGAGACCGGGATCATTCCCGGCGATGCGGCGGCGAACCTGCCCACGACGGGCGCCGAGGCGGAGAAGCGGAATACGGGATTCTTATCGATGCTGGCGGAGCGGTTCCGCGAGTCTGCGGTGGATAAGGCGCCGCAAAACTCTCTTGTGGTGCTGCCCTTCAAGAACCTGGGCGCAACGGAGGTGGCCCCGCTGTATGGGTTTGCGCTGGCCGATGCCATTGCGGCGCGGCTGGCGCGGATTCCGGCGCTGGTGGTGCGGCCTTCGAGCACGCTGATGCCGCTGCCGATTGCGCAGATGGATCCTCTGTCGGTTGGCCAGAAGCTGCTGGTTTCCTTTGTGCTGGCGGGGAGCTTTTTGCGGTCAGAGGAGGGATTCGATCTGAACTGGCAACTGCTGGACGTGGCATCGCAGAGCGTGCGCTCGGGCGGCGCCATTCGCGTGGCCTCGCTGGATTTGATCGCGGTGCAGTCGGAGATTTCGAACGAGGTTTTTGCGGCGCTGCTCGGCCTGAGCGCCGGGGACCAGATCGACGCGCCGCGGACGGGGCTCAAGGACGCGGCAATTGGATCACTGCCGGGGCCGGTGAGCGAAGAGTATCTGCAGGCGCGGGCGCTGCTGAGTTCGTTCATGGTGCGCACGGGCTCTCGCGGCGATCTTGACCGCGCCCATGCGCTGTTTTCGAGCGTCACCAGCAAGGATCCTGAGTTTGCCGCGGGGTGGAGCGGGTTGGGCATTGCCGAGCTGCAATATGTGCGGCACGGGTTTGGCGGGCAGATTCACGTGTTGCACGCGCGGCGGTCCTTTGACGAAGCGCTCAAGCTGGACCCGGCCTCGACCGAGGCTAATCTCTACCGGATTTACATGCTGCTGTCGCGCGGTGAGAAGGAGTCGGCGCGCCACGGCATCGCCAACCTTCTGGCTGGAGCGGCCAACGACTGGAACGTGCACATGGTGGCGGGCATGGCGCTCAGGGGCGACGGAATGTACGACGAAGCGCTCAGCCAGTTCAGCCGCGCCCTCAAGCTGAACCCTGCCAGCGCGCCGATTCTCTACAACCACCGCGCGCGCGTCTATCACTACCAGAATCAGATCGAGCTGGCCGGCGACGAGTTGGCGAAGGGCTTGGCGCTCGAGCCGCGACACCCGCTGCTGAGGACTTCGGCCGGCTACCAGCAGATGAGGATGGGCAACCTGGACGCGGCCATCGAGATTCTGGAGGACGTGGTCCGCGACGACAGGTCGATGCGCATCGCCGTGCCCACGCTGGCGCTGTGCTATGTGCAGGCGGGCGAGCGGAAGCGGGCCGCGGCGCTGCTGAAAGACGACACGCTGGCCGCGGCCGAGGCGGATAGCGAGATGGCTTACCGGCTGGCTACTTACTTTGCCGTGGAGGGCGATTCGAGCGAGGCGTTGCACTGGCTGCGGCGGGCGATTTATTTAGGGAACGAGAACTATCCGTGGTTCCAGATCAATCCGGCGTGGAACAACCTGCGCACCAATGCGGACTTCGAGCGGATTCTGGAGGATTTGAAGAAGGGGTTTCGCAAGAACCAGAAGACCTGGCAGCGGCTGCTGGGGCAGGTGCCGCCGGACGGAGAATAGAGCTTTCCCAGATGGATGAGTCGCTCTGTTTCTCACCCTTGCGATATTTAAGAAGAACGATATAATTCGAGGAAGCTAGTGCGGGGAAAGGAAGATTCCGCCTTGGTTCTGAAGTTATGGTCATGCTTTCCGCTTGCACGCCGGATTGCGGGATGGGGATTGGTGTGCCTGGTGCTGGCAGGTTGTGGGGGAAGTAACAAAACCAGTCCGCAGATCGACTGGGTAACTCCGGCGCCGATTACTTATGGCACCGCGCTGAGCGCAAAGCAGTTGAATGCAACCGCAAGCATTCCCGGCGCCTTTGCCTACAGCCCGTTGGCGGGCACCGTCCTCCCCGCCGGCTCACATACACTTTCGGTCACCTTTACCCCGACCGACGCCACGGACTACACCACCGCCGCCGCGAGCGTGACGCTGGCCGTCAATCAAGTGGTCCCGGTGGTGAGTTGGGCCGCCCCCGCAGCCATTACTTACGGCACGGCGCTGAGCGCAACGCAGTTGAATGCGACCGCGAGCGTTCCCGGCGCCTTTGCTTATACGCCATCTCTGGGCACGGTGCTCTCCGCCGGCTCACAGACGCTTTCGGTCACCTTTACCCCGACCGACGCCACGGACTACACCGCTGCCGCCGCCAGCGTGACGCTGGCTGTCAACCAGGCGACGCCGCGGATTGCATGGGCGCCCGCCTTTCCGATCGCTGTCGGTGTGGCCCTGGGTCCGGGGCAACTCAACGCAACGGCCACGGCGCCGGGCGGCACAACGGAGGTGGCCGGGAGTTTCATTTATTCGCCGGCAGCTGGGACGATCTTCAACTCGCCCGGACCGCAGACGCTGTCTGTTACGTTTACGCCCGCGGACACGGTGGACTACACCACGGCCGGGGCTAGCCTCAGCATGACTGCGTCTTCTTTCGGCGTAGTAGCCTGGGGCGATTCGCTTACCATAGGAGGCGAGGGCAATTTTGACAAAGGACGATACCCCAGCGAACTCCAGAATCTGATTACTTTGCCCGTTGTTAACCAGGGCGTTGGCGGGAATTCCTCCACGCAGATCGGTGTGCGCGAAGGTGGGGTTCCAACCTATGCGACTGTCGCCGGCGGGATTATTCCGGACTCAGGCGGCATCACCGTGACTTTCCCCACAGGGTATGAGCCGGTTACGAACGCTGGGCCAACCGCAGGAGTCTCCGGCACCATCCTGGGAGTCCATGGGCTGGTTACGTATGACTCGACGGACTCTATTTATACATTCACACGCACAGCGCCCGGGATCCCGGTAAGTGCG
>JBEKZJ010000175.1:0-10824 GCA_049509995.1 Occallatibacter sp. | reverse complement strand
AGGCGCGGTCCAGAGCCGGCGGCCAGCAGCAGACGATGAAACTCGTGGTCGAGGTCGAAGATGTCGGGACCGTTGTAGCCGCGATCGCGCGCAATCTGTGCCAGTTTGTCATTGACCAGCTTCAGTTTGGCAGCCAGTGCGTCGCGCTCACGCTGCGGCAGTGCGGCGGCGCGGCGCCCGGCCAGCCCCTCGAGGCAGCCGATGATCGGATACAGCTCGTTGGCGTCTTCCTTGGTCATCGGCGCTACGATCATGCGCGATTTGCTGCCGTTGCGAGACTCGATGACATAACCCTCGCGCTGCAACAGGTGGAGCGCGCCCCGCACCGGCGTCCGGCTCATGTTCAGGTGGTCGCACAGATCGCCTTCGACGATCCAGGTTCCAGGCGCCAGCCGGGCATGGACAATCAAATCGCGGATACGCTGAAACGCGATGCCGACGCTGGTTCCATGTTCGGCCTTGGCGGTCCGCTTCTTTGAACTCTTGATCGCTTTTGTCGCAGAAGGTATCATGCGCCTTCACTCTCCGCTCGCGAACCGCGCCGGAATCCTATAGTCATTCCCGTCACATGTATCCGCGGCACCATGTCGATTCTAACAACGATCGCGCTCTTGCCGAATGCCTTTCAGGATAGATGTCGTGCGCCGCTTACTCCGCCAGGCCCTCCCGGAAAAAACTGCCGCGTCCACAATCTAACGGGGCGCGGCAGTTAGGGGTGCATCGATTGAGTTGTCTAGAATCGGAAATTTCCGCGGACTTCAATGTTCCTTGGGCCATTGGCCGTTGCGGACGTCGTGCCAAACGTACCGTCCTGGACTCCGGTATCCATGCCAGCCCAGGCCACGTGATTGAAGGCATTCAGGAATTCACCCTGGATGGTAACGTTCATCTCCCCGTGGATCGGTATCACCTTGGTGATCGCCATATCCGTGCTAATCCACTTCGGATCGTGCAGCCACATCAGTGTGCCGAACTGCCCGGCGGAAAACTCCGGGCTGATGTACTGAGTATTGGCCTGCCCCGAGGCGGAATAGTATTTGGGATCGAATAAGCTCACCAGCCCGCTGCCGGCGGGGCCGGGGCGAACTTTGATCTGCTTCTGCAACTGCGAAACTGTAACGCCAGATAGGGCGATGCCGGAATCGTTCTGGTTCACCGTGTTGGTTGCACCGGTAAAGAGATGAGGATCGCCGGTTTGCCGGGTGAGGATGGTTCCAATTGTCCAGCCTCCGATCACGGCGTTTGCAATCCGGTTCTCATTGAAAAGCGGCTGTTTATGCCCAAACGGCAGATCGTAGGTCCCGCTAAGGTGAAACACCTGGCGAATATCGAATGCGCTGGGGAAATAGTTCAAGTGCTCATTCCGCACGGTGTAAAAGCCGCCGGCGCTGTTGCCGGAGCGGTTATTGCCGCCGCCGCCGTAGTATCCCGGAG
This sequence comes from Occallatibacter sp., assembly GCA_049509995.1. Taxonomy (GTDB): domain Bacteria; phylum Acidobacteriota; class Terriglobia; order Terriglobales; family Acidobacteriaceae; genus Telmatobacter. The sequence continues at coordinate 9,390 of JBEKZJ010000175.1, read as the reverse complement.
CCGTGCTGCCCTGGACGTTATTTTCCAGCGAATGAGCCCAGGTGTAATTGGCGTCGAACTGCATGCCATGGTTCAGCCTTTGCCGGAAGTCCGCCTGCAGGGAGTTGTAGTTGGAGTATCCGTCATTGGTCATCTCGAATATGCCCACCCCCGCGGCGAATGGGTTCACCTGGAAGAAGTTGATCGGATACGTACCGGTGGCAGGCGAGCCAACCACGTTGCATCCACTGAAAGTGGAGATCAGGGAGCAAAGGTAGCTGGAGTTGCCCGCGAGGGCGCTGGCAAACGCGCCGGCCTGCCCCTGATTCAGCCAGGTAATGAACTGGCCGTTGGTGAAGCCTGCGGCCGCCCCTGTGGCAGCAAAGGCCTGCGACAGGATGGGGGTTGGTTGCGCACCCTGAAATGTGGTTCCTCCTGAAGCGGCCAGGTTGGCTTGCGCCGCCTGGAATTCTTTCAGGAAGCCGTTCTCGAAGATATTGACCTCGTTGTAATTGACTCCCAGCCATTGATCCTTGGAAACATTTCCCACATAGCGCACCTCAAGCACATTGCTCGGGCTGAGCTGGCGCTGGATGCCCACCTGCCAGGATTCGACATAGGGCTGTTTGATGTGGGGATCGAAGGTGAGATAGCCTGTGCCGCTGAACGACTGGAACGATTCAGGAATCACCGGTTGAAAGGGCGACGGCGAGGTCGAGGTGAGCGCAGGGAGCGGACCGCCCAGGCTCACGGAGCCAGCGTTATAGAATCCCGCACTAGGAGTACCACTACCAGGAGCAATCGGATTGGCATAATAGTAGGTATTGAAATTCGCTCCGTTGTTGGAACCGAAATTCCAGAAGTTTTGGGCTCCTTCCGTATAGTTCTTGAAGGTGTAGCTGCCGCGGATGACGGTTTTCCCGCTGCCGAGAAGTTTACCCAACAGAGTGCCCGGCGCTCCCTGGGGATTCCAGGCAAACCCGGCATTCGGCTCGGGATGAACGTAAGTGGGGCTATAAGCTTGAGCCCCGGGGCCCTCCACCGGATTCGGGTCGCCGGTGAGCACCCCAGGCTGGAAGATTTGGCCCACTCCAGTGGGGCCCCACAAATCGGCCACGGTGGGATGGGTATAGAATCCGGTCTCGTCCTTCGATGCGCCCGTAAAGTCCCAGCGCAACCCAAGGTTCAGGGTAAGCGTCGGTTTTACCTTCCAGGAATCCTCGAAAAAGAGCGCGGTTTGGTTAAGCCGCTCGTGCAGATCGAAGGAGATGCCTGGCTGAAACTGCTTGGTCGATGCATTGACGAACTCACCCAGGCTATAGTAGGTCATGCGTCCCGTCAGCGTCGCGTACAGACCCTGGACATCCCCCACCGCGGAGGCCGGTGCAAACGAGCTCAGCGGAGTGCTCAGTGCGTTCGTGACTGGATCTCCCGATGCGATGTAGTTCACGCCGATATAGGGAACAAACTGGTTGTTGTAATAATGGTCGATCTCGGTGGCGCTCTCGACGCCGAACGCCATGGTGTGCCTGCCACGCTGCCAGGTGAAGTCATCCTTCACACTCAGGACAGGATACAGGGAACCTCCTTTCAGACTGTTGAAGCCATTGACTCCGCTATTCAGGCCGAAGCCAAAGGCCAGGGCGCCCTGCTGGACCATGCTCGCGGTTGGGGTGCCTAACCCCTGTGTGTTATACGTGAAGCCGGAATAAAGATATCCCACCCGGAAGGCATTCACGAGATCCGACTTGAGGTCCCAGTCGAAGCCGGTAACAATCTGGTAATTCCTTTCCACGTTGCTGTAAGCCTGATTGGCATAGAGAGGGCCGGGATAGGGGGCGCCGCCCGCATTGATATTGTAAGAATTGGACTCATTCGCCGATGCCGTAAGACGGAACTTCTGGGTCAGATTATAGTCAAGCCGCAGGGTGGGATATTTGTTGACAACGGATCCCTTGTTAGGGAAATTCAGGTTCTCATGGTTGGGATCCTGGCCCAGAGGGGTCAGGGTGGCGTGAGCCAGGCCATAGGTGGACTCGATGTTCGCCAGGTCGGTTGCAATCAATGGATTGATCGTGCCGGTGCAGGTCGAACAGCCCCCGCTGGCGCCGGCTTGCAGCACGTTGAGGGTTTGCGGAGTGCTGGAATTCGTGGGAATGTACGTATAAACGCCGGAGAGCGCCAGGGGCGTAGCCACCTCCGTGGTGATTGTGGAGCCAAATGGCTGACGGAAATTTGCAAGACTGGCGAAGAAGAACAGCTTGTCCTTGAGAATCGGCCCGCCCACGCTTCCGCCGAAATCGTTCTCGAGCAGAAAAGTGCGAGGTTGCCCTATATCGTTGTTGAACCAGCCATTGGCGTTCAACCAATCGCTGCGGTAATCCTCATAGAGCTGCCCGTGAAACTTGTTTGTGCCGCGCTTGGTGATGAAGCCGATGTCCATGGCGGCGGTGCCACCCTTGCTGGCATCCAATTCTCCGGCCTGCACCGTCATTTCCTGCACATCTTCCAGCCGATTGGTGGTGGAAGGCCCGTCGTAATCAAAACCGCTGCTCTTATTGCGGTTGGTCATGGTCGAGAAACCGTTTGCGCTGATGTCGACCGCACCGCCGGGAAGGTTGTTGAAGTCGTTGCCCACGGCTCCCGGGACCAGAAAGGCCAGCGGAAACAAATCGCGCCCGAACACCGGCAGATCGTCAACCTGCTTCAAATCGATAGTCGTGGAAAGAGTATTCTGCGTGGTGTCGAGAAGCGGAGTGGAATCACCTGAGACCGAGACGCTTTGCGTGGCGGCGCCGACCTCAAGCGTCACCTTGAGATCGGTGACCTGGTTGGTCTGGACTGTGACCGTTGGATAGATCTTGGTGCCGAATCCATCCTTGGTGACCGTCAGGATGTAATGCGCGGGGTTGAGGAAGGAAAGGACCGCGTCGCCAGCCCCCTTGGTGGTCGCCGTGTGAACGTCATTCGTTTCAAGATCCTTCAACTCGAGACGCGCCCCGTTGACGGCGGCTCCGGTGGGATCCTCCACGGTTACGTCGAGGGCCCCGGTCGACATGTCCTGAGCCCACCCGATGGGAGACGCTGCGGCCGCGAGAAGCAAACCGCAGGCGATGATCGGGCCTGCAATATTCCGGGAAAACCCATTGCGCGCCCGGAATGCACCTCCCTCGGTGTCCGTCATTTTCCGTCTGTTTTCAGGCAGAGATTCGAGCTGACCTCCAATCAAGCTCAGCAACCGGCAAAATCTTTGCATCGTCATATCCTCTCCTTATGAATGACCTCCCGGTGTTGCCAATGATCCGCTTTTGGGGAAACCTTTTCGCCACATAATTGTTCGGCGATACGCGCCCTAATTCAATCCAGGCAATCAAAAACTCCTACGACAGATTCGCGTCCTACAGAAAACGCATTCCTGCATTTTCATTCCCGCGACATTATGTATTTAATTTTGTATTTTATGCAAGGGGAATCTGACGGCTGACGCACCCTCCTCTCCGCTCCGTTCTCCGGCGCCACATGCCGCGGGTCGGATCGAACCGGATCTGCGGCCAACGTTATCTCCATATCATTGATTCTTCAATGGATGCTCGGATTATCCTGGCCCTTGGCAGCCGGCAGGTTCCAGTTGGGCGTTGGCTCATCGAGCAGGTTGCGGACGAAAAAATCCATCAGCTTGCGCTGTCCGTAACGGCCTCCCGCGCCATGGCCGCCCCCCGGAACGAACAGCAGATCGAAGTCCTTGTCGGCCTTGATGAGCCGGTCGGCCACCTGCAGCGTCGAGGCCGGATCGACATTCTTGTCCATCTCGCCCACCACCAGCAACAACTTGCCCTGAAGCCGCCACGCATTCTCCACGTTCGACGACTCGGCATACCACGGCCCCACCGGCCAGCCCATCCACTGCTCGTTCCACCAGATTTTGTCCATGCGGTTGTCATGGCTGCCGGAGTTGGCAACCGCAACTTTGTAGAACGCTGGATAAAACAGAAGCGCCCCCAGCGCGCTTTGGCCGCCCGCCGAGTTGCCGAAGACCCCCACGCGCGAAATGTCATACCAGGGATACTTGCCCGCCACAGCCTGGTGCCACAAAATACGGTCGGGAAAGCCGGCGTCCTTCAGATTGCGCCAGGCCACATCGTGAAAAGCGCGGGAACGGTTGTTGGTGCCCATGCCATCGATCTGCACCACGACAAAACCGAGCGCGGTCAGCGGCTCCGTGCGCACGGTAAAGCTCTGGGGCACAAATGAGCCCTGCGGACCCGCATAGATGTCCTCGACGACCGGATACCTTTTATGGGGATCGAAGTCGAGCGGTCGGTGAATCACGCCCCAAATTTGGGTCTTGCCGTCGCGGCCCGCGGTGTGGAAGGGCTCGGCCGGCTGCCATCCGGCGGCCCTCAATGGCGCATCATCGGCGGTATCGACGGCCATGGCCAGGCTGCCATCCGCGGCACGATGCAGTTCCATCACCGGCGGCAGGTCCAGGCGCGAATATGTGTCCACGTAGTACTTCCCGTCCGGCGAGTAGCTCAGCGTGTGATCGGCTTTGGCCGTACTGAGTGGAGTCAGCCCGGTCCCGTCGAAACGTATCTTGTAGCCGTGGACGTAGTATGGATCCTCGTCCGGCTCCATGCCGCTGGCCTCGAAATAAATCTCGTGGTTGGCCTCATCCACGCGGTCCACCGCGCGTACCACCCACTCGCCGTGCGTGATCTGCCGCTCCAGAGCGCCGGTGCGTCCGTCGAAGAGATAAAGGTGCTCCCAGCCGTCGCGTTCCGAGGCCCAGAGAATCTCCTTGCCGTCCTCCAGATCCAGGCGATACTCCTTGCCGTGGTCATATTGGTTGCGCGTGAGTGGTTCATAGTTGATGAACGTCCCGCTCGCCTCCTCGATCAGCGTGCGCGCCTTGCCGTTCGCCGCATCCACTTCAATCACCCGGTAAAGCTGGTGGCCGCGCTGGTTGTACTCGAACGTGAATCCGCGCGAGTCTTTCCACCAGACAAATGGAGTCATCTCATAGGGATTGGGAAAGAGCGCATTGTCGATGGGCAGCTCACGGCGCGCCGCCACGTCAAAGAGCACGGGCTGAAAGAGCGCCAGCACATCGCCGGCCTTGGGATAGACCATGGACGAATACTTGGGCTGGAGCTGATCGGCGGGCGAGGACTCGCTGTAATGGACCTCTCGCCGGTAGCCGGGGCGGATGCGATAAGCAGCCAGATGTTTCGAGTCGGGAGACCAGGCCAGTGTTTCGAGCGCGTAGTAATTGCCCTCCGAGCCGTCTTCGCTCAAATAGGCCGTTTGCCGCTCCGCTTCCGGGGGTTTGGCGTGAGCCGGACGCAGGCCCACGTTGTAGTTCTCCACAAAGGCCAGCCAGTTGCCGTCGGGAGACAGGATGGCATGAGCAGGACCGTTCACGGGCCGGGGCGTCGAGTCATAGCCGCCATCGTCGTGGTCTGGCTCCTCTCGGCCGGGCTGTTTGGCGCAGGTATAGGCCGTCAGGTCACAGCGCCAGTGTTCCCCGCCCCGCGCAAACTCGAGAGCCGCTCCACCGGCGTCGAGATGGAAACGCTCGAACGGCAACGCCTCCGGCTTCACCGGCTCACCCAGCGCCTTGGCCAGCGTCGCCGCCAGTCGCGCATGGTCAAAGGCCTGCTGCCGTGCTTGTTTCCCGGCATCGACCAGAACGAACTCATGCCCGCCGGGAATCGACCTCCGGTAGACGAAGCGATCCGTTCCCTCAATCCACTGGACTTCGTCCGGCAGGTGGAGGACCAGGCCCCGGTACTTCTCCTGGAGGTTGAGCGCCCGCTCATAATCGGCCGGGCCGGAAAGAGCGCTGACCACGGCGGGAAGCAGGACCATCGGCAAAAGAACGGCCGCCAGCCCGGAAGCTGACCGCCGGAACCGGCGGGGCCGCAAAAAGAGGCGGCAACGCGGCTCATCTTTGTGCAAGTGCATAAGAGCAGTCCTTTCGAAGAGAATTCGCCGTTCGCGTTCCGAGCCGGGGCAATTGCCACTCTTGGCAGTCTGTGGTGAAAGTCTATTTCCGCTAAAGCCAGACTTTTAAGTAGCCTGTAATCAATGGCTTGCAAACACAGGAACCGATCATGATGCCGACCACTATCATGACGGAAGCGAAGAGCCCCAGCCCCCGATGAAATGCCGGCCAGCTCATTTCAGCCTTTTGCGGTTCCTTGCACGGGGTCATTTGCCGGTTCCCTTTTACCGTTCATTCATCAATGGACAAAAGAACGCGTTCATCTTCCGTCCCTGAGAGTCTGCGCTGCCGATTTGTATCGGAGCTCCATCATCGCCAGTTCAGGCGATCGAGATTTCTCCGTTGCAGGAGCATCGGAAATAACAAATCCGACATAGTATACAGTTCATCGCTGTTTGCCCCGTTGCCCGCTTCCTGAGGGATAGGTCTGAAGGCGCTGAGGCGCGCCGCCCGGCGCCTTCAGGCCGGCCTATCGTTCACCCGGAGGCCGGCTGAAAGACGCAGCGCTCTCGGTGACTCATAAAGAGCGGAAGGTTGGACCCGTCGCCGGGATGGGTTGACAGAACGGAGGAAGTTGCGAGATTGTATCCGTGTTGTATGCGACATTGTATTTTAGATGAAGCAAGAGCGGTTTTGTGCGGTCGAATGAAGCCGCGGCGCATGAGGTAAAAAGCAATGGCCCTGGGCTTGACTCGTAGAAGGTTTTTAGGCGGAGTGGCAGCCGCAGGCGCGGCGTCTCTCTTGCCCTCCACCGCGGTTGCCCTGGCCGACAGTGGCGGGAAAAAACTGGTCGGGAACAGCGCCGCGGATGGCGCGGCCACTCAGGCGCCGGCCGGCGCCGCTGTCGCCAAAGTACAGTGGAAAGCCAAGCCGTTCCCGATGACTGAGGTTCGCCTGCTCCCCGGCTTTTGGAAGGATACGATGGAGCTGAACCGCAGCTTCCTTTATTCGCTGCCCAACGAACGGCTGGCGCATAACTTCAGAGTTACCGCCGGCATGCCGTCCGATGCGGATCCTCTTGGGGGATGGGAGGCGCCGGACTGCGAGTTGCGCGGCCACTACGTCGGACACTATCTCTCATCGTGCGCGCTGATGCACGCCAGCACCGGCGATCAGGTGATTGCGAACAAGGCTAACGATCTGGTAGCTATGCTCTCGGAGTGCCAGACCAAAGATGGCTATCTCGGCGCGTACCCTGCCGCATTCTACGACCGTCTGCGCAGCCATCAGAGGGTCTGGGCGCCCTTCTATACCTACCATAAGATCATCGCCGGACTGATCGACATGTACGAGCACACCGGGAATCAGCAGGCTCTGGACATGGCCCTGCGCATGGCCGATTGGGCGGATGTTTACGCGCGGTCCTTCACCGGCGACGACTGGCAACGCGTCCTTCTGGTGGAGCATGGCGGCATGAATGAAGCCTCATTCAACCTGTACGCCATTACCGGCAAGACGAAATACCGCGACCTGGGGTACCGCTTTGAGCACAAGAAGATATTCGATCCGCTTGCGTCCGGGGAGGATAAGCTGGACGGCAATCACGCAAATACCAACATTCCCAAGGTGATTGGCGCAGCCCGCGGGTATGAGCTTACGGGGGACGCACGCTACCGCGAGATCAGCCGGAACTTCTATCGCATCGTTACGGAACACCATTCCTACTGCACCGGCGGCACCAGCAATGGCGAGATGTGGCACGCGCCCGATGCAATCGCAACCCAGCTCGGTCCCGCAGCAGAGGAGTGTTGCTGTTCCTACAACATGATGAAGCTGACGCGCCATCTCTTCGGCCAGCAGCCGGACGCGAAACTGTTCGACTACTATGAACGGCTTCTGCTGAACGTGCGTTACGGCACCCAGGATCGCAACGGCATGCTCATGTACTACGTCCCGCTGCAACCTGGCATGTACAAGACCTTCGGCACGCCGTTTGACGCCTTCTGGTGCTGCACCGGCACGGGCTCCGAGGAGTATTCCAAGCTGACCGACTCCATCTACTTTCACGATGACAGCTCTCTCTATGTGAACCTCTTCATCCCCTCGACGCTGGACTGGAAAGAGCGCGGACTCAAGCTGCGCCAGACTACCAAATACCCAAACGACGAGCGCATTACCTTCACCATCGAGAGCGCTCCGTCGAGTTCTGTCGCGCTGAAAATCCGCGTGCCATACTGGGCGACAAAGGGCGTCGCTGCCAGCATCAACGGAGACCAGCAGGAAGTGGCCGCAACGCCCTCGACTTACCTCACCCTCGAGCACGCCTGGAAAGCTGGCGATGTGGTTGCGGTCGACATTCCGCTGACGCTGCACATCGCTACGACGCCGGACGATAAGCAGGTTCAAGCGGCAATGTATGGTCCGCTCGTGCTCGCGGCGCGGCTCGGCACCGAGGGGCTGACGACGTCGATGATCTACGGCGGCAATGGCCCGCAAGGTTATGACGAAGCCTATCCCATGCCCGTCGTTGACACCCGCCCACACATGCGCCGCGGCGCGAATGGCGAGCCCACCGCAACTGCGCCGGCTTCCGCAGACAGTGTGTGGTTCGAACAGGCAGAGGCCTTGCCGCTTTACCCTCTTCAATTCCACACCAAAGGACGAGGCCCAATCCACGCGCTGGTGCCGCTCAATCAAATCATGGACGAGCGTTACTCTGTGTATCTGCGCAATATCGACACCGATTAGAGCAATTTCACCCATAGTGTAAGGCCATTGGCGCCCCACGAAGGTCTGCGCTACATCGTGAGTTTTCCTATGAGAGAGGATGTCAAGCGAAAGAAACTCCTCTGCTCCTCCGTAAGGGGAAGCTGTTTGGCTTGCATCCAGCCCGATGTCGGAGACTGGACGTGACCCGGCCAGTTGCGGTTATATCTCGTCGGTTTCGTGTTTCCGATGGTGGTTCGACGCCGTTGGCTCGTGAAGCTGCGCAAGCAGAAGTGTTGGCTCCAGGCAACGTGCCAACCATGATCCTATGTGAGACTCGAGGCCTATTGACCTTGCCCCCGCAAAACGTATCCCTTAGCGAGCTGTTCTAATGCGAAAGGGTAGCGAAGATGAGGAAGTCGAAGCGGGGACGTTACACGCTTGGGTTCAAGCAAGAGGCGGCGCGGCTTGTTGAGTCGGGCCAGAGCCAGGCGGCAACTGCACGCAGCCTGGGAGTGGTCGAGCAGACCTTGGGCAACTGGGTCAGGGAGCATCGCGCTGGAACCCTGAAAGGCGCAAGCAGCAAGCCGCAGGTGACTGCCGAGCAGATGGAAAACAGCCGTCTGCGGGCTGAGTTAGCGCGTGTGACGATGGAGCGCGACATATTGGGAAAAGCGACGGCGTACTTCGCGAAGAGCCAGCGATGAAGTACGCCTTTATTCAACGCCACAAGCTGGTCTGGCCGATCTGTGTGCAGTGCC
>JBEKZJ010000174.1:0-10844 GCA_049509995.1 Occallatibacter sp. | reverse complement strand
TTCCGGCGTCTCCAGGGCTTCCGCCGCATCTTCTCGCTTTGAGAACCTCGATGTCCTCTTCCTGGGATTTCTCACCTTCGCTCTGACTGTCGAGGCTCTCAGATAGTGTTAACACGCCCTAGCGATTGTGTCCTTAGCCCATCCACCGCCATCGTCTGCATCACTCGTGCCTGTCTGGACGACCTTACCTCCGCTCATCAAAGTCCAATTCGCTTTGATTAAAGAGGGATGGTCACACTTCTAGTCAGGCATGATCGACATTGCAAGGAGTCGGGGTCTTTTGGTTGTCAGGACGGAGACCCTGGCGGTGAACTGCGCCGCCTTTGGCTTCGGCAAATCGATAGACCAAGCACGAGCGGGGCCGGCGGCGATGGCGTTGAGGGGTAAACGGTCGCCGAGGGAATAGCGCCGTTGAAGTTGAAGCGGCTGAAGTCATTGGGTAGTTGTGCAAACGCTCTGATACGAGAAGCAGACAGGACGAACCGAACGTGGCTCTGAAGAAATCTGAACCCTATTCATCTCTCTGGTCGAGCAGTCTGCATCGGCGCTGGGCGGGGCACTTCCCCAGTCGCCGTTTGCCGCAACACGTTGCGCACGAAGACCGTGAGCGGAAGAATGCCTGCGAGAGGGGATTTAAGAACGAAAACAGTTCTGCCGGTCTGAATCAATGCGCACCTCCTGCGATGGGGAAAAGGCTGTATCCAGAAACAAAACGGCCCCCGCCAATGGCGGGGGCCGTTGCTGTATGGGGTAGGTCGGCTGCCGTCTATTTCAAGTTGCCGCTCGAATCCAGGGTGATGCCGCCCGGCCCCTTGTTCTTCTTCTCTTCGTTGGCCTTGCGGGTGCCCATCGCCTTGGCGGTCCAGTCTTTCGCCGCGGCTACGTCATCCTTGACTGCGCTAGGATCCGTGTAGTCGACATCCGCCTTGCGCCGGTACATCAGGTTCAGGTAGACCATGGCCTCGTCATAATTGGCCCGGTTAGCCACCGCCTGATTAAGATACTGCAGCCCCTCTTCCACAAGCGGTGCATTCTCTCCCTTGATCGTCTCGAGCACCTTCTTGGGCGCCTTGACGTTGCCCTCGCCGTCATCGTTGATGCCGGCTGGCACCAGCTCTTTCAGCGCATTCTCGTGCGCCAGGGTCCAGTCGATTGCGCCGACTGTATAGGCAGCCTCCGGATCCTTCGGGTCCACTGCCAGAACCTTCTTCTGAAATGCCTTGGCGTCGTCGAACTTCTTGATGCTGAAATTAATGCCCGCTATCTGCTTCAGGCTGTTCACATCCGTGGGGTCCTTGGCCAGAACCTCCTCGAAAATGTCGATGGCCTGTTGCGCGGTCTTCAGGTTTTCCGGCGTATCCAGCCCGGGCACCACGTTCTGGGCCAGTGCTGTGGCCAGATAGGTCTTGGCCATGGGCAGCCCCGGATCAAGCTGCGCGGCCTTTTGGAAGTGTCCGATCGCCTCTTCATATCGCTGCCCCTTGTAGGCATCCACTCCCTTGTTCAACTGGTCACGGGCTGCAAGGCGGTTGCACCCGCTCATGGAAAACACCATGCCGGCCAAGGCAACCACGAGCGCCGTAAAACGTGCGGGTCCATTCATGTTCGTATCCTTCTCCTTCAGGTCGTGCCTCTAGATTGCGCGCCTGGAATCTCATGCTGCTGGCCGCGGGCGGGAGGAACCGAAACCAGGATAGAAAAATTGTACTCCTGTTTCCGTCCGGAACTCGCCGCCCCGGACAGGGCTGGCTACCCTGAGACAGGCCGGGGCATTTCATGCCCCTCTATCTCCTGCTGGCCAGCCTGAATTCTCGGCGTCATCAGGCCGATGCGATCCACAAACGCCCCATGGCCCATGTCGATCGCCTCTCAGCCTTCCCGTTCAGAGAGAACTGCTCAAAGCCGCCGGCTACTGGCCTGCCATGATCTTCGGCGTCATCAGTCCGATGTGATCCACGTTGGCCGCCTTGCCGATATCGATGGCATCGGCAATATAGGCGAAGTTCACATTGTCGTCGCCCTTGATGAACATCACGCGTTCTGCGCGGTTGGCATAGATCTCGGTCAGACGAGGAAGCAGATCGGCCTTCACCACGTCGGTTTCGTTGATCTTGTAATTCGGAGCCGCGCCGGGGCGGTAGAGAACCTGGACCACAATGGTTCGGTCGGTCGGATTCTGCTGCTGCTTCTGATCCTTCGGCGGCTGGGGCACCAGCGCATCCAGTCCCTTGGGCGTCACCGGCACGATGACCATGAAGATGATCAGCAGCACCAGTAGGATGTCGATCATCGGCGTGACATTGATCTCGTTTAAGAAGCCGCCCGCGCTTCCACCAGTTGTCATTGACATGGCTTAAAACTCCTCGCTTCCTGCAAATCGTTAGATAGACAGCCCCAGGCCGAAATTAATGAACCGTCGGGCCGCCGCCTTCGCGCTTCTGCGTCAACAAGCCCACGTCGTCCACGCCGGCTGTCCGCACGGCGTCGATGGCGTCTTCAACCGCCCGGAACTGCGCCCGCGCATCCGCGCGAACGAAGATCGTCTTGCCGGGTTTGTCGGCCAGCTTGTCGCGAACCAGACCGCCAAGCTCACTGACTGCCACCTTGTTCTGCCCCAGGAAGACCCCGCCATCCCGCGTAACCGCTACGACAATGGCGTCATCCTTGTCGGCGTCCGGCATGGCCGTGGGGTTATTCACCTGGGCCATATCGATCTGCACCTTGTTTTGCAGCATGGGGGTAATGACCATGAAGATGATCAGCAGAACCAGCATCACATCCACCATGGGGGTAACGTTGATAGTCGAGTTGACCTTACTGCCTTCGTTGCGAACCGCGATTCCCATTGTTGGGGCTCCGTCCTGTGAATTTTTTGTTCCGGATCGCTTCCGGCGTCGCTCAGCAATCACCCGCCGGGCGCGAGGTTCAAGCCGGCGGGCAGAGGAGATACTCTCTCCGCTGCCCCCCGCAAATTCCCGCTCTCGCCGACTGGCCCTTCGCTTAGCGCCTGTGGCTCTGCTTGATGAAGTAGTCGATCAGTTCGCTCGAGGAGTTGTCCATCTCCACGTCGAAATTCTCGACACGACCAGTGAAGTAGTTGAACGTCATCACGGCGGGGATGGCCACCAGCAGCCCGAAGGCCGTGGTTACCAGCGCTTCCGAGATGCCGCCGGCGACCGCGCCGATGCCCGAGGTCTTCTGCGTGGCGATCTGCTGGAAGGCGTGTAGAATGCCGATGACCGTGCCCAGCAGGCCGACGAACGGAGCCGTGGCGCCGATGGTGGCCAGAACGCTCAGACCCCTCTTCAACTTGGCGTGAACGATGGCCTCGGCTCTCTCCAACGCGCGCTCCGAACTCGCGATGGACTCCTCGGTGGGCGCACCGCCGGAGGAACGAAACTCCTGCAGGCCGGCCGTCACAACCTCGGCTAGGTGGGACTTCTTGTTGCGATCGGCAATCTTGATGGCTTCTTCCAGTTTGCTGTCCTTCAAGGCGCCTGCAACCTTGGGCGCGAACTCGCGCGACTGCTTGCGGGCGGCGCTGAAGTACAGGTAACGGTCGATCATCACGGCCAGCGACCAGATCGACTCAATAAAAAGGCAGATGGCGATAATGCGTACCGCCCATCCCATGTGGTCCCAAAGCTGCAAGGGGCTGAAGCCGACCGCTTGCTCTTCTTCCTGGAAGAAGGCAAGGCTGCTGACCGTGTGCGAAGCGAAATGTGCGAGCTGAGCGAGAATCACTGAATCGTTCCTCCTAAGGAGTTTCTTGTGAACTGCGACTGTCCTGCGGTTGCTGGGGAATGCGGCTCTTTCCGGATTCGCATTCAGGTCAAAAGCAAGGCCCCCGCCCAATGGAACGGGAGGAAGCCAGAGGGTTCCTTATCCACCGAGGGTGAACACCACGTTCACCGTGGTTTCCACTTCCACCGGCTCTCCGTTAAGCAGATAGGGCCTGTACCGCCAGGACCTCACGGCATCCATCGCCGCCTGCTGCAACATGGCGGGCCCGCTGATGACGCGCAGATTCTCGATCGTTCCCGCCTTGGAAATGACGGCCTGCAGCACCACAGTGCCCGAGACGCGCGCCGCCTTGGCAATCGGCGGATACACCGGTATCGTTTTCTGCAGCAACATGCCCGCCGCCACGCCGCCTGAGATGTTGACCTTCTTCGGGGCCGCGGCCTGCACCTTGGGAGCGTTGCTGCCGCTGCCAAACACGCTGCCGATCACGCCGCCGCTGCTGCCGCCCAGCCCTTCCATGCCGGCCACGCCAAAACCCGAACTCGGCGGCGCTTCCTTCTCCGCCACGATCTTGATGTCGTGCGGAATTCGCGTCGGTGCCGTCAGCTGATTGTTCATCATCTCCGACTGCACGTGAACCACGTGTACTGCCTCCGGGGGTGGAGGTGGAGGCGGAGGAGGTGGAGGAGGTGGAGGGGCAGTCAATACCGTTAGCATCATGGCCTTGGGCAGCGCCTCAGGGTAGATCAGCGGGATGAGGATCAGCAGCAGCAGAATGGAGCCGTTGACGATGAACGTCACAAGCATCCAGGGTCCGCTCTTGCTCTTGATCCTGCCTCCGGATTCAAACGTGGAATCTTCAAACATGGCCAGCCTCGGATCGGGTGTCGGTTACTCCCATTTAGACACCGCTGGAACGCGGAATGTTCCCGGCATCAAAACGGTACCACAAATGTGTGCTCCTCTTGTATCAAAACAGCACACTACTTGCCAAGTATTCTGCAAAAACCAGTGCAATTCTAACCCAAACCCCTACACTCTGGCGCGCTTTGCCGCCGGCAGGACCGTTGCCTTGCCCTTCTTCGCCCGCCAGTCTTGCCAAGCCACCAACATCGGCGCCGCCACGGCAATGGAGGAGTACGTGCCGATAAGAATACCCACCACCAGCGCAAATGAAAAGCCGCGCAGCACCTGGCCGCCAAAAATATACAGCGAAAGCACCGTCAGAAACGTCAATCCCGAGGTCAGAACCGTCCGGCTCAGCGTCTGGTTGATGCTCCGGTTCACCACGTCCGGCAAGGACTCCCGCCGGCTGAGGCGCAGATTCTCCCGGATGCGATCGAACACCACGATGGTGTCGTTCATCGAATAGCCCACCAGCGTCAGAATGGCCGCAATCACCGTCAGGCTGATCTCCTGCCCCGTCAGTGCGAAGGCCCCCACCGTAATCAGCGTGTCGTGGAAGCAGGCGACCACCGCCGCCACGCCGTAGATTAGCTGGAAACGGAACCACAGGTAGACCAGCATGCCCAGCATCGAGTAGAGCGTGGCCAACCCGGCCTGCTTTTCCAACTGGTGGCCCACCGTGGGACCTACTGAATCCACCTTGACCCCGGAATCCGCAAAGCTGTTGCCGTAGTGAGCGTGCAGAGCATTCACAATCTGCTGCCGGCCCGTGTCCAGGGCATTCTCATTGGTCTGCTCCGGCAGGCTGATCAGCACCTCGTTAAACCTGGCCTCATCGTAGTTCACGACGTTCGCATCCTTGATGCCCGCCACCTCCGTGGCCTTGCGAATCGCGTTGATGTCCGGAGGCTGGGCGAACTGCACCTGCACCTCGGTGCCGCCGCGGAAGTCCACGCCCAGCGGAACCGGGCTCCCGATGTGCGCCCAGTGCCAGCCCATCGAGACCACACCCGCCACGCTGAATATCAAAGAAAAGCCGAGGAAACCCCACTTCAGCCTCAGCCAGTCCACATTTACACCACGAAACAATTCCACTGATTCTCTCCACTTCCTGGAGGCTGGTCCCCCCAGGGGCTCCAGCGTTCGATTTTTCCGCCGCCGATCGAGCTTCGATCAGACAGCCTTGCTGCCGGCGACTAGATCGATATCAATTCCCCGGACTTCAACCTGCCCAGATGCCAATCGAAGATCACCCGCGATACATATACTGCCGTGAACAGGTTGGCGAACAGACCGAACGTCAGGGTCACCGCAAAACCCTTCACTGGACCGGTGCCGAACAGAAACAAAATGGCCGCCGACACGATCGTCGTCACGTGCGTGTCCAGGATGGTGGTCCAGGCGCGGGCAAAGCCCTGGTCCACCGCCGCTGCCGGCACCTTGCCGGACCGCACCTCTTCGCGGATGCGCTCGAAGATCAGCACGTTCGAGTCCACGCCCATGCCGATGGTCAGAATCACTCCGGCGATGCCCGGCAAGGTCAGCGTGGCTCCCGAAAAGCCCAGGAACCCCAGCAGAATCACCAGGTTCAAGAACAGCGCCAGGTCGGCGTTGATGCCCGAGGCCCGGTAATAGAAGAGCATGAACGCCATCACCACCAGAACGCCCACGATGGCCGCCGTAACCCCCTCGCGGATCGAATCCTGGCCCAGCGACGCGCCCACGGTGCGGGTCTCAATCTCGTTCAGCGAGGCCGGCAGCGCCCCGGTGCGCAGCATCTTCGACAGGATTGCCACTTCGTCCGGCGTAAAACTGCCTACGATCTCGCCGGAATCGCGAATCGCGCTCTGAATCGTTGCCACCTCGCGCACCCGGCCGCCCATCACCACCGCCATGCTCTGGCCCACATTCTTGCTGGTATATTCGTAGAATTTGTCGCCGGCCTCGTTGGTCAGCGTGAAGCGGACGTTCCGGCGTCCGTTCTGGTCCGTGCCCGGATCGGCGGAGCGGAAGTCGCTGCCGGCCACCACCGAGATGCGACGCAGCACATACACCGCGTCCGCATCCGAGCCCGTCGCCAGGTTCCCCGAACCGTGCACCATCATCTCGTCGGGCGGAATCGCGCCGCCCGTGCTGGCCGTCGCCTCCGGCTCGTCCTTGTAAGGGCCGCCCACCACGGCGTGAATCTCCAGCCGCGCCGTGGACTTGATGATGTTCTTCACCTGGTCCAGATCGGAGATGCCCGGCAACTCCACCAGAATCTGGTACTTCCCCAGCCCGTACTCATCGATCACAGGCTCGCTCACGCCCAGTTCATCCACCCGGTCGCGAATCGTCTCGATCGCCTGCTGAACGGTCTTCTCTTCCAGAGCCGCCTCGACCGTCGGCCTCATCGTCAGCGTCCAGGTGTTGTCCGCCCCGCCGCCCGTCAGATCGTATTCATTGGAATACTTCGTATCCAGCGTCGAGCGCACCGTGCTCGCCTGGGCCTGCGTCGTGCCTTCCAACTGAATCAGATTTGGCTTGGCCGGATCGGGCTTGTACACCTGCGTAAAGGTCAGGTTGGCCGTCTTCAGGTCCTGCTGGATCCGCCCCACGGTATTGTCGGTTTCGGCGCTCACCGCCTCTTCGACCACCACCTGCAAAATCAGGTGAGCGCCGCCGCGCAGGTCCAGCCCAAGGTGAATATTCTGGCCCATGGCCTCCATCAGGGCCTTGCCGCTCAGCCCCGACGGCACCCGGAAGATGCCGTATACGAAAATCACCAGGACCGCTACGATCAGGGCAATCTTTTTGTTGAGATTCTTATTCATCGTCCCGTTTCTCTAGTTCCGTTTCTCTGGCCCATTTTCACTGTTACTGGAATGCGGGTGCGGGTGCCCATCCTTCGGTCGCCGCGGCGACTCGCGTCGACCGGAGGATGGGATGCGCAAAACTTAAGAGCTTTCCTGGGTAGTCACCGACGCAATCGCGTTCTTGGCCACTTCCAGCCTGATGTTGTCCGGCGCCACGCGAATCACAATGGAATCGTCCTTGATGGTAAGAATAATCCCCCGGATCCCCCCCGCCGTCGTCACCCGGTCGCCCGCCTTGATGCCCGAAAGCATCTCCTGCCACTGCTTCTGCCGCTTCTGCTGCGGGCGAATCATCACCAGGTACAGAACCGGAATCAAAAGCAAGGGCAGAAGCATGGGAAGACTGCCACCCGCTCCGCCCGGCCCACCCGCCAAAAATGCTAAACTCGTCGCCACGCTCATCCCCACATTCATCCCCACGATCATCTCTTGTCCGCCCCCGGCCGCAAACCCCTCCTGCCGTTCAGGGCACAGGCACACCCGGCTTCAAACCGGCTGCCTGAAAGAATTTGTCTCCGGGAATGTTCCTGGCTGCTGAGTACGCCCGGCCCACGCTCTGGCCAGACCTCTGAGATGGATGATCCGGTTGCCGCGGGCCGTTGGGACTCCGTTTCCAGTCCCGCGCCCGCCTGCCTACCTGAAACCCAACTGCCGTCTGCTTCCTGTTCGACACGGCCTTCCCCCGGAACCCCAATCTGGGCGTCCTGTTTCTGAGGTCGCACCGTTCCCCGGTGCTCCCTCCGCCCGGATGCCAAGAGAATGCCTACGATGATAAGAAACGCGCGGCCTGTTGCGTGTCAAGGCGCGCCGTCACCGTCAACCCGGCTTCATCCGGCAAATTCGCACCGCTCCGGCCCATGGACAGCCGCCATCCGTGGCGCATAGTATGCCTTCCATCTGCCGTCCAGGAAGCTTTCCATGCCCTCATGGTTCCGCCAGTCCTTCTTAACGATTCTGCTTTTCCCTGCCGCTTCGCTCCACGGCATCGCCCAGGCCCCCCATTTCATCCAAATGCCCCTGTATTCCGTCGCGGTTGAGCCCGGCAATCCGCCTTGGCTGACCATCGAGCGCGAGCACCAGGCGGTCTTCGAAGTTCCCATCGTCGCAGGCCTCGCCTCCGACACCCAGGAAGAGCACCTCTCCGGGATTGAATTCTCCTTCCGCGAAACCGGCAGCGGCGCCTGGGAACTGAGCGCCACCGCTCAAAGCACGCTTTGGACCGGCCGCCGCTTTGAGTGGCGATTCTTTCCCGACCACATCGAGTTTCAGCAGTTTGCCGCGGGCCACGGCAAGCTCGGCCGGAATTATTTCCTGTCCAATGGCGTTTCGAACCGCTGGGACAAAGGTACGACCGACGGTCACGCCTGGGACGCGACCCTCTACGCCGACCGTTACTTTGCCCCCAACCCCAACCATGCCAACCAGTTCGAATTCTCGATCGCCATGCCGCAGATCCTCGGCTTCAGCGTGGACCGCCAGCAGGACTCCGAGCAGGACTTCCGCCCCGAGCGAATCACCGGAATTTTCGCCCCGCCGCCCCTTTTTCTCGCCTTCCACATGGACAAAACCTGGACCGGCATCGGCATCGGCGCCCATCCCGGCGAATATCAGTTCCCGGCCCTCGAATACACCGGCTCGCGCTATGCCGGCGCCTCCTTCTTCGTCGACTACATGGGCTACCGCCCCCTCGACGGTGACTTCGCCTCGCCCGTCCTTGCCATCACCTTTGCTTACGACCCGCTCGACGCCCTCCAGGCCTACACCGAATGGCTCGACAAGAGCGGCTTCTCCACGCAACCGGCGGCCAAAGACGTTTACTGGCACCACCTGCCCATCTTCTGCGGGTGGGCCGAGCAGACCGTCGAATCGGTCCCGAAGGGCGAGGCCCCCAACAAGCTAGCTACTCAGGCCAACTATGAGAAATGGCTCTCCATCCTCAATGACCGCAACCTGCCTGTCGGCACCGTGGTCATCGACGACAAGTGGCAGCAAGCCTATGGAACCTTTGAAGTCGACCAGAAAAAATGGCCTGACCTGAAGGGCTTTGTCGCCGCGCAGCACGCCAGAGGCCGTCACGTCCTCCTGTGGATTCCTGTAGCTCAAACCGACGGCCTTCCCCCCTCGCTCTGCGTCACCGCTCAGGGGAAGTGCGTAACTGCCGACGCAGGCAGCCCGGCGTATGAAGCCTATCTCCGCCCGCGCATCCGCCACCTGGTCCAGGACATCGGCATCGACGGCTTCAAGGAAGACTGGGTCGGCGCGCCCGCTGCTCCCGGCCTGCCTCTCACCGGCCCCGCCACCGGCATCGAGTTCGTCCGCCGCTTCCAGTGGATTCTCTATAGCGAAACCCATAAATGGAAGCCCGACGCCATGGTCGAAACCCAAACCGTCAATGCCCTCTTCCGCGAATCTTCCGACCTGATCCGCCTCAACGACATCTGGTATGCCACCCGCAACGTTCCCGACGTTCTGCGCCTCCGCGCGGGCATCGCCCACATCTCCGGCTGGCCGCTGGTAGACACTGACAACGCCTCCTCCACCACCCTCAAGGATTGGTGGGCTTACATGCAGGCGCAGCCCACCATCGGCATTCCCGCTCTCTACTTTGTCACCCGCACCGAATCTACCCAGGAGAGCCCATCCGACGATCAATGGACCGCGCTCGCCGCTCTTTGGCGAAGTTATATCGACTTATTGAAGTCAAGGCAGTGAGTCAGCTCGTTCATCCGCTGATTTGCTAACTTGCAGACTTGCTAACTCGCTGGCCTGCTGATTAGCTAACTCACTAACCCGCTGAGCCGCTAATTCGGCTTGACTTCCACAGCCGGCGCGGAAGTCTCCGGCTCATCGCCCGAATCCTCCACCAGCACCGCCGAGCCGGGAACGATGTCGAAGCTCACTCCGTCCTTGCCGACGGGATGGAACGTAATCCGCAGCGGCTCCCGCTGCCACTGTGCCGCGCCGCAAACCGGGTCCGGGTGATTCTCCGGATCGAAGGCCGCCAGCTTCTTAGCCAGTACCGCCTTGCGTGCCGCCACCTGCGCTACCACGGCATACAAGCTCTTCCCGCTGGCCGTCACACCGCAGTAGGCCCCATAGTCCCGGAACCAGCTCACCTGGCTCACGCCGGGGTCGTAGTCCGGCAGCTTCAGCGCCACGATATGCCCCGTCACGCGGTCCACCAGCAGCCATGGACCCCGCTGCCACACCCAGTGGCCCTGCTTGTCACTGGGCGCAGGCTTTTCACCCGGCAAGGCGTCGTTCAGCCGCATCACCCGCCGCACTACAAAGCTCCGGTCGGTCACATCGTGGGCGTCGCCGGTGGTCCATTCCTTCACC
>JBEKZJ010000173.1:0-10870 GCA_049509995.1 Occallatibacter sp. | reverse complement strand
GACGGGATCGATTGCGGCTTGGGAGGCATGTCAGGGTGTGGGCACCTGTAATCGCCTGCAAAACAAAAGTTGCCAACGACAATCTGGCACTTGCAGCTTAATTAACTAAGCTGCCGTCTTCCGTGGTTTTGCCTGTGGGCCGCGAGCGGACGTCATTCAGCAGGCTGGCGTTCGTGGCTCGGTCCGTGTCACGCGCGCAAGATCATCGGACTAGCTTGCGGCGCATCTTGTCCGTTCTGAGCGCTGTCAAGTGAAATCTTTGGAACCGGACTGAGCATGGACTCTCCTGGCTGACAGCGATTTCGGACGCGGGTTCGACTCCCGCCGCCTCCACCAATAAGTCATTTATAATCAGGCGTTTACGTGTCATTTCAATCCGAGTCGATGCTCACTGTGCCTACTCGTAAATCTTTGCGAATCAAACAGATGAGCAACTTTGAGTGTTGAGTTAGATCCGCCGCCTCCCCAAAAACTGCGCCAGCATTTTTAGCGATGTCTCTCTCGTAGGGCGAATGTAGAGGTCGGCTCTTTTGGAACTTGTCTTCGGCCGTGTTTCGCGGCGCGCAGACTGGGTGCAGGTGCTGTTTGCCAACCATCTGGGCACGGAGGTGGTGGCCAGCACGCTGGCCAACGCCGGTCCCTGGGTCTACGCATCCGTGACGCGCGACGAAAAACGGCGCAAGCTCTTCGTCAAGGTGGTGAATGCGTCGTCTGACGCGGCGCCGCTGAACATTGCGCTCGATGGCATACACAGCGTGGCGCGGGAAGCGACGTTCATCAGCCTGAGCGGCAAGTCGCCGAACGCGACCAACAGCATCGCCAATCCCGAGGCTGTTGTACCGGTCGAGCGCCGGATTCAAGTCGCCGGACCGAAGTTCGAGCACAGCTTTGCGCCCTACTCGATCAATGTGCTGGAACTGAGTTACTAACAAGGTTGAGCGATCCACCAGGCGGGCCATGTCCGCTCGAGCAACGTGAGAGTCACAGGTTGACCGTATACAGCAGCAGTGAACAAAAGGGCGGTGATGATGAGAGCGTTTCGCATTGTAGACTTCATCGCGTTTCCCCTTTTGAATTCTTTCTCGCCCGAGTCGTGCTACGCAGGGCCGGCTCCACAAAACCAGGCCTGCGTCGGTGGCAGAAAGGCGAAGGGATTCCGGGCCAGCGGACCTGAGGCGGGTTCTTTCCGAGCAGCCTGAACGGAAGCCGTGGCCCGGCAAGTTGGAGCTGGCTCCCAGGGGAGGTATTATAAGAATTCAGAAACCTGCCGGCAGGACCATCCTTCAGCAAGGACACTTTCACAATCGGAAACAGGGACAGATGAAGAAAACTGGAACTGGACAAGTCGAGCTGTTTGAAACCAGTCTTCGGGATGGGATGCAACAGCCAAACATCGAAATTTCCGTGCCGAATGCCGTGAGCCTTCTTGAGCGTATGGCCGCCTTTGGCGTCCACTATGCTGAAATCGGCTTTGCCGGTGCAAACCGATTTGTAGGAGATTTAACAAGCGCTCTTTATCATGTCGATACACGAGCCATGAAACTGGCTTTATTCGGCCGCACGCGCGGTCGCGGCGCCAAGGTGCAGGAATGGCCCGACGCACACTTCATGCTCAGTCACAAAAAGCGCGTTCCCGTAGCTGTCGTGGTGGTCAAATCCAGGCTGCTCGATGTGCGGAGGTCTTTGGAAACGACACCGGAAGAAAACCTGCTGATGGCCTACGAAACCATTGCGTGCCTTCATGACAACGGTCTTGAGGTCATTGTGGACCTTGAACACGCCATGGATGCCAATTGCGGCCGGCGTGAAAACGGCAATCGTTGCGACACCGACTTCAACAAACGCAGCCTGGACTACTTCCACCAGATGACCGCGCAATGCGTGGACCAGAAAGCAAGCCGGATAGTTATTTGCGACACCACCGGCGGCGCCAGCCCTGAAGAGGTAACTCAGGTCATTGGAGATTTGACACGGACTTACCCCGATGCCAGATTCGGATTTCACGGACACACGGATCGCGGTCTTGGAGTTGCCAATACGCGAGCCGCAATTCTTGCCGGCGCCATTCAAGTTCAAGGCACTCTACTGGGAACGGGTGAACGCTGCGGCAACGTGAACCTTACTTCAGTCATCGGCGGCATGCAACTCAGGGGCGAAGCTGAATTTGTCACTCCCGAATCGCTCACCGGGCTTACCAGACTCGCACATTCGGCCTGCGCGGCTTTTTCGCTGGAGGTGCCCCACGGTTCTCCTATTGTCGGCACAGGCGCTTTTGGCACGTGGGCCGGGATGCATGGCAGCAGCGAGCGAAAAAACCCGGGGGCTTACCTCTGGTGCGATCCCGCCAAAGTCGGCGCCAACCCTGTGATCGGGGTAAGCGGTCAATCGGGAAAGGCCAACATTATTCTCCTGTCCAAAGCGCTTGGCGTTCCTCTCGATCCAACGCAAGCGCAGACTTTCATGGACGCCAACCTGTCGATGATTGAAGGCGGCGGTTTCACGGCCAGTGAAGTTTCGTTCAAACTGGCCTGCATGAAGGTACTCGCAACCCTGCGCAATCGCTTCAGCGTCAAGAGCTGGAGAGTTTTAGACGAATCCGACGAAACCAGGAACAGATACGTTCAGGCCTCGATGTTGTTGTCGATCGGCGACTCCACCGTGGCTACAACCCGAGCAGAGGGCGCCGGTCCGGTCGATGCGCTTACTAAAGCAATGCGGCACGAATTGGAAAAATGGTATCCGTCTATCGCAGAGATGCATTTGGGCACCTTCAGCGTCACAGCGTTGGACGTATCCGCCCATGACACGGCGGCCCACGTCCGCGTGACTGTAAGCTTCAACGCCGACGGTCACGAACCGTGGACAACCGCGGGAGTAAGTAGCGATTTGAACCAGGCGGCGCTGATGGCCATAGTGGATGGCTTCCATTTTTGGCTGCTGCAAAGCCTTGACTAACCACGTCAGGTTACCCGCGACTCCAGTAACTCCATTTACAGACTACGGCCGCGCACGACCTTGCCGTGAGGTGTGTACGGCCCTCATTCCCTGACGGAGCGGGGTATACCGGCTCTGGTGCAGAGATAAATGCAAGCCGCTCCCGCCGCGGGAAGCATCCTCGCGGACAAAAGGCCGGAAGCCGGGTTAATCTGTATTCGAATAGCCGATCTCCAGGCCGGTACGCTTCTGGTCTTCGTCAACAGCGGACTACCCAAGCCGGGTGGAGATCAGCTATTCTTTTTGCCGGAAAGAAAAGATGGTTGACTCGTCGCACGGGCGGTGGGAGGAGTGGAAATTCCGCCGCACCTGCGGGATTTTCAAGCACGGCAGGGAAGTCCTCCTCCTGGACTTCTCTACACAGCGGCTTCTTCCACCGCCCTTTTCACCTCCGATTTCTACCATGGAGCCGATCGTTGCGGCGTACCGAGCAAGTCTATTTACCCGTAAGCCCCTTCATCCAAGCGGAGAAATCCTGTGACTGAAAAGGCAGCGATCATCATCGGAGCAGGCCCCGCAGGACTGACTGCCGCAATCGAACTCCAGCGGCGCTCGGCGATCAGGCCCGTCGTGATCGAGGCCAGCCAAGAGATCGGCGGCATTTCGCGCACCGTGCGCTACAAGGGCAACCGCATGGATATCGGCGGCCATCGCTTCTTTTCCAAGTCGGACCGGGTGATGCGCTGGTGGCTCGATATGATGCCTGTCGAAGGGGGCACAAGCGAGGAGGGCCAGTTCCGCTACCAGGGCCAGCAGCGCGATCTGCCGGAGGCAACCTCGGCCCCCGATCCGCAAACTGAAGACCTGGTGATGCTGGTGCGGCGGCGCAAGAGCCGGATTTATTTCCTGCGCCGCTTCTTCGACTATCCCATCAGCCTGACCGCGGCAACCTTCAGGAATCTGGGCCTTGTCCGTACATTTCATTGCGGCGTCAGTTACATGCGTTCGGCGCTGCTGCCTCAGCGCGAGGAAAAGTCCCTGGAGGATTTCATCGTCAACCGCTTCGGCAAACAGCTTTACCTCACTTTTTTCAAG
Organism: Occallatibacter sp.; assembly: GCA_049509995.1. Classification (GTDB taxonomy): domain Bacteria; phylum Acidobacteriota; class Terriglobia; order Terriglobales; family Acidobacteriaceae; genus Telmatobacter. The sequence continues at coordinate 6,841 of JBEKZJ010000173.1, read as the reverse complement.
TCGTATACCGAGAAAGTCTGGGGCGTGCCGTGCAATGAGATCAGCGCCGAATGGGGCGCGCAGCGCATCAAGGGCCTGTCGCTGAAGGGCGTGGTGGCGCATTTCCTCAAGAAGACCTTCGGCCCCAGGCCCTCCGGCGACATTGGTCAAAAGAAGACGGAAACCTCACTGATCGAGAAGTTCCTCTACCCCAAGCTCGGCCCCGGCCAGCTTTGGGAACATGCCGCCGACCTTATCCGTGCCGCCGGCGGAGAGATTCACTTCGGAATTCCAATCGACCAGATCCATGTGGACGGCAACCGCGTCGTTTCCGTCGCAGGCGTCGACCAGGCCGGTGAACGGGTGACCTTTGCCGGCGATTACTTCTTCTCCACCATGCCCGTCAGCGATCTGGTGCGCGGCCTCTCCGCGCCGCCCGCGGAGAAAGTTCCCGCCGAAGTCGCCGAGGTGGCCGAGGGCCTCATGTATCGCGACTTCATCACCGTCGGCTTGCTCGCAAGCAAGCTCGCCGTCACGGAAGAGGACGGCTCTCCGCTCAAAGACAATTGGATCTATATTCAGGAGCCCGATGTGCTCGTCGGCCGTCTGCAGATATTCAACAACTGGAGCCCCTGGCTGGTCGCCAGCCCGGACAAGGTCTGGATTGGCCTGGAATATTTTTGCAACGACACCGACCCTTTGTGGAGACTTTCCGATGAGGAGATGACCAGGCTGGCCATCGAGGAAGTGGCCAGGATCGGCATCCTCAAGACCGGGAATGTGGAAGACTCCCACGTCGTCCGCGTGCCCAAGACCTATCCTGCCTACTTTGGCAGTTACGACCGTTTCGACGTCATTCGCAATTATCTGGACGGCTTCCAGAATCTCTTCCTGGTAGGCCGCAACGGCATGCACAAGTACAACAACCAGGACCACTCGATGCTGACTGCCATGACCGCCGTCGAGAACATCGTAAACGGCGTCGCCACGAAGGACAACATCTGGGCCATCAATACCGAGATGGAGTATCACGAGGAAAAGACGGGAAAATAGGCCGGAATATCAAATATTTGAATGCCGTGCAATGCCCGTACCGCCGTTCATGCAAGGGCCCATCCGGTTTTTGCCGAAGCGGCTATCGTTACTCTCTGATTCAGGCCGGCGCTGAGCAACTCGTCCGAATTCAGCTCTGGAGAATAACTGGACAGATAGAAGACTTCTGTCTTCCCGGCGTTCTTGCCGATAACGCCGCTCTTCATACATTTCGATACGGCAGGCGGACTGGCAGGGTCGAGCGAGGCTGGCTGAGTGCAGGGATCATGCCACCATCCCGGCTGGGACCCCGCATCGCGCGCAGAATGCGCAATCCGTCGCTGGACGGAAGCGGCAGGAGATTTACGACGCACAGCAGCAGGTTGCAAAGTGCGAGTTTAGCCCCGATCACGGGCAAAAACAGGAGCGGTAGTACCAGACATAGATTCACCAGGGGCCCGGCGGCGGAGATGAGGATCTCATCCCGGCGGCGACCGGAGCAGGCCCTTCGGTTGTACGCACCACTCAGACAGAGCCCGAACTCACGCACCGGAATTCCAAGCATGATCGCAGCCAGCATGTGACCCACTTCGTGCAGCAGCAGGCTAGCTACGAGCAAGGCTCCTACGGCGAGGCCAAGCCATCCCCTAAAAAATGCGAAGCCAATGAAGATGCAAAAGGCAAGCAGAAGCCACCCTGCGGAGTGTAAGCGGAACGGAACCATGAATCTGTACATTCATACACCCTTGCTCAACCGTACATTGGTGCGATGCGCTGCTTCGCTCATTTGGCCAGTTACATTAAGAAAGATGTGCAAAGCCTTGAATGTCCGATTACAGGTAACTTCCAACCTCACTTGATAGGGACAAGGCATGTCCCCCGATATCCCCAAGAAGTTCTGAAGGGACAGATGGGTTCACCTGTAGCAGTCTGTGGTGAAAGTCTATTTCCGCTAAAGTCAGGTTCTTTTGAGTAGCCATTGTAATCAATGGCTTACAAGCCGAAATTCGCAGAATTCGGACTTTAACCACAGGCTGGCTGGGTGCTGAAAGCAAGTATCTTTAATGAATGGTCGGGACTAGTACTGCGACCGGGTGATTGGGTAAATGGTCGTGCTCATTGGGTCACTTCGGAACCGGATTGAATGCGAGTCCATGGCTCACCTATTCACGCGGTCTGGGTACTAGGGACGATTTTAGGACTTTTCTGTCACATCCCGGGGCTTTCGAGGCTCTGGAGGTCTCGTAGGTCTGAAATGCTTGGCGGGAGGGCGGCTCTCTGCTGAGCGTGCGGCAGCCGGCTCCGGGTTATGAGGCAGAGCCCAATGTTGAACTGATGTTGGTGAACACATGGCTGACACCGGTGCCCAGGGTCTTCAGTGAGGCGGTCGCACCAAAGGCAACAAGGGCAACGAGCATAGCGTATTCAACCAGGTCCTGGCCCGTTTCGCTGGCTGTCAGATCCTGAAGTTTCAAGCAAAAATTGAAGAGTGTCTTGTTCATAATCTCTGTCCTAACTCCCATGACAATCATCGGCTGGACTAGAGCATATTTCAATGCCACTTTAGACCTTGCCTGGTGAGAAGCGGGGAGTATGGGCTTGCCACTAAGGTGGTAAGCAGGGAGAGGCTCCGGGCGCATATGTTCGGCACATTCGGGAAACAGGCGCGTTGTCCCCTTCTCCCCCTAGCGATTGTTTTCGAGCGATGGGCAATTCGAAAACTCCCGCTTCAACTGTCCCGGAGGGCTTCACCGGTTAACCCCAATTAGTTCTGGATGGGTACTTACCTGACGCAGGTGACCACTATATCTTGTGGTCTTTGGAATCCATGTTGGCGGAGCACTTGACAAGAGATCTATTCGGGGCGGGATCGACAGCGACAGCCTGTTCGAGGAGCCGGTGGAACAGCTTGCCGCGACGGCGCGAGGTGCGCCGGTTGAAGCGGAAGGTGAACTCGTCGAGGTAAGCATCCAGATGTTCCATGCTCACTGCTCCCTGGTGGGTTCCCATCAGCCACCGTTGGCGTAGCGCAACCACGAGGTGTACGCGCGGCATCAGTTCCGATGCCGTCTTGCTGTTTCCCTTCAGGAAGGTGATCTGATGCTCGTATCCCCTGCCTGCCAGTGGCAAGTAACCCAGCCACCCGTCTGTGTGGACCACACTGCCCGGCTCAACGGAACTCTCGATGATCGGCGCCAGGCAATCGGCCGAAGCGTCCGGGATGCGCCGCATTCGCATGCGGCCGATGCCGGGTCCGTCTTCTTCCGCTGCCACTGCAATCAATGCTTTGGCTTCTGTCCCGCGTCCTCGCGCCCCTTCTTCCACACCACCCAGGTACGTCTCGTCCGCATCGACGCGCCCGCTTAACCGGTCCCGGCCAGGGCGCACCATGGCATGGCGCAGTTTGTGCAGCAACGTCCAACCTGTCTTGTAGCTCTTTAATCCCAGCACCTGCCGCAAACCCATGGCGCTGACGCCGTTCTTCTGGCTGGTGACCCACCACGCCGCCCGAAAGCACCGAGTCAGAGGCAAGCGGCTGTCCTGAAAGACCGTGCCGGCGGTCACCGAAACCTGACTGTGGCAACGGGCCCACTCCTGCCCGCCCCGGCGGGCGTCGGAGACCGGCCATGCCTTGCGTCCGGCGCCGTGCGGACAACAAAATCCGTCCGGCCAGCGAAGGCGAAACAAATACTCCCGACAAGCCGCTTCCGTCGAAAAGCAGGCCTCCAATTCCAACAGATCACGCGGATAGTTCTCCACGGGCAAAAACACTACAGGTTGTGGTCACCTGCGTCAAGTACATACCCATCCAAAAGGTATTTGTTTCGCGCCTTGATGCTGCCTCAAGAGGGTTACTTGATCCGATTTTGGGAACGGGTATTCTGAGCGCATGGAGTCGCTGGTTGAGGAAAATGCTCGACTTCGACAGGAAGTTGCGGAGTTGAAGTCCGCCAACGAACGATTGGAGCGCCGGGTGCAGGAGTTGTTGCACGCTCTGAAGGAGGCGCAACGCGCCGGAAAGCGCCAGGCGTCGCCGTTTTCGCGTCACAAGCCAAAAGCCCATCCTGCCAAGCCGGGGCAAAAAGCGGGGGACAGGTATGGCTGCCGTAGCCGCCGTCCGATTCCCCCTACGATTGACCAAACGCTGGAGGGCGAACTGCCGGGTTGTTGCCCGCACTGCGGCGGCGAACTGGAAGAGACCAACATCGAGAAGCAGTATCAGACCGAGATACCGCAGCCCAAGGTGGAACGGAGCGAGTTTCGGATTCACGTGGGCCGGTGCAGGCATTGCGGACGGCGGGTGCAGGGCCGGCATCCGCGCCAGACCTCGGACGCGGTGGGCAGTGCGGCGTCGCAATGGGGAGCGCGGGCGGTGGCGCTGGCCACGGAATTGAACAAGGGATTGGGCCTGTCGCATGGCAAGACGGCGGCAGTGCTGGAGACAGCCTTTGGGTTGCAGGTAAGTCGCGGCGGCCTGGCGCAAGCGTTCCGGCGAGTGGCCCGCAAAGGGGAACCCACTTACCATGAGTTAGTGCGACAGATACGCGGCTCACCCAGCGTGACGCCGGACGAAACCGGCTGGAAGGTAGGCGGACGGCTGTGCTGGATGTGGGCCTTCAGCAGTGACAAGCTTACGGAGTATACCATTCAGCCGGGGCGTGGATACGTGCAGGCCAGCTCGATACGGGGAGCCGATTTTGACGGGTTTATGGTGCCGGATGGATAGGCTGTCTACCGGCGCTTTACCCAAGCAGTGCACCAAACGTGTGTGCCGCATCTGCTGCGGCGCTGCCGCGAAATGATGGAGGTGGCCCGGCCCGGGGAAGCGAAGTTGCCGCGCGCGGTGAAAGAGATTCTGCAAGCGAGCTTGAAGTTGCGGGATCGCCAGAATCGGAACCGGATCGGTGAACGCGGGTTGGCGATTGCCCGCGGCCAGTTGGAAGCACGTCTGGACCGCACCCTGAATTGCAACTATCGTTCTCCAGCCAATCGACGCCTGGCCAACCACTTGCGGCGCGAACGGCATGCCATGTTCACTTTTCTCTACTGCCCTGGCCTGGATGCGACCAATTACCGCGCTGAACAAGCCATTCGTCCCATGGTAGTCACCCGCAAGGTATGGGGCGGCAATCGCACCGAGCGAGGCGCGTGCACACAGAGCGTGTTGGTCAGTATCCTACAGACATGCCGCCGGCAGCTCCGGCCCGCAACCGCATTCCTGCAGCAGCCGCTCCATCTGTCCAAGCCCCAAACCATGGAATTGATCCCGACCACGCCCCGCTAAACAGATACCTTCAACCTTTATGAATTATGCGGGCTAAGTGACACAGGAAACTTAGTTCGCGGCGCAATGGAAGGTTTCGAATTGTAGAACTACGGCTGTACCGACCACAACAACTAAACATGTTTGAAAGGATGGCAGAGATTATGATCTTCGACAGAATTTGGATTGAGCACGGTGAGCATCCGAAGCGATTGCTCGAACGGAGCCATGCCGAGAGGAGGGGCCTACGCCAAGAATTCAAGACCCAATTTGACCGTCTGAATGCCCAAGGACATTTCGTTGTTCTGGTGCCAGGCTAGAACCATTGTTTCGATGAACTTTTCTTGTTTGAAGACGCTTCTGATGCAGGGGTTTAAGCGCCAGAGCAAAAATAGACCACGTAGCGCCGCGTTAGCGGCGTGACGTGGCGGAGTAAAAGTAGACCACCGCCAGATTCTGGTTTCACAAACAACAGGTGCTCCCGGGGTAACGAACGAGGTTCGCGGCCCTTGAGGCGGCTTGTTGGCTGTGGAACACCGGAGGTATGTACACGGTGGAATCCGCCGCCGCGGACGCGGGTGCGGCGGGCGGTTCTTGTGGATGGCAAGAGCTGGCGGGCGGTGGCCCGGGAGTTTGGGCTGGCGCGGAAGACGGTTGGGAAGATGCTGGAGTATTCGTTGCCGCCGGGATGCCGGCGGCAGAAGCCGATCCAGCGGCCGAAGCTGGGGCCGTGGCAAGGCGTCGTCGACGCCATTCTGGAGGAAGACAAGCAGCGGCCGAAGAAACAGCGGCACACGGCCAAGCGGATCTTCGAGCGGCTGAGAGGTGAGTACGAATGCACGGGCGGCTACACCATTGTGAAGGACTACGTACGGCAGTCCAGGGTTGGCGGCCAGGAGATGTTTGTGCCGCTGAGCCACGCGCCGGGCGAGGCGCAGGCGGACCCGCCGCGGCGGGCCGTGGTGGTGATTGCCGGGATGGAGTGCAAGGCGCATTTCATGGCCTTCGATCTGCCGCACTCCGACGACTGCTTCGTGCAGGCGTATCCCCAACACACCGCCGTGTCCGCGTCGGCCACATTCAAAACGCCCTCCTCAATCAGGTTCACCACTTCACGGTATAGCGCTGCCTGCAATCGATTCGCCACATGGCCAACGACTTCCTTGCGCAGATGGATAGGCTTCTTTCCAATGGAGGAACAGAACGCGATGACCTGCTTGACAGCCTCGGGAGATGTCTTTGTGCCTGCCACGATTTCAACCAACGGGATCAAATGGGGCGGGTTGAAGGGATGCCCAATCAGACAGCGCTCGGGATGCTTGCATGCGGATTGTATCGCGCTCATGGTCAACCCCGACGAACTCGATGCAAGGATCGAATCGACTGGCGCGGCGTCATCCAAATCCGCAATTGCTTCATTGAAGTCCTCCTGAGCCCAATGCATTTCCATGACGCAAAGGCTCTCAAAAGGCCGTCATACTCACAGCCTGCTTAGTAGTCGTTCGGCATCTTTCAGCGGCTGTCGATTCGCGAAAAAATCCCTCCAGGGGTCGGCGCGCTTAAGCC
>JBEKZJ010000172.1:0-10935 GCA_049509995.1 Occallatibacter sp. | reverse complement strand
CCATGTCCCAGGGAGTCAGATCGGTATCACCCATCACCATGGTGATGGCGTCGAAAGGAACTCTCAGCTCCTCGGCTACCAGTTGGGCAAGGGATGTGCGTATGTTCTGCCCGACCTCAACCTTGCCGGTAAACACCTTCACCTGGCCATCTGCCGCAATATGCAGCCATGCGCCTAGCTCTTTCGGAAGCTCGTGGCCACCGAATGCCCGCCCCGATTCCTGCGCCCACGAGGAAGTGTGAGTGAAACAAATCAGCAACCCGCCTCCCAGGATTTTCAGGAAGTCGCGACGATCCAGCCCGGAGGTGCCGGGCCGGGCTAGCGAAATGCTCTGGGCAAATTCAGTTGTGGGCTTATCGCGATGGTTCATCGGCTTGCCCCCTGGGCCAGCAAGCGGGAAGCTCGCTTGACTGCCTCGACGATGCGGGGATAGGTGCCGCATCGGCAGATGTGCCCCTCCATTGCCTCAACGATTTGTTCTTCCGTGGGGTTGTGCCGCTCATGCAGCAGAGATGTAACACCCAGAATCATGCCCGAGGTGCAGTAGCCGCATTGGAATGCGCCCTCGTCGAGGAATGCCTGCTGAACGGCACTGAGCTTACCGTCCTGCTCCAGACCCTCGATGGTAACGATCTTTGCCTTGTTCGCTGATGCCATCGAAACCAGGCAGGAACGAGTCGCTCGCCCGTCGAGCAAAACGGTGCAGGCCCCGCACTGGCCTTCCCCGCAGCCGTATTTGGTCCCGGTCAGATTAAGCCGATTGCGCAAGACGGAAAGCAGAGTCTCTTCGGAAGAGGCGCTAACGCTGACGTGCGCACCGTTGACGTTGAGAACAAAATCGCCCATCCCAAACTCCAAATACAACCTGGTAGCGTAAATCTGCCTTTCTTAGACTACTCCAAGTCGGTTCGCGGATCTCAATCTTCGCCATGGTCAACCGAGTGAGCCCTAGGTCCAAATTTTTCGCTGCCAGGGCTCCTTGGGACTGACGCCTTGACCCACATCGGAGGCGGCCCGACATGTCGATCGAGAGGAACGGGCTAACCAGGAAGCACTCCGCGAGCTGGCATTTCCGGACCATGGCCGACCGCCGGGACCATTTTGTGCAACCTCACTCCAGGCGGCTGTTGCTCGTCGTTCGTCCAGAGGCCAGCCGGCCCGCCGTCAGTCCGGCCTGATCCTCCCAGAGTTTGGAATTGCCCGGCCTCAACAAGTGAGGCTTGACCAGGAGCGCCGCGATGCGACCAGCGAAGCGGTGTAGACTTTGTTGGCAAAACGCTCAGGGGTTTGGAATCGAAGTGGACGAGTATCTCTTGGACTACTTTAGATGAGAGCATGCAAAGTTGTGGGGTGATCACGTTGTGAGACTGGACTGAGCCGGTCCGCGAGCGGCCGAGGGCCTCGGTGCCGGTGCAGGAGCACAACTTAAACGGTGACTTAGAATATGAAGGGGACGTCGGGGGAGAGCCACCCCACAACTTTGCATGCTCTCCGCAACTTTGAAGCAAGGCGCCACTGGAGCAGGATTTCCTACGCGAATTCCTGCGCTCGCTCTAAACGGCGTCGAAGACAAGATGAGCATTGGCCAGCTCGGCTTGCTCCACAGTCATTCCATTGGTCGGCTTGCCATTCAAGGTGATGCGGCTTAGGAATCTGTCGCCGGCTGCGCCGTTCGCGTCGATGCGCAACGTGTTGCCGCTCGCTACTTGGATCGTCGCCCTCGAGAAGAACGGTGCGCCCAGAGTCCATTTTGAATCGCCGGGACAAGCTGCGAAGATGCCAAGCGAGCTGAGAATGTACCAGGCGCTCATTGAGCCGGTGTCTTCGTCGCCGGGGAACGTGTCGGGAGTGTAGAGTTCTTCAAGCACCCGGTGGGCGTAGTGCTGCGTGAGGTCTCTGCGTCCGGCAAGCGTGAACAGATAGAGCACGTTGTGTACCGGCTGATTGCTCTGCGCGTATTGGCCGAAGTCCGCCGTGGCCATTTCCGACATTTCGTGAATCTCTGCTCCGTATGCGCCAACATTGAAGCGAGGAGGTTGGTTGAACATTGCTTCAAGCTGCGTCACGAAAGCAGTCTTGCCACCGAAGGCCTCCATAAGACCTGCGGGGTCGTGCGGAACATTGAATCGGTACTGCCAGGCCCCGCCTTCAACATAAGGACCGCCCCACGAAAAGGGGTCGAAGGGCTCGATCCACTCGCCACTGGCAAGCTTGCCACGGAAAAACTTCGTGCCCGGATCGAAGATCTTCTTCCAGCTTGCAGAACGACTGAGGAATTGCGCTGCTTCTTCATTTTTGCCAAGTGCATGCGCCACCTGCGAAATGCAGAAATCGCCAAAGGAGTAGTCGAGGGTTTCGGCCACGCCTGAGCGGCCATTGTCGCTTGGGACATAGCCATATTTGAGGTAAGGTTCAAGCGCGCCGCGGCCGAAGCCGTATCCGCGAACGACCTGCGTGGCCTGCTTCTTCAGCCCTTCGTAGGCTGATGGAAGATCGAAGCCCGTCAATCCCTTCGCGGCTGCGTCGCCGAAAATAATGTCGCTCGGGCTGCCGGTCATGGCGCCGCGATAGCCGGGGCAGGGGAACTGCGGGATCCAGCCGCCTTCCTTGTAAGCGTTGACCCAGCTCTGCAGAATCTCGCTCAATCGCTCCGGATAAAGCAAGAGCATCATCGGATACCACGCGTGATAATCGTCCCAGAAACCATGATCGGCGTAGAGAACGCCCGGTTCAACGCGTCCGGTGTACGGGCTCATGTGGATGGGCTTACCGCTTGCGTCAATCTCGTGCCAGATGCGCGGAAAAAGCAGCGTTCGATAAAGGCAGGAGTAGAAAGTGCGATGATGGCGTTCGGTCTTTCCTTCGATGCGCACGCGGCCGAGCGCATGCTCCCAGGTCTGCTGCGCCGATTGCTCGGTGGCCTCAAAGGATTTCGTGCCGATCTCTCGCGTGAGATTCGCTTGAGCCTGATCGTAGGAGATAAACGACGATGCGACGCGCGCACCAACCGGTTTGCCAGCAGTTGCGTTAAAACGAACGACTGCCACACGACGGCCTTTGAGCTGCTTGACCTCGAAACCTGCGATGGGTGTATCGAAGCTGGCCACGAGATAGGTTGCGAAGTTGGACTGGACTCCGCCGCGATTGTCATGGGTCAGAGCTCTTGCGATGCCTGCCTCTTGATCGCACTCTGCTGCTGCGTTTTCACCCGGCAGATCGATCAATAGGCCCGATGGGCCCGAGTCCTCAAACGTAAAGCGCATCGCGGAGCAGCGTTCGGTCGGCGTCAGCTCGAGCAGGCAGCGATAACGCATCAATCGTAACTTCAGGTACGCTGGGCTGATTGCGAGCTCGCGCGGCCGGTACGATGAGCTGCGAGCATCGGCTTCAGGCGAGGGATCTCCGTTGAAAGGGAGAAAGGTGGCGTATCCGTAGTCGCCAAGCCACGGGCTCAACTGGTGGGTGAGCCGAATACCCTGCAGGCGGTTCGTGCCGGGATTGAAAAACCAGCCCGGCGTTGCGCTTGACTGCAATGTCCAGTGCGCCATGCCGAAAGGCAGGGCCACGATGGGCAGCGTGTTGCCGCGCGAAAACTCGACCGTCGAGTCCGTGCCCTGCATGGGGTTGACCAGATCGATGAGCTTCTTGCCGGACGCGACAGTGGCCGGAGGCGCTGCGCCGTTGACGGTTGCAACATGGGGCCGGCGAGACGCAAGGCCGGTGCCTTGCAGCGAGGCGATGGCGGTGGCCGCCGAAGATATCTTGAGGAAATTACGCCGAGAGGTGGAGCGTTGCACGTTCATTCGATCCTCCGCGAAATATACATACATAGCGGCAATGAACATGCGGGCGCCAACGTCAATAGCGGGCGCCCGCGAAGGTTCGGCTTCAATTACTGAACGGGAACAACCTCGAAATGGTGCGGAGCGGGTTGGGCCGCTTTATGCGCCTTATTCTCAATTCCACCCTCGAGTGCCCGCATGGAATCGATGGCGGAAGCCGATTGCTGCAGCCCGTCGTCGGCCAGAGGCACTTCAATATGACGCCACCAGTCGAAGTGGATATCTTCCTGCGAGACAACCAGCTGGTAGACCTTCATCGCTTGTTCGGTGGCCGGAGTCTTGAGCAGGGCAAGGTTGACGCCGGCGGCGAACTCGTCGCTGTTGAAAGCGCCAATTGAATCGCCGTCGATCTTGACCGAATAGGTGCCGGCATGCAGTCCCTTTACCTTGAGAATCTGCAGGTTGAGCGCGTCGGTAAGGTCAGAGATCTTGATCACAAGCGTCACTACGGCGCCGCTGCCCCACATATCTTCCCACTGCTTGAACGGAAGAGGCAGGGCATCATCAAGTTCGGTCCAGCTGAGCGAACCATGGTTTGAGAGCTCGGTGATTTTAGCGTCGGTGGCTGTTTCAATCTTTGCGGCCGGCTTTGAGGCGTCAATTGTCACCGCGCTGACAACGGGGCGCGCGCCCCAGGCCTTCAAAAGCTCCTCAGCCATCACCATGTGGCCCGCAAACGAAGGATGCACCCGGTCGGGAACGATGGTCTTTGCTGTTTCGGGATCGAGTGCGTACGCATTGCGCAGCATTGTCACGACATTCGTATTCATGTCCGCGGTGTCCAGGTGCTCCTGTTCCGCATAATTGCCAATCCACATGCCGAAGCCGCGCAATACCTCGTTGTACTCAAAATCCGGTATTCCGTTCGACGCGTGCGGGCGCGTAACGTTGTCGTAGGGCGAAGGCTTGATGGCTGTAATGCGCACGCCGGGCAGGTTGGCGCGGAGGCTCTCAACGATATGCCGGTAACCGGAGGAGAACTTCTGATCGTTTTCGTCGGTCGCCGGGCGGTAAGCGCCATCGTTCATGCCCCGCATGATGGTGACCACATTGGGATGATACGGGAACACGTCCCGCTTGAGGCGCGTGTCAATTGGGCCTCCGCCTCCGCCATACACCGTATCGCCGCCCCACCCCGAATTGACGAACGAAACATTGAGGCTGGGATAGCGCGTGGCCACAAACGCCTCAACGATGGCGGAGTAGAGACGCTGTTCGGCGATGCTGTCTCCGTAAGTCAGAACGTTGTCGCCACTCTTCAAATAAAAACTCTTGGGTTGTTGAGCTGCGCACAACGTCGAGGCAAGAACCGTGCACAGCGCCAATACACGCGATAACTTCATCTTTGACTCCTTTGATCAGGTCGGCTATTTTTGATTCCTTTCGTTCTGGCCTTATATCGTCGAACGGCGCCCACGCCGTGCTTTCTGGCCACGTACGAACCCAGTCTGACGGTCTTCGTTCAGGGCCGGAAGCGTGTCAATCTCAAAGGAACCATCTACATCTGCGACGGATCATCCTTCCTCCTCTCGTCGATCGACGTTCCCGCTGAAAGTCAAATCGTCGAAGCCACAAAACAGGTCCCCCTGCTTTCCGTGTTTCTCCGGCTCCATATGCCGACAGTGCGAGAGGTGATCAGCCGGGAAGATCTTCCGGAATCCAGAATCTCTGCTTCCTCACATGGACTTGCCGTTGGGGAGACGACAGTCGGCCTACTCGGCGCCTGCCGCCGGTTGATCGATCTTCTGGATACTCCCGAGGATATTCCGTTTCTCAGCCACCTCATTGAGCGTGAGATCGTCTACCGCATCCTTCGAACCCCGCAAGGGGAACGCCTCCGCGCCATCGCAACGACAGGCGATCTCAGTCACAGAACCGCAAGAGCGATTGCGTGGCTCCGAGCCAACTACGCCAAGCCGTTGCACATGGAGGAACTCGCAGCAATTGCACGCATGGGCGTGTCGACGCTCCACCATCAGTTTCGGGGATTGACGGCGATGAGCCCGCTCCAGTACCAGAAGCAGCTTCGGCTGCAGACCGCACGCCAGCGCATGCTGATGGACGGGCTTGATGTAACAAGCGCGGAGTACGAAGTCGGCTACGAAAGCATCAGTCAGTTCAGCCGCGAGTACAGCCGTTTCTTCGGTCAGCCGCCATTGCGCGATATTAAGTCCTTGCGAGACGGCAAAGTCGCGGCGATCGACGCCGCTTGACACCGATTCGCCCAAATTGGCCCGCCAGCCGCAACTCTGCGTGGATTTACTCTAAGGACCGCAGTGTTGGCCTTTTTGGAGCACATTGCGGGTGAGAATTGGCCAAAACCGCCCAATCCGGCGTGTAATTCCTGCGTGTAACTGGATTCCAGCGCTATGCTGGTCCTGTGCCGACTTTATTTCACGCTGCCAAAGGGGGTGTTAACGCAGGGAACTGTTGACCTCGTCTGAGCGGAACAACGACCATCTATTCAATCGTTTCCAGCGGATACTCCATGAAGGAACTTTGCGCATAATACGCTAAAGTAAATCCACGCAGAGTTGCGGCTGGCGGGCCGGATTCCGAGACTCCTTCAAGCAGAAAGCGAGGCCGTTTTCCGCCCGGACGGAGTCTTGGCGAGGCACAGGTGTTATCCCGATCCCAAACCGGACGCCTGATAGTCCCTCGCCCCCTGATTTCCTTGATTGAAAAACGTCTGCACCAGCTTTAGCAGGCGGCCGGCTCCTCCCGGCAGCAACGAGGTACCAATCGTGAGCAGCAGCAGCGCCATTGCCTCGGCAAACTTGAAATAAAAGTTCCTTTGCAGCTTCCGATCGTCCCCGTTCACAATCCGCGACAGAATCGGGTCCCGATCCATCTGGCTGAAAACCTTGAAGAACGCCCACGCGATCAGCGCCAATAGCGCAAGACCGGAAATCAGCAGCGGCGAAAAAGGGACGAACGGGTAAATCACAATCCCCAGCGTGGCAAGAGAAAACATCGAGGCCACGGAAAACAGCAGCGTGTGCAACCGTGCCACAATCGTCTGAATAAACCCGATGTACATCAAACAAAGGAAACGCTCGGCTGCCTGCCGCTATTCCGGTAGGCGGGCAAGCCCGTCTTCCTCATCGCTGAACCGCCCCGCATCCCCCTTGCATTGGCAGGCCAGGGCCCGCTGAATCGCCTCCACTCTCGGAGGAATTTCCTCCGGCTTTTCTGCGTTTTGCGGGTTCGCAAGCCATTTTGCGACCTCGTCGCCCACCGTTCTTAGATTGCCGAAGAGAATATGCCGGTCATCAGCATATTCACCCGATCCGACACTTGGCAGTCCCTCGCGATTCAGCGGTTCAGCTCAGTGGGTATCCTCGCGAACCACCACCGGCCCAAGCAGCCCTGAGGCCAGCAACGGTGAGTTCGCCTTATAAGGCTTCACATCGGCAAAGGTGATTCGCGCTGCTCCCGGCTGCTCATCGCCGATCAACCGATTCACCCACGAATTTACGACCTTCACTGTGAGTTGGTTCGCTCCTGCCTTCAATGCGCCGGTTGCGTCCACGCGGTACGGTGCATGCCAGACGATCCCCAATGGCTTCGCATTCAGTTCCACCTCGGCCAGGTTCTTCACATCTCCAAGGTCAATCCAAACGTTCGCCCCACTTGCTAACCACGCCGCAGGTACGTCGATGGTCTTTGTATAGGTACCCGCACCGGAGAAATACCTGATGCCAGCGTCCGAGCTCTCGTTCCATGCGGATAACTTGTCCAGCGAGACGCTGTTGGGAGCACCCCGTCCCGGCTGGAAGCTCAGCAACCAACGTCCGTCAAGCGTAGCGAGCTGCGTCTCGGCCTCCACCGGGACTATGCGCGACACTGCGCTAGTTGCTTTGCGGAAGACTACAAAGACCGTGCCCCAGGGTTCCAGGTCCAAGGGCACGGTGGTTCGGCCGGCTGCAATCTTGTAAGACGCCGGCTTGGTGGTTCCTGTTTCGGCGTACCAAAGCTCCGGCGCCTTGCCTGCGACGCGGAACGTTGCATCCACTCTCGCGGGGCTGTCTCCTCGGTTGTCGACGAAGTAGAGATCCCCATCTGCGAGCTTCCGATGGACAAACTCGAGGCGAGTCTCCGGAGCGGGTTTGGTGTAGTCGAAGTCTTTAACGACGTTCATGGCCGCAAAGACGTCGCCCAGTTTCTGTCCCGCATAGACTGTTCCCAGTCCCAATTTGTGTGTACCTGTTCCATCTCCAAAGAGCTCGTCGCTCAGTTTCTTGAACTCAGCGCCGTTATCTGCGAGGCTTGGATCATCGACTGGCTTTGGACCGGCGGCGGTCGCGCCAGCGTTAACGAGCTCATGGATGGCTCGCAGCACCGGCAGAGACATGTGCTGGCTGTAGGGATCGAGCCCAAGCAGCTTGTAGGTCATCCCACCTGGTGTGACGATCATCCCGTTCGAGACGTTCAGTTCGTGAATCAGGGCGTCAGCGTTGACATAGTCGAAGCCGTAGCCAGCCGGCACTTCTGGAGACTTGTCGGCGAAGATCGAGGTCAGGTTCGAGTCCTCACCATAGAAGTAGATGAGGTCCGCGCCAAAGTGCCCCTGCTGCAGCATAAAGCTGGTGCGCGCGAGGTATGTGATCCAGGCGTGCGCTTGCTCAGCCCAAGTCTCATTGCGATTGAACCACTGGCCGAATGGCCCGAGTGTCATTCCCGGCGCTTTGCCGACGAGCGGCTGGTGGGCCGACTCGTGAATAACGAAGCGGTTGATGCCGTTGAGGAACTCCTGATCGGCTGTCGGCTTGAGCGTTGCCGGAGACCAGGCCCACGGTGCCGCGGCCGCGGTCATTGACTCTGCTGCAGCCAGGTTCTGCCCGTAAATGTGCGCGACCGACGCCGACTCCCGGTCGTCCGCGTCATAGCCGAATTGCTCTTTGTTTACGCCTGGCGTCTGCGTCCACATCGCGCTCATGGGCACTTCGTTGAACTTCTTCACTTCCATGCCATCGGCAACAAAAGCACGGCCCGACTCGTGCGAGTCGCCGTAGTGGCCCATCTTCCACTCGTGTAGCGTGTCCTCAAGCTGGCCGTAGTGCTCGTTCGCGATCAAATCCGCAATCGTTTTGCGAAAATCCCATAGGAACCTGTCGCTCGCTGCCGAACTCTCTACCACCTTTCCGGTCAATACCGGTAACCACGGCGTTGGATCGTATCCGCGCAGCTTCTTAAACTGCGCAATCATGTTATCGGTCCAGTTTTGCGAGCCAGCTTCCCAGCTGTCGTTGACGACGTAGCGGATGCCGCGCGTGCCCATCATCTTGGAACCAACTGTTTGCTTGTAGCTGTCGAGGTATTTCTCGAAGTAGTTCTTTACAAATCGCCGGTCCAGCTTGTCCACTTCAAGACCGGTCGCCTCAGCGGTTGCCGGGTGATTCGTGATACCAAGTAGCGAATAGCCCAACCGAAGCACCACCCAGTCGCCGGCAGCCGGTGTCCAGATGAGTGTGCCGTCTGGCTGCATCTTTGATGTCAGATCGATCACGTCTGCCTTGGCAATGGCATGGTGAAATCCGGGGTTCCCCCGCTTGCTGTCATTTTGGGTTGCAGCTTTTCAAGCGGAAGATCGGAGCTGGCCCTGCGATACGCCACCACTGCAGCGTCCGCGTAGAACTGAGGGGTTTTGGCGCCCTCTGGTCCGGGCAGCATGTCGTGAATGGCAAGATCCTGAAATGCCCCCGGTATTCTGCGGCGGATGCGCCAGTTTGCCTGTAAATGGCTTTCCACCTTCGATGCTGGTCTCGCTCCAGACATACTTCTTCATGCCCTCGGGAGCGGGAACCCACGGACCACCGGACTCGCTCCATCCCGGCGACCCGGCAATGCCCTCTTCCATGCCAAACTGGTCGGCGAGCGTTGTCGCGTATTGGAACGTATCCTTCCACTCGGGCGTCATGTAGGCCAGTCGGTGATCCACCACAAGCGGCGTCTGCAGAGCGGCGTCGAAGTTGTGGAAGCCGCCAAGACCGGCTCGATGCATCCACTCAAGGTCGAGCTTGATGCCTTCCTTCGAGATATTCCCGTTCATCCAGTGCCACCAAACGCGCGGCCGCGCGGATGCTGGCGGGTTCTCAAATCCGCTCTTCAACGGATCGGCTGTGTTGGCTGTTTGAGCGTTCGCAAGTGCGCCTGCGAGAAGCAATACTGCCATGAGGGTCGTTTCAACTTTGCGGTGCATGTGCACTCCTGCGTGACGACGAACTAAGGTTTAGATCGCTTTCGGTGGCCACGCCGTTCCAGCGTGATGAAGTCTCAAGGTTCAGAAACAGCAACTGATTCGATTCGGGCACACGGGTGAGAGGTCCGTCAGCTTGTCAGCTTCAGTCCTCTGAAAAAGTAAGCTGGCGTGCAACTCCACGCGTGGCAAAAGCTGTTGATGTGTACGTCCCCATATGGCGAAAATCTTGAGTCGTTGGGATCGTAGGCCTCCCAAAACGTATCTGCACCGGCGTCAACCATCCCGCCCCAATACTTCTTGATCAGCCCGAGTGCTTCATTCCTCATACCCGACTCGACCATGGCCTCAACAACATGGTGGTAAAGGTAGGCGGTTGTTGGCTGGATTGCAGTCTGGTCCTCGATCACCGCTCGCCGCAGAGCTTCCGCCGCCTCATCCTTGCAAAGGCAGCCGCCAAGTGTCAACCACGCCTGCGATGCCCATGAAACTTGGGCGTTTGGCCCGCTGAGACAGACTCTCTTGGCTTCACTGTAATAAAGGTCATGACCGGCCTTGGTCATCTTGTCCAGCAACTGTGACAGACGGCTGGTAACCGCTTCCTCTCCTAGTACTACTGTGTCATAAAGTAGATACCTCTCAGAAAAATCCTGGTTCCCCTCGTGTGGGATGCGGGTAAGCTGTCGGCATGAGCGGCAACTCCGAAACGCCAGGCGCCCGGCAGCAGCGCCTTGCGGCCTATCTTGACAGCCTGGCGGAGGCCGCAGGGCACGTGGATCGTGCTGTTCCCTTGAAGTCGTATTGCACCGGACTGCTGCTTCCGGGAGAGCGTAAGAGCGTCGAGCCGATGGCGGCGCGTCTGGCCCCGGATAACGTCCGGCGGATGCACCAGTC
>JBEKZJ010000171.1:0-10952 GCA_049509995.1 Occallatibacter sp. | reverse complement strand
CCTGGTGAGCGGCCTAGGTACTACCGGGTTGCAACTGGCCGCGGACGGGTTGGACAACCTGTACATCGCCGATCCGAGCAATGGGCGGGTCGTAAAGCTGAGCGATGTCAGCGCCTCGACCACGACCAATCTGGGACAGACGGAGGCCATGCTGACCACCGGCTTTACCTCTCCAACTGCTGTGGCCGTGGATGCAGCTAATAATGTTTACGTGATCGATGGCGTGAACCTCTTTGAGCTTCAGGGCGGCATGGGCGCGCCAACGACCCTGCTGAACAACTTGAGCGGCGCCACGGGGTTGGCGATCGATCCCTCGGGCGCGGTCTATATTTCCTCGGCGAGCGGGACCACGCGCATTCCCTACGTGAGCGGCGCCTTGAATCCCGCTGGTGAGACCGCGGTTGCTTCGACGGTGAGCGGTATCTCGTCGGTCGCTCTTGACCGCGCGAACAATGTCTATCTGGTCCAGGCCTCGGGCGGGGCCGTCACCCTCGTGAGCACCAACGGCGCGCTTACTTTGCCTACACCTGCGGCACTTACATCTTCCACAAATGAAACCACCATCCTTACGAACACCGGAAACTCGACGCTGACCGTCACCGGCTATACCAGCACCAATGCGGTGGATTTCACCGCCGCTGACGGGACCTGCGAAGCTGACAGCCCATTGGCCGCGGGAGGCACTTGCCAGGTAGTCGTTACCTTCGACCCAGGGGCTGGAGAGCAGGGCACGCTGACCAGCACGATCGGTGTTACCAGCAATGCGATCAACGGTCCGGCAAACATCAGCGTTACCGGCGTGGGACTGGCGCTCGCCAACTCCGCAACCAGCCTTGCCGGGGGAGCCAAAGCGGCAGAGGTGGTCGATACGCCGATCACAGTAACGGTGGCTCCGACGGCCGGCACAGGCGTTGCCCCCACCGGGAGTGTCACGGTGAGCTACACAACCTGGAATGTGGTCATTCCGAGTTCGGGACCGAACGCGGGTATTCCCACCATTACGCCGGTAACGGCGACGGCAACGTCGAATTTGACCAATGGCAGCGCCAATTTTGCTCTGGCGCCGGTATTGGCGGGGACGCAGACCATGACCGTGGACTACAGCGGCGATCGAGTCTACGGCCGATCGACGGGATCGTTGTCCGTTACGGTGGCCAAGTCCGCCATTACGGGGATTGCGCTGCCCACCTTCCCTGATCCGACCGATATCAACCTGCCGTTCGTGCCGGCGGGGACTGGCAGCGGCACCGTTCCGTACGACGGATCGGAAACGCCCTACCAATACAACTTCATCATGAAAGTGGGCACCGCCGCGGGCGTTCCCACCGGGCAGCTTACGGTGATGGACAACGTGACCGCGTGCCCGCCGGGAACTTCCGCAACGGGAATCGGCGCGGCGACGTGCATTCTGGCCGGATACACGGCCCCGGGCGGATACTCGGGCGTGGCATGCCCTAACTCGGCCGGCGCCGGAGTGCTGACCATCGAGAACGCCGGCACGTCCACCGGCGCCCAGGCATCGTTCCCCACAAGTTGCTTGTGGTACGTGCCCCAGGGTGTCAGCTATTCGCCGGTGATCTTCACGCACTACATCTCTCCGGTGTATAGCGGGGATGCGAATTTCCTGGGCCTTACCGGGCCGACGTCAACGTTGCTGCAGTCTGTCCGTGGGCCCATGGTGCAAATTACCCAATCCGGCAATTCGGCGTCACAGACGGTTGCTCCGTCGCTGACGGTTCAAGCCGGTTCCACGGCGAGCATGAATCTAACTCTCACCTCCATCCTCGGTTATGGGCTTGCTGGAAAGAACGCCCAGTTGAACGCCTCTAACTTCCCGGTCTCGCTGGCCTGTGACAACCTGCCGCCACACACACAGTGTTCGTTCACCTATCCCAACCCGGACTTGAACGTGGCCAACGCCGTGGATATTACGTGTCCCTCCGGGGCAACGACGACACAAACTGCCGACGGCTCAGTGCAATGCACGCCGGGACTGGCGACCGTGACTATTTACACCGATGTATCCGCGGGCACCACCACCAGCCAGAACGCTCGCGCGACCTCCGTCACGCTGGCCGCAATCTTTGGCTTCGGAATGATCGGGCTGTTCTTCCGGCGCAGGGCATTTGAAAAGGGACGTATGCTGCTGATGGTGTTCCTGATGATTGCCGGCGGCGCTCTGGCGGTGAGCATTACAGCCTGCAACACAACCGTCCTGGCGCCGCAGTCTTCGCTGGGCACGCCTGCCGGAACCTATGCGGTGACGATCACGGCGGACGAAGTGGGCACGTTGTGTGTCGCTTCCCCCGGCGGCTCGGGCGACAATTGCATCGTTCCAGGGAGCGGATCGACAACAAATAACGGCATCTTGGTTTATGGCAGCGAAAACCAGGTCTCTCTGCCGTTCTACATTAACGTGACCGTGCAATAAGCACCGGTTGGCACGGAAGTCAGGCCTGTTACCATCGCGCCGCGCATGCGGCGCGATGTTGTCTGAGCCGTTGTTTGAATCGACGTTGCGCAGCGAGGTAAATTGATTCAGTGTGGGTGGGCTTGTATTCAACTTCTCGGAGCACGACCAGGAAGTCCGCTAGCGTTAGCAGCGATTCGTTGGCGTCTTCACTTGATGTCTCGAACTCCCGAAGGAATCGATCGGCAAGCGGTTCGACCCCTATCAGACCGCGGAGACGCCACTCAAGTGCTTGGCGCCCCCATACCGGCCTCTCGAGGTTGGAACGTATTTGCGCAAGGATGCGCGACAAGAGCTGCGCCGCCTGCGCTCAACGCCTTTGAAGCAGAAGTGCCCAATCGTGGGTATAGCGCCAACCGGAGTCGTCCGGCGGATCAGGCGAGGTCCATGATGGGCCGGTGGCGTCCTCTGTCAGCGGAATTCTTTGTCCGCTGTTGGCATTGAACCATTCGGCGCCATAGGCGCCAGGCTCCAGGTGGAGGGTCACCTTGCCTCCCTGCGGCGGGTAAACCGCGTGTAGATGGCCAGGTTCAGCAAGACAATGGTCCCCCTGATCGACCAGCTCATCGTGAGGATTGGTCTTCCACCACGCAAAGCTGGTGAAGAACTCCACGATGTGCCCGTATCCGACAAACATGGTCTGGGTATCGTCGCCACGGCCGTTCATCCAGCCGCCGCCTGTATCGGGCCAGATGTTGGTTCCACGGCGTGTACTCTCCCCAGCGGTCTGATAGCCGCCCGCCATGTAAATCTCCCATGCTGTTCTGCGCAGAACGTCGGCCGAGTCAGAACCGGCAGCTGCCCACGCCGGATAATGAACTGCGCCTGTCTGCGCGGGCACCGATTGCGCAAGAGCGCAAGTCTGGACACTGCGGGAACGCTTCCTGAAACTGGGGGCGAGGGTGATGGCCTCAGTACGGCGGCTGGTCCTGCACCTGCCGCAATCGTTTCCGTTTCTGGCCACCTTCCGGCACATGGCGATGGAACTGGGAGCATCGCCTGGGTAGAACGGCGTCGCTCCACCGCAAGACATCCCGATTGTTCTGACGCAACCGACAGCACGGGAAATCCTTGTCCCGAAACCCCTGCCGCGCCTCCGGCAAATGCCAATCAGGTTCGTCGCTGCCCCCGCAGGGAAAAATCACGCAGCCACCGACATGTTCGGCAATCTCATACCGCCCAAAAGGCCGTTCGCTATGCCTTCATGAATAATGCAGGCTAAAACCGCTGATGCTTAGTTTGTACTGGAACTGTGTAATGGATGGAGCAAAGGACCCTGATGTTGAGTGAAACCAGCGGCTTGCTGATATCGAGAAGGGCGATTGCGCTTGGAGAGCCAACTCTTGGTTAGCTACGGAGATGATTTGACTGCGATCTGATCGCTGCCGCTCCCGCGTCCACAGGGAACGTTTCTGGGAAGGGACATAGACGTTACGAATTGCCGCTCCCTGCCTCCCAGCACGAAACCGCCCAAATCCCCTCAGAGGGGCCGCGGAGTGGCCGGGTGGCTGGTTGGGTATGCCGGGTGGTACGAAGTCGGCCAGACCTTTTTGACCAGGTTACACCCGAATCCCACAAATCCAACAGGCTTTCGTGGCGGCGTCGATTGGAGAGCTCCGCAACCCGCCTATTGAGGATGTCAACAGAGCCACCGAAGCCCTTTGAGCGGCTAAAGCACCGCTTCGCCGCGTTCGTCGTTTCGGATGCGGATGGCTTCATCGATGCGGCTGATGAAGATCTTGCCGTCGCCGATGCGGCCAGTGCGGGCCGCGCCCAGGATGGCCTGCACAACTTTCTCCTTCATATCGTCCTTGATGACCACTTCGATCTTGATTTTGGGGTTCAGGTCGATCGTGTATTCACGGCCGCGATAGAACTCGGTATGGCCCTTCTGACGGCCATGGCCGCGGGCTTCGAGAATGGTCATGCCATCGATGCCTGCTTCGATCAGCGCTTCCTTTACTGCATCCAGTTTGGCGGGCTGGATCACTGCTTCAATCTTGAGCATGAGCAAATTCCTCGTTGGGCAGCATAACAGGCGGGAGCCGCTTTGTGGGCAGCCCCCGCGGTATTGAATCAGGCGTTGAGATCGTACCCTTCCTCACCATGCTGGGTGAGGTCGAGACCGGCGACTTCGTCGGTTTCGGAAACGCGCAGTCCGATGAGCTTGTCCACGGTGAATAGTAGCGCCAGCGTACCCAGGATCGAGAGTCCCCAGCCAATGCCCACGCCGATGGCCTGATTGAGCACCTGATGCCAGTTGCCGTCAATGGCGCCGGTGGCGATGGGATGGCCTGCGGCGTCCTTGCCGAAAACCGCGTCGATGGCTCCGGAAGCCAGCAAGCCGGTAACCAGGGCGCCCATGGTTCCTCCGACTCCATGCACGCCAAAAGCGTCGAGGGAGTCGTCGTAGCCGAAGAACCTCTTCACCTTGAAGACCATGAAGGAGCAGACCACGCCGGCGAGGAGGCCGATGAGTAGTGCGGACGTGGGCTGGACAAAGCCCGATGCCTGGGTGATGGTGGCCAGTCCGGCGACCGCGCCGGAGATGGCGCCCAAAGCCGTGGGCTTACCGTTCTGTAACCACTCAGAGATGACCCAGCCGATGGCGCCGGCAGCGGCGGCGAACTGGGTGTTGACAAAGGCGCTGGTGGCCAGCGGACCGGCATTCAGAGCGCTGCCGGCATTGAAGCCGAACCATCCGAACCACAGCAGACCGGCGCCGATGAAGCTGAGCGCCAAGGAGTGGGGTGGCATATCGGTGTGCGGGTATCCGACGCGCTTGCCCAGATAGAGGGCAGTGACCAGTGCCGCAATACCCGAGGTGACGTGGACCACGGTGCCGCCGGCAAAGTCCAGGACCGGCCACTGGCCGCCGGTAGTGTTCAACAGTCCACCCACGCCCCACACCATGTGGGCCATCGGGCAGTAGACCACCAGGGACCATAAGGAAAGAAAGACGACCATGGCGCTGAACTTGACGCGCTCGGCAAAGGCGCCGGTAATCAGGGCCGGGGTAATGATGGCAAACATGAGCTGGTAGACCATGAAGGTCTGCTCGGGGATGGTGCCGCCGTAATTGGCGTTGGGCGTCAGGCCCACGCCGCGCAGGAAGACGTGCTCGAAACCGCCGATGAAGCCGTTGCCGTGCCCGAAGGCCAGCGAGTAGCCGACCAGCGCCCAAAGGAAAGTGATCAGGCCCATCATGGCAAAGCTCTGCATCATGGTGCCGAGGATGTTCTTCTTGCGGACTAGGCCGCCGTAGAACAGGGTCAGGCCCGGACAGGTCATCAGCAGCACCAGGGCGGCTGAGACTAGCATCCAGGCGTTATCGCCGGCGAGCTGGGCGTTTTCGCTGGCGGACTGGGCATTGCGAACGGCCTGTTGGAGGGCGGCGATCTGAGCCTGCGTGTCCGGCGCAGAGTCCGGCGGCTGCGCAAGGGCGAGGGCCGGAAATCCCATGACGGCTAACATGAGCAGCAGTTTGATTCCACGACGATACATAGGTTTCCACTCCCAAAAAGGCATGCAATGGGATAAGAGCATGCAAAGTGGCGGGCTTCCGGCCGCCATCCCTGGACGGATAGAAAACAATCGCACTGGCAGCATGAGCCTGTACGGTCACAGGCCGCCACCGGCGCAAAAATCCAGCTAGGGTCTGTTCACACTACCAGGGCGGATGGCGTTGAGGACGAAAATGCGGCCAGACGAGGCGGAGTCCGAAGGCTGTGGCGGCCCCACGGTCGAGGACGACAACGAAGTATGGCCGCATTTTCGACGCAACCCGAAGGGCTGGGGCCAGTTTTCCTCATTTCGTCGTCAATCGTCGCTAGCAGACACCCGGTATGCGTCACTCCTCACTCCTGGAACTGAGAAAAACTGGCTCCCAGCGCCATCTTACTGGTAGTGTGAACAGGCCCTAGAACAGTCAGGCGCGGAAGGTCCGGCCCACTTAAGGGTGATTTGCTCTAACTTTCTCACATTTTTCATAAAAGTGGAATTGATTGTCGGCAACCAAGCTGATGCTAATCACATTCCTGACGCGTGCGCGATTCGCGGCGATGTTGCGAAGGATCGCACTGTTGCCAATTCCAGCGAACTGACGACTGATCGCAAGGCATGCAAATCGAATGGCTGAGAACGAGGGAGGATGGAGCAGTGTCGGAGAAATCGACGAGGAACGCTCCCGGACACGTGGCCGAGTGCGGAATTGCGAGGAGTTGGCCACATTTTCGGCTACAGATGCAGGTCTGGCCGATCGAAACCAGCCCACGGGCAGTAGAATTTGAGCGAATCAGCGGTAAAAAGGAGATTCCGGTTAAAACGAGGGAGGAAGTTGTGCACATTTCATTGAAACACTTTGCCGCAATCGCACTCGTAGTAGGATGGACATTGGGGACGACGGCGCAGATGCCGGGGCAGCAGGCCCTAGCCCGCGCAGCCGAGGCGCCGCTGGTTGCGGCCTCTTCAACCCCGGCTGTCCGGCCTTCGCAGGGAGAACCCGTCACCGATCCGGTGGCCGATCCAAAGGCCGTGGTCGCGCTGGGCAAGGCGCGGTTTACCGTGCTCACCCCCGAATTGATCCGTATGGAGTGGGCGGCGGACGGCAAGTTTGAGAATCACGCTTCGTTTGTGTTCATCAACCGCCGCCTGCCCGTGCCGAAGTTCTCGCAGGATGTAACAGATGGCGGCCACAACCTGACCATCAAGACCGGCGCGCTCACGCTGACTTATACGCCGGGCGTGGCTGGCGCATCCGGTTCCGATGGTCACTTCACGTCGGCCGACCTCTCCATTGAGCTGACGGTCGAGGGCAAGCCGGTGGTCTGGCATCCGGGCCTAGACGACCCTGAAAATTTGCAAGGGACCACGCGCACGCTGGACAGCGCGCGGGGCAGCAAGACCCAGGAGCCGATCGAGCCGGGGCTGGTTTCGCGCTCCGGCTGGGCGCTGGTGGACGACTCGACTCGGCCGCTGTTCGACTCGGCCGACTTCCGCTTTCTTCAGGGCGAAAAAAGCCCCTGGCCGTGGGTCACCGAGCGGCCGGCGGGCGAGCGGCAGGATTGGTACTTCTTCGGCTACGGTCACGACTATCGCAAGGCGCTGGGCGACTATGTGCGCGTGGCCGGACGCATCCCGCTGCCGCCGCGCTTCGCTTTCGGCGCGTGGTGGTCGCGCTATTGGGCCTACAGCGACCAGGAGATCGAGGAGATCGTCCGCGGCTTCCACGAAAACGGCGTGCCTCTGGATGTGTTTGTCATCGACATGGATTGGCACCTGACCTTCGCGAATGAAGTCGGCAGACTAGACGCGGACAGCCCCAAGGGATGGACTGGCTACAGTTGGAACCGGCTGCTGTTCCCGGACCCCGACCAGTTCCTGGGCAGGCTGCACGCCGACGGCCTCAAGACCAGCCTGAACCTGCACCCGGCCTCGGGCATCCAGCCCTGGGAAGACCACTACCCTGAGATGGCCAAGGCCATGGGCATCGATCCGACAACCAAGCAATACGTGCCCTTCGACATCACCGACAAGAAGTTCACCACAAACTACATGAACCTGATTCACCACCCGCTGGAAAAGCAGGGCGTCGATTTCTGGTGGCTGGACTGGCAGCAGGCGCACCGCACCAAGATGGCCGGCGTAACACCCACCTGGTGGCTCAACTACGTGCACTTTACCGATCAGCAGCGCGAAGGCAAGCGGCCGCTGCTCTTCCATCGCTGGGGCGGGCTGGGCAACCACCGGTACCAGATCGGCTTCTCCGGCGACACGATCTCAGTGTGGGACTCGTTTGCGTTTCAGCCGTGGTTCACGGCGACGGCGGCCAACGTGGGCTACGCCTATTGGAGCCACGACATCGGCGGCCACATGCCGGGTGCCGTGGAGCCGGAACTTTACACGCGCTGGGTGCAGTTCGGCGCGTTCAGTCCGATTTTGCGCACGCACACGACGAAGAATCCCGAGTCGGAGCGGCGCATCTGGGCCTATCCCGAGCCGTACTCGTCCGTCCTGCGCTCCACCTTCCAGCTTCGCTATGCCCTGCAGCCGTACATCTATACGGAGGCGCGGCGCACCTACGACACGGGCGTGGCGTTCTTCCGCCCGCTCTACTACGACTGGCCTGAGGAGAACGCCGCCTACACCAGCAAGGATGAGTATCTCTTCGGCGAGCAGATGCTGGCTGCGCCGGTGGTGGCGCCTGCCGATAAGGCGACCGGACTGGCCACGGAAAAGGTGTGGCTGCCGGAGGGCGAGTGGATCGAGTGGCCCACGGGCAAGCACCTGGCCGGGCCGGCGACGGTAGAGCGCGACTTCTCTATCGACCAGACGCCGGTGTATCTGAAGGCCGGGGCCATTGTGCCCATGCAGCCGCCCATGCGCTACACGGGTGAAAAGCGGGTGGACCCGCTGATTGTGAACGTGTGGCCGCTGAAGCCGGGGGAAACTTCGAGCTACTCGGTGTATGAGGACTCGGGGGTTGCGGTCGAATACCAGCGCGGGGTCTTTGCGCGGACGCCAGTGAAGGCTACCGAGACCGGCGACACGCTGCGGGTGGAGATTGGGCCGGTGGAGGGCGGCTATCCGGGGATGCCGAAGAACCGTGGCTTCGAGTTACGCCTGCCCGCCGACTGGCCGCCGGCTGAGGTGACGATGAACGCAAATCCGGTGAAGCGCACCGGGCCGACGGGCAAGGGGAGCTGGTCCTTTGAGGGCAACACGCTGACGACGGTGATCTCCGTGCCGAGCGGCAGCGTTGCAGCCAAGGTGACGGTGGAGGTACGCCGGACTGCCGGCCTCACCGCCCGCCGCGGCGAACTAGACGGCTTTGCCGGCGCCATGACCAGGCTGCGCGGCGCCTACGACGCGATGCACTGGACCTGGCCCGTCTCCGATCCGCCCGACATTCT
This sequence comes from Occallatibacter sp., assembly GCA_049509995.1. GTDB lineage: Bacteria > Acidobacteriota > Terriglobia > Terriglobales > Acidobacteriaceae > Telmatobacter. The sequence goes on along the minus strand of JBEKZJ010000171.1, from coordinate 1,571 downwards.
GGTGGATGCCATGCAGGCTGGCGACCGGCTTGGCTACCACCCCGAAAAGGCCGCCGGGGAGATTGCCCACTTCCACGAAGTTCTGCCCAAGGCGCAGGCCGCAATCGCCGCGATCGGCGCCGCTTTTGGTCCGCGCATGGATACCTTTGCCAAGAGCGTTGCCCATCAGGACTGGCTCCCCGTCGGCAAGAGCGTGGAGGCCGAAATACAATTCCGCCTGGACGCTATGGCCAGGGCCGAAAGGCTGGTGACGGAGGCGGGCAAGTAAAGCAAGGTTCAAGGAACGGCGGCCGCCGCGGAGGATCGATTCTTTGCGGCGTCTGGCGTTTCATGAGAGTGTTCGCCGATGCTGACGTGGTGGTTGCCGAGCGAGCCGGAGAGCCGCCCAAAAACGGGAAATGGCTATTAAGGCAAGGCCGCCAGGTCCGTCCCCATCTGAGCATGCAACCGGGAGTGGAATCGAAAACAGGAGAGTCACGCTATGAGTCAGAACACGCAGGCCCCCTCCGCCGCAGCCGCGGGCACCATTCAACTCGGAGATTGCACGGTCAACCGCCTGGGGTTTGGCGCGATGCGCATCACAGGTAAAGGTATCTGGGGGCCTCCACCAGATCGCGATGCAGCGCTGGCGACATTGCGGCGTGCCGTAGAACTTGAGGTGAACCTCATCGACACGGCTGATTCGTATGGTCCATTCATCTCAGAGGAGTTGATCGCCGAGGCGTTGGCGCCGTACCCACCAGCCCTGGTGATTGCTACCAAGGGTGGCTGGGAACGAGTAGGCCCCGGACAGTGGGTTCACAATGCCAGCCCGAAGCATCTGGAGGCAGCCGTGGAAGGCAGCCTGAAGAGGCTTCGCCTGGACCGGATCGACGTCTATCAACTTCACGTCCCTGATCCGGCGGTGTCGTTTGATGCTTCAGTAGAGACGCTGGCTCGTCTGCGTGAACAGGGGAAGATCAGGCACGTGGGGCTGTCGAACGTGACGTTGGAACATCTGGAGCGGGCACGGAAGATCGTCCCGATCGTCTCGGTGCAGAATCGCTACAGCTTCGCCGACCGGGAGTGGGACTACCTGTTGAACCACTGCGAGCAGCACGGAATTGCGTTCATTCCGTGGGCGCCACTGGGACAGAACCGGCAGGCTCACGGGGTACTTGAAGAAGTCGCCAAGGAGATCGGCGCAACTGCGCTGCAGGTTGCCGTGGCATGGCTGCTACGGCGGTCCAGCATCATCCTGCCGATTCCAGGGACATCGTCGGCCACCCACCTGAAGGAGAACGTGGCCGCGGCGGGAATCACGTTGCCGGACGAGTTGTTCCAAAAACTGTCGTAGGTGAACCCGCCGCCGGCGAGCTTGCGATGACTCCGCACCATTGACTCCCTCTGTCAAACAGCCGCAGGATATTGCCGCTTGACACTCCCGAAGAATCCGCGAGCGGGCTCGATTGCGTCCACTGCGCAAGGCAGAAAGGGTTCTCAGAAGATGCGTTTGAGTTGACCTTAGCGCTGCGAATCGTGACATGCCATTTTCGCGGCCGGTCTATCGTGCCCTGCCTGGTTGGCGGGTA
>JBEKZJ010000170.1:0-13689 GCA_049509995.1 Occallatibacter sp. | reverse complement strand
TCTTCTTCATGCCACGCCCCCCAGCAGTTCGCGAAAACGCTTCGTCAACGGTAACGCGAGAACCTCCTTGATCGACCGGTTCGGAACATAGCTGTTGGATTGCTTGCCGCGTCCCGTCGTCCAGCCCATCAGCACCCAGTTGGCCGCACGGTAACAGGTTCCGCGGAACCGCTCCGGATCCACGAACGTCTCCAGGAAGTAAATCGGATGCCCGTACATCTGCTGCCAGTCGTCGGAGATCACCCTGAAACATCTGCTGAAGTGCCGGCCTCCGGTTGTGCCAACGCCATCGGCAAGCGGTGTCGATAACGCCCAGCCCATGACGCCGATGAGAGCCATCGCCCTGCTATCCACACTGCAGAGCGCCGACATCGTTCTGCCCACCACCGACGGTGAGCGAAATCACAGCAGAGCAGAAATCTTTGCTCCGGCAGCTCGGAATCAGCCTGCCCGAACATCTCCGATTCCAACGCGAATGTAGTGCAGACTCGGCCGTAGCCTGAACTGATTCTGAATCACTTAGGCGAATTGTGACCTCTTTCGTGACGAACTGGGGCTAGTACCAGTCCTGCGCGTCGATCAACTCTGCGCGGCCGCACCCGCGATGGGAAACCACGAAAGATCAATTCTTGGGTGAGGCTCCGGAGCGAAGGCCCCTGGATCGAGATTGCGACGCCGCCGGGCGGCCTTTCGCCCGGCATCCTTTTCGCCCTTGCCCTTTTCCTCTGCGGGCCTGGGGGGTCAGGAAATGGACTGAAAGTGTTGCTTTTCGGGGTCAGGGGCCGCGCAACAAAACGCCCACAAATCAAAGCGCAACACAAATTCGCGGTTCATGCGCCCCGAAGCCGCTGAAACCGGGCCACTCACGCACACAACAGCCGCCATAAGGACCTGGTATAGGAGATTGCGCATAAGCCTGAATCAAACACCGCAGCGCCCTGGATAAGGCCCTGCGGCGCCTATTTCGGCTATTTACAGCTCCAGTGGTTCAAACCGCGCCTGGAAGAAGCGCAGGTACTTCGGCTCGTAGGTCATGCGCAGGCCGCGTATGCTGGCCCGCTCGGCAAACACGGATTCCACCGACTCGGCCACCACATCCATGTGCGCCTGGGTATAAACACGGCGCGGAATGGTCAACCGCACCAGCTCCAGCTTGGGCTTGTTTTCCTCGCCGGTCTCCTTGTTTCTTCCCGCCGACACAATGCCGCGTTCCATGGAGCGGACGCCGGAATCCAGGTAGAGCGCCGCCGCCAGCGCCTGCGCCGGATAGTGCTCCTGGGGAATGTGCGGGAGGAACGCCCGAGCGTCCAGAAAGACGCCATGGCCGCCCACCGGCACTACGATCGGAACGCCGGCGTCGATCAGCTTCTGCCCCAGGTACAGAACCTGCCCCACCCTGGCGCGAATGTGGTCCTCATGCAGCGACTCTTCGATGCCGGTTGCCAGAGCCTCCATGTCCCGGCCGGCCATGCCGCCGTAGGTATGGAGCCCCTCGTAGATCACCGCGAGGTTGGCCGCATCTTCATAGATCGAATGATCGTTCACCGCCAGGAAGCCGCCGATGTTCACCAGCGGATCCTTCTTGGCGCTCATGGTGCAGCCGTCCGTTTGTGAGCAAAGCTCCTTGACGATGGCCGCAATCGACCAATCCTCGAACCCTGGTTCTCTTTTCTGGATGAAGTATGCGTTCTCGACTACGCGGGCGGCGTCGAGAATCACGCGGATTCCGTGCTTGTGGGCCAGCTCCCGGACCGCCCTGGCGTTGCCTAGCGAGATCGGCTGTCCGCCGGCCAGGTTCACCGTGGCGGCGATGCTGATATAAGGAATGCGGCCGGCGCCGTAGGTCTGGATGACCTCCTCCAACCTGGCCAGATCCACGTCGCCTTTGAAAGGATGGGTGCTCTTCGGGTCGTGGGCCTCGGGGATAATCACATCGACGAAGGTGCCTCCGGCCAGTTCCTGGTGCAGCCGGGTGGTGGTGAAGTACATGTTGCCCGGAACGATGTCCCCCGGCTTGATGAGAGTCTTCGAGAGCAGGTTTTCCGCGCCGCGTCCCTGGTGCGCGGGCACAACGTATTTGTATCCGTACCAGGTCTGGACCGCTTCTTCCAGGCGGTAGAAGCTCTTGCTGCCGGCGTAAGCCTCGTCGCCCACCATCATGGCGGCCCATTGCCGGTCGCTCATAGCGGTGGTCCCGGAATCGGTCAGCAGATCGATATAGACGTCTTCGGACCGCAACAGAAAGGTGTTGTAGCCGGCTTCGCGAATCGCCTTTTCCCGTGTGGCCGGACTGGGAATGTTGACGGGTTCAACCACCTTGATCTTGAAGGGCTCAGCCCATGTGCGCTTGTTTGCTGGCATCTCGGGGACTCCGGTTTTTGAATTGGTTTGCACTGCGGGCGATTGGAGCGAAAGCCGCTGTTTTTGAGCCGATACGCTTCGGTCCTGGGTCGTTCGCAATCCAAAACCAGAGGATAGGGCAAATCAAGTGCGAAGCCAACGTATTTTCGATATTTTTCCCGCAATCGAAAAAGAAACAGGATGGCAAATGCAGCGAGTTAGCCCCCGCTGAAGCGGGGACGAGCGAGTTAGCAAGTTAGCGGCGGCATCGTCGGACGCAGTTTCATCCCTCCGTGGGTCGGCAACGCCGGTGGACGACTGACACTAATACAAGAGCGGCGCATGGGTCCGGAGTGCGGTTGGCGGGATGGACCCTGCCGCAGCCCGGACCCGGCTGGGCTGCAGAACCTGGCCAGAAACTCTGAAGAGGTGTCGAACCGGAGGCAAAAAAATCCCTCAGGGGTTAAAACCCTCGTTATTTCGGCCTTTTTTCGGCACGACTGAAGTCGTGCCCTTTCAAAGCAGCCGTGCTGACGACGGTTTCTGGACAAGTTCTCAGAGAAACGACGCACAGCAGTTCCCTTCCCGGCCCTGGCGCCTGCCAAAGAACGCCCTAATTGCGAGTCCCGGCCAGCAGTCCCTCAATCTCTGCCTTCTCGTCAGCCGTAAGCGCGAGCAGTGGCGCGCGGGCACGCCCTCCGTAGTATCCGTTGAAGTCGCAGGCGTATTTCACCCCGCTGATCCCCATCTCTCCGACGATCCGCCGGCTGGGATCGGAGATGCGCCGCAGTTTTTCTTCCGCGAGTTCCAGGTCGTGATCCTTCCACGCCAGATAGACCTCCTGGCAGGCTTGCGGGGCGCAGGCGGCAAACCCCAGGATGGCCCCGGATGCGCCGGCTTCAAGGGATTCGAGCAGAATCGCAGTGGAGCCGGTGAGCACCTGAAAGCCCACTTCTTTAGTCCGTGTTTTGATGGCGGCAACGGGGGGAGCCGACGCCAGCGCCGACCCGCCCGCCAGGTCGCCAGCGGAGACGAATGTGCCGCTTTCCCCGGTCTTCACCGCTAACATGCGCGCCGTCACGGCCTCAAAGACAGGGGTAACGGTCACGGTGCGCCGAGGAGCACTGCGGGTGGATCCGACGGTGGCGCGAATCCGCGAGATGCTGCCGCTGGAATCCTTGATGCCAAGGATGTTAGGGTGCTGCGCCAGTTCGGCTATAAGATCGATGGGAATATCGTAAGGGACACACCTGGGGATGTTGTAAAGCAGGACCGGCAGAGGCGAGCGGTCGGCCACGCTGCGAAAATGGTGCAGAACGGCCGCCGCGGACATCTGGCTCGCGTAGTACGTGGGAGTGCGGACCAGAACTGCATCGTACTGGAACCCCGCCGCCGCCTCAGCCAGCTCTACGGTGGCCTTCACGCTCTCGCGGCCAACGCCGGCGATGAGCACTTTGTCGTGCGCCGCGGCTTCGGCGGCTACGCGCAGAACGTCGCGGGTTTCAGCGTCATTGAGTGCGACAGCTTCGCCCGTGGAACCCAGCAGCAGCATCCCCGAAAGCAGGCTGCGCGAATAGCGAGCCATGTTGGCTTCCAGTTTGCGGAAATAGACCCGCTCGTCCGGGTAGAACGGCGTAGGAACCGCGGCAAGAATGCCCTCAATCAGCATGATTCCATTGTAGAGCCCGCGGTGGCCCTTGGAACTGCCCGTTTGGCTGCCTGGCAGCCGGGGAGGAAATATTCACTTCTGCGCCCAAGTGTATGGTAATAAATAGAATATAGTCTGCAAAAGAGGCCATTTTCAGGAGCCGGGCGGATGGAGTCTTTGTTGCGCAATGATGAAGAGGAAAAGGGCGACTCAAAGCTGTCCCAGCAGGCTTTGCGGTTCTTCGCGCACACCGCTCTTGCCCTTGGCGCCTGGCTTGCGCTCATGCTCCTCGGCTACGTCCTGAACCCGCCCAGGGTTTCGCAGTCTGCCATCCTTCTATTGTCTATTTTCGTACCGCTCGTCGTGGGCTACGCCGTAACCCACGTCTGGCAGGACGAAATGGCGACGGCCGTTTGGTTGGCAGGCCTTATCTGGTTGCTCATCATCAGCCTTTGGATTCTGGACATGCCGACCGGACCCAACGCGTGTTTCCAATGCGACGCCACGGAAAAGTTGACGCGGACATTTTTCAGCCTGCCCAGGCCCAGCGGTTTGATCGACAACGATGGACCCTTTCTGGGCACATGGCCCGCGGCAGCCCTGCTCGGCTACTCCATTGGGGCCCGGTTTGCCCTCCGGCGCTGGCGATCGAAACACTGAAGCGCTTGGGCATCTCCTGAAGCCGAAACGCTCCCTCGCCGACCGTCCTTCCTCTCAGGCGCCGCTGGCTCGGTGCAGTTCCTGCAAGGCGTAGACCGTGGTGTGATGCCGTTGCATGGCGGCAATCCCCTCCGCCGCGGCCTGCGCGGCGGCGATGGTTGTAATGGTCGGAATCCGCGCCAGGACCGCTGCCCGCCGAATGGCCTTCTCGTCAAAAAATGTGTCCTGGCCGCGCGGGGTGTTCACAATCAACTGGATGCGGTCGCCCTTGATCAGGTCGACGACGTTCGGCCGGCCTTCCTTGACCTTGAAGACCCGTTCGACACTGAGGCCGGAGCTCTCCAGGGCATTGGCCGTGCCCTCGGTGGCTACGATCTTGAAGCCGAGATGCACGTACCGGCGGGCAAGCTCGACGGCCGCCGGCTTGTCAGGGTCGTTGACGCTGAAGAAGACCGTGCCGCCGGTAGGGAGCACCTGGCCGGCAGAGAGCTGCGCCTTTGCAAAGGCTTCGCCAAAGCTGGCCGCCACCCCCATCACTTCGCCGGTGGATTTCATCTCCGGGCCCAGAACCGTGTCCACGCCGGAGAACTTGTTCCAGGGAAAGACCGGCGACTTCACGTAGTAATGCGCGCCGGTTTCGAGATCCTTGCCGGTAGCGAGCTGGGTTGGCAGCAGTTCCCGCAGCTTGCGGCCCGTCATCAGCCGCGCGGCAATTTTGGCCAGCGGAATGCCGGTAGCCTTTGAAACGTACGGCACGGTGCGCGACGCGCGTGGGTTCACTTCGATCACGTAGACGTGGTCCTGGCCCTCGGCGTCGCGCTGGATGGCGAACTGCAGGTTGACCAGACCCACCACCTTGAGCGCAAGAGCCAGCTTGCGGGTGTAGGTGCGCAGAACTTCGAGGGTTTCCGGGCGGATGCCGACGGCGGGCAGTACGCAGGAAGAATCGCCGGAGTGGATGCCGGCCTCCTCAATGTGTTCCATGATGCCGGCGATCAGCACATCTTCGGAGTCGCAGAGCGCATCGACGTCGACCTCGGTGGCGTTCATTAGGAAATGATCGACCAGCACCGGCCGCTCCTGGGAGTACTCGACCGCCTGCTTCATGTACTGAGCCACGGCCTCGGCGTCGTAGGCAATCACCATGGCCCGGCCGCCGAGCACATAACTTGGCCGCACCAGCACCGGGTAGCCAATCCTCCCGGCGACGGCCAACGCCTCTTCCACACTGGTAGCCGTCCCGCCGCGGGGCTGCGGAATCTCCAACTCATCGAGCAACTTGCCGAAGCGTTTCCGATCCTCCGCCAGGTCGATGGACTCGGGCGAGGTGCCTATAATGGGCACGCCGGCCGCGCGCAGCCGCTGAGCGAGGTTGAGCGGCGTCTGCCCGCCGAACTGCACGATCACGCCGATCGGGGCGCCGGACTGGGCCTCGTGGTTGTAGACCGCCAGCACGTCTTCGAGCGTCAGCGGTTCAAAGTAGAGCCGGTCGCTGGTGTCGTAGTCCGTGGAGACGGTCTCAGGGTTGCAGTTAACCATGATGGTCTCGTAGCCGTCGTCCTTGAGCGCAAAAGCGGCGTGGCAGCAGCAGTAGTCGAACTCGATTCCCTGCCCGATGCGGTTCGGCCCCGAGCCCAGGATGATGATCTTCGGGGTCGAGGTGGGCGGCGCTTCGTCCTCTTCGTCGTAGGTCGAGTAGAGGTAGGGGGTCATGGACTCGAACTCGGCGGCGCAGGTGTCCACCAGCTTGAATACGGGCTTGATTCCCTTCCCTTCGCGCAGTTCCCTCACCCGTTGAATGCCGGCGTGGCCTTCGAGCTTCCACTCGGTGGCGATCCGCTCGTCGCTCAGGCCAAGGCGCTTCAGGCGGCGCAGCTCATCTTCCGTGATGGTTTCCGGCGAGGACGCGGCGATCTTGCCCTGTTCCAGCGTGATCTCGCGAATCTGATGCAGAAACCAGGGGTCCATGCTGGTGAGCCGCGCTACTTCCCGCACGCTCAGGCCGCGCTCGAAGGCGAAGCGGATGTAGCCCAGACGCTCCGGCTTCGGCGTCACCAGCATCTGCGTCAGCCGCCGCGGCTCCAGAATCTCCGTGCCGGTCTTCTTGCCGGTTTCCAGAGCCCGCCAGGCCTTCATCAGGGCTTCCTTGAAGGTGCGCCCGATGGCCATCACCTCGCCAACGGACTTCATCTGCGGACCCAGCGTTTCGTCGGCTCCGGGGAATTTTTCAAACTGCCACTTGGGAATCTTGACCACCACGTAGTCGATGGTCGGCTCGAAGCAGGCCGGTGTCTTGCGCGTAATGTCGTTGGGAATCTCGTCCAGGGTGTAGCCCACAGCCAGCTTGGCGGCGATTTTGGCGATGGGGAAGCCGGTAGCCTTCGAGGCCAGCGCGGAGGAGCGCGAAACGCGCGGGTTCATCTCGATCACCGTCATGCGTCCGTCGACGGGGTTCACCGCAAACTGCACGTTGGAGCCGCCCGTTTCGACGCCGATCTCGCGCATCACGGCGATGGCCGCATCGCGCATCTTCTGGTACTCGCGGTCGGTGAGCGTCTGCGCCGGGGCCACGGTGATGGAGTCGCCGGTGTGCACGCCCATGGGGTCGAAGTTCTCGATGGAGCAGATGATGATGACGTTGTCGGCCAGATCGCGCATCACTTCGAGCTCGTATTCCTTCCAGCCCAGTACGCTCTCTTCGATCAGGCACTCGTGCACCGGCGAAATATCCAGCCCGCGGGCCAGAATCTCCAACAGCTCTTCGCGGTTGTAGGCAACGCCGCCGCCCGTGCCGCCCAGCGTGAAACTGGGCCGGATGAGCACCGGAAAGCCCAGCTTGCCGGCGTAATCCAGACCGTCGCGCAGGTTGTTCACCAGCGCCGACTTCGAAACATCCAGGCCGATGCGGAGCATCGCATCCTTGAACAGCAGCCGGTCCTCGGCCTTCTTGATGGCTTCGAGCTTGGCGCCGATCAGCTCCACGTTGTAGCGGTCGAGGATGCCCGCATCGGCAAGGTCGACGGCCAGGTTAAGCGCCGTCTGCCCGCCCACGGTAGGCAGCAGGGCGAACCTGCCGGAGGCGGGGTTGGCGGCCAGCATCTCCGCCTCGATGCGAATGATCTCTTCGACGTACTCGCGCGTAAGCGGCTCAATATAGGTGCGATCGGCCAGGTCCGGGTCGGTCATGATGGTGGCCGGGTTCGAGTTCACCAGCACCACCTCATAGCCCTCCTGCCTGAGCGCCTTGCAGGCCTGCGTGCCGGAGTAATCGAACTCCGCCGACTGGCCGATCACAATCGGCCCCGAACCAATCACCAGGATCTTCTGTATGTCATTTCTGCGTGGCATTGGTCTAGCTGGAAGCTCCTACAATTGCCATCGTTCGCGCCTTTAGCGAGGTTAAGAGATTTTCAAAACTCAGTTCAATCGATGGCTGACGATAGCTTCCATCCTTCGCAGAGTCCTGATTAGAAAGCAAAAGGGCTGCGCAGTCATACAGTCGCTCTCTTACCAACTTCGTCAGCAGAATCTCGTATCGCTTGGCATAGGAGGCCCCGCGAAAATCGGGAAAAACTGAAAAGTGCGGCTCCTTCACGCCTACCGAACTTAGAGACCTCTTCACATCTTCGAGCAACATCACATACCCCAGCCATGGACGTTGTGAGGGAGCGAAAGCACCCTCCCTGTAGGCAGCCCAGATGTCGGCTGCACTGCCAATCGACTCCTCAGACCGGTTATTGAAGTTATTGCCAAAGGAACCTACTTGCGATCTGAATTCCATAGCTGCGATCAACTGGCCCCTCACGATAACCAGTAAATCCCACTTCTTTTCCGCTCGGAACCAGCCCGGAAGCTCAACCGCCTGGTTGCAGAAAATGCTGGATTGAGCGATTCCGCAGTCAATCAGGAAATCTCTAACCAATGCGACAAATCCATCCATTTGCTTGCCGCCAGTCACCGCAGTTCGGTTCCCAGAATCGCGCGCGCCGGATTTAGTTCCCTGGCGAAGCGCTTGATTTCCTCGAGTCGACCAGAAATGCTTTACGGCATCGTGGAGGCGCTCCTCCCAAAGGGGCTGCAAGCTCATGGCTCCTCCAATTCCGTCACCGTTGGCCGCCAAAAGAGACAGCCGGTCTCTCGATAGAAGCGAGAAATGGACATATGATGATATCTCTCGCTGATTTCGTAGCCAATGCTATGGCGTCCGGTTCGAGCTGCTGCGATGGAGTTTGTACCCGAGCCTGAGAATGGATCCACCACTACATCGCCAGCAAAACTGAACATTCGAATCAACCGCTCGGCCAACTCGACAGGGTAGGGCGCTGGATGATCCTTTGTCGACGCTCCGGTAAGGCCGGTCCAAATCTGCTGGAACCAACTTTGATAATTCTCCGCGCTAATCACAGAGAGCAGACGCTTGGCAGCTGTAGGCTTACGGTAACCGCCCGGCTTGCGGAACATGAGGATGTACTCGACGTCATTTTTGATTACGGAGTTGGGTTCATATGGTTTGCCGAGGAATCCTCCTCCGCCGGAAACTTCATAGACGGCGTTTGCAATCTTATGCCAAATGATTGGAGCGAGATTGTCGAAACCGATCTTGCGGCAAAGTTCCTGGATCGATGCATGGAGTGGTACAACGGTGTGACGGCCATCGTTTTTTCTCCGCGATAGGCATACGTCACCCACGACACAGATCAGCCTCCCGCCTGGGACCAGCAAATCAAAGCAGCGCTTCCATACCGTGCCCAACTCCGCGAGAAACTCATCGTAGTCGTCAACATGGCCAAGTTGCCCGTGGACTTCGTCGTACTTCTTGAGTGTCCAGTATGGAGGCGAGGTCAGAACTAAATGGGCGCTTTCTGAAGGTATTGAACGCATTTGCCGCCCATCGCCGCGCACCAGATAGTGGCTGGTAGGAATACGCAACAGCACCCCCTCCAGTAGATCCATTGCAACTGGATTGCGAGCTAACCGCGGAATCTCGGTTTGTTCGAGAGACTCAGACAGAAGCGGTTCACGCAAAAATGAAAGGAGGTCCATCTCCGGAATAACTATCATTCCTGGTTCAGGCTGTTCTTTTCTTGCTGCGAGTCCGCTCATGATTTCCACTCCTCCATCATGCGCCGGAAGTCGTGGAATAGGTAGTGGGAGTCGTGCGGACCCGGTGCGGCTTCGGGGTGGTACTGCACGCTGAATAGTGGCAGCGTCCGGTGGCGCAGGCCCTCAAGCGTCTGGTCGTTCAGGTCTATATGGGTCAACTCCACGTCGTTCACGTTGATCGAGTCGGGATCGACAGCGAAGTTGTGATTGTGCGCCGTAATCTCCACCTTGCCGGTCGCGTTGTTGCGGACGGGGTGGTTGCCGCCGTGATGGCCGAACTTGAGCTTGTAGGTGCGCCCGCCCAGGGCCAGGCCGGTGAGCTGGTGGCCGAGGCAGATTCCGAAGACCGGGACGCGGCCCAGAAACTTGCGAATGGCGCGGACAGCATAGTCGACCGGCTCGGGGTCGCCGGGACCGTTGGAAAGGAAGACGCCGTCGGGCTTCAACTCCAGCACGTCTTCGGCTGAGGTCTCGGCCGGGACCACCGTCACGCGGCAGCCCTCGCGCGCCAGCATGCGCAGAATGTTGTGCTTGATCCCAAAGTCGTAAGCCACTACATGCAGAAGGCGCTTTCGAGCTTCTTCGTTGTGGATAAACCCGTCGGCCAGCAACGGGGCGCCGGTCTGGTTCCGGCTATCGGAGGAATCAAACTGGTAAACAGTCTTCGTCGAGACCACGCGCGCCAGGTCCGTCCCGTCCATCTTGCGGATTCCTTTGGCCCTTTGGATGAGTGTCTCGGTGTTGCTTTCGGAGGTCGAAATCACCCCCCGCATCACGCCGAAGGTGCGCAAATGGCGAACCAGGGCGCGGGTATCGATCTCGGCCAGCACCGGGACGGCATACCGCTCCATGTACTCGTCGGTTACCTGCTCGGAACGCCAATTCGAGCTGATGGGCGAGAATTCGCGGACGATCAGGCCCTCGATATACGGCCTGGCCGACTCGTTGTCTGCCCGATTGGTGCCGTAGTTGCCAATCTGCGGGTTGGTGAGAACGACGATCTGTCCGGCATAGGAGGGGTCGGTGGCGATTTCCTGGTAACCGGTAAGGGAGGTATTGAAAACAACTTCGCCCTGGCATTCACTTGGTGAGCCAAGCCCAAGGCCACGGAAGATGCGCCCGTCTTCGAGCGCCAGGATCGCCTGCATCGCGTCTCCGGGGAGTGGATTCAACCGATTCTCGCCAAAATGTGCTATCCTCTTTGTAATCAGCGTTTAGGTTCTACGGGAAACTACTTTTTGCTGAAAAATTGCTGAAGATGTGAACCATAACATGACCAGAGAGGAATCGGCTGCCTCATCAACTATAACAGTGTTCACTCGGCATTCCGACGGTGTTCACAGAGAGATGATCCGCAGTGGAAGCGCTGCAATCGCCGCAAATCGCTGTACATCTATGAACACGGCAAGGTGGTGTACAAGTCTGCCAGGACCCGTTCCTGGGAGCGGGTGGAGCGGGTTCAAACGGAACCAGACCTTCTTATGGAACTTCTCAGACACAAAAAGACCAAATCCGTCCAGCAAATTTTCACCAAAAAAAGCCCCCACCCGGTCGATGCCAAGGTGGGGGCTTTTGTCTCATTTACGCGCCTGCCGATACGTGGGCGACACCTGCCACAGTCCGGGATGCCGCTGCCGGCCCACCACGTGAAGGTCGCGCCGGGAACCGTCAGCGTGGTTCCTGGTGCGGGAAATCTTCATGCCGCCGGTGCCGAATGGTGTATGTCGCTGTTGCGACCGCGCTGTCGTTGTAGCCCGCGGCCACCGCGATTGCCTTGATGGTTTCGGTCTCAGAAACAGTAATCGGTCCTGCTCCAAGGCAACCGTAACAGCCGTTATTGTTGGTAAACGCCGTCGAGCTGGTCGTCGGCGTAGTTCCGTCGGTGGTGTAGTAGATCGTATTACCATTACCGTCGGTACCATTGGTGGCATCGCTCAGATACACCGTCCGGGTCCCAAAGTAGATTCCGGGCGCCAGGTTGAAGACCGGCGTGTCAGTTACCTCGGTACTGCCGATGGTGTAATGCGCCGTGCTTACCGCGCTGGGCTTCGCATAGCCAGGAACTACGGCAATAGCTTTCAACGTCTCCGAGTTAGAGACAGTGATGGGCGTAATCGATCCACTGTCAGGGTTACTGTTGCATGCGGGGCCGGCGTTACTGCACGCCACTCCGACATACAGCGTCGAGTTGGTCGTCGGCGTCGTCCCGTCGGTCGTGTAGTAGTAAGTCGCCGTAGCGTCCCCTGCACTTATCGTGCTCAGCGTGACTGACAGCGGCGCATTGGAGGCATAACGACCGCCCGGCGGGGTGAAGGTTGGCGGAGCCACTTCCGAACGATGCACCGTAACTGTAATCGGCGTGCTCTGGATCGCGTTATTTACGGCGGAAGTGTTCACAGCGTAGAGCGTATATGTTTGCGTTGCCGTGGGGTAAATTGTCACCCTCCCTCTGCCGGAATCAAGCCTGACCGGACCGATGTTGTCAATGTAATCGTAGGTGCTGCCGGTTACTTCGAATTTGAAGGTGACGGGAGTCCCGGCGGCTACCCTTGTTTCCGATGCGGTAAAGCTATCGATCACCGGCACGGTTCCGGTTCCGGGATAATCGGTAAGTGCCGAAACAGAATCCATACCGGGGTATTCGGGAGCCATTTGCACGACATCGAAGTCGGCCGATGTAATGGGGTGCGGCCCGCCGTGCCAATTGCCCAAATCACTGTCGTCCCAGCGCGGATCGGTATCGCCAATGACCTGGAAGTTGCCGCCATTGTCCGCCAGGATCAACCCATAATTCATCATCGCGGTTAAGATGACCTGATTGATGGGAGAGTAGCTGGAAATGTCGGTGTTCGCCCGCAATCGCAGCCGCGTCCCCATGGGGAGCAAATTGGCAGTCGTGTTGTGACTCGCAGCATGACTGGCCGGAAGCACAAAATACCCGCCATTGCTATCTCCCTCTGTATGTTCCATCGTAAAGCGAAATGCGTGATTGATCACTCCCGAAGCTGCTTCGTCATAACGCACCAGCCCGGCAAATATCGACATTCCGGCAGCATCCGCCGAAGTCCAGCCCCAAGGCCGCGACACGAACTGATCTTGCGTCATGTCAAAAATCGTCTCGCTCGAAGAATTGAACAAGCCGTTGCAGCGATTCGTGTTGAACGTCTCGTAGAGCCAGCATGTGGCGCGGTCGAGTACGAGTGTATGAGCATCGCTGATGTAAGTATCCGGCCAGCCCGCGCAGTCGCTTGCATCCCCTTCGATGGGGACGGTATCCCCGCCAGGATACGGCGCTACAACCACATCGCTTTCTGTTGCATAGTCGATCACATTGATTGGCACCAAGGGGGTCTGCCTGGAGTCTACGACAATGTAGGGAATGCCACCGTCGGCGGGCGATTCTCCAAATGTGGGATGCAGTTTATAGCCGCCAGCGGCGGCCCATACGGCGGTGAGTGTGGCCGAATTGGGGTCGATGGGAGCGTTTGCGATGTTGGTGTTCCAGAGATTGGTTTTTGCAAACGGAAGAAATCCCTTCAGAGCTCCACCGTTTGGGCCGTATGTGGGGGTGCCAACTTGCATGGCGTGGCAGGCTGCCAGTGAGCCGTACTGCGGATTCTCCTGCGCCGACACGTAAGATGCGAACAAAAACAGGACGAAACAGGTTGCCAGGGATAGCGCCTTGAGCGGGAGACGGGCGCCAACGGGGGGAATCTGGAACTGCGCAGATGTCATGATGCTCCTCTCAGCGTTGCTTTGACCTGCGAGCAGATTGACTGCTCAACGTAACGATGCAGAACGTACTCTGCAGTTATGCGCTTTGTCAAGCGTTTTTAATGTCTTTTCATTATGGTTTGATTCTTTTTATATCTTTTCATCGTGGTTAAATTCTTTGTTACCGCAATTTTTCCCTATAGGTATAGGGACGCCTTATGCTG
>JBEKZJ010000017.1:0-48330 GCA_049509995.1 Occallatibacter sp. | reverse complement strand
TGGCGACTGGATCAAAAATCGCCGCAAGCCACTGCGCGACTGGCTGCCCTACTTCACCTTTATGCTATCAATCAACATCTTCTTCTGTCTGGTCCTTCCGACAAATCTGCTGAAAAACGTCAAACAGAGCCACCACATCGATCTCGCATATCTTTACTATCTGCCCTTCTGCTCCGTCTTCACCTCCCGCGATAACTTCCACGTTCAAGTCGCACCATTGTTCATGTCCGACGGTCAAGAGTTTGTTCACGGGGATGACCTCAAGGCCGACCTGCGCAAGTTAGACGAATACTATTCGAAGCTGACCGAGGAGGTTCTGGACCAAGGGCTTTGCAATTTCGCACAGTTACCGCCTGACAACGACAGCTTCCTCACAACCAGGCTATGGAATAAGTTCCTCCCGACATGGCGCTCCGAGCCAAAAAACAAGGTTGACCTCGACCCTCAGCTGCAGAAGGTGCTCACTGATATGGTCAACCGCACGAAAGACAAATCGCAGCTACGGTACGACGGAGACGAAGATATTGCCAATATGGACTACGTGACCATTTCGCGGAAGGTGTGGACCAAGAAGGGCAAATACCTGAGATTCTCGAAAGAGGTCATTCTCAAAAACCAGGAGGAGGAGATGAAAAAGCGCAATGAGGTATTTCCAGCGGGAACTCAATTCTCCAGTCTCGTGGACTCCCTTACAGACCTGTTCAAGGACCCCGGCACCTCCGGCGTTGAAGTGATCTTCATCAGCTTCAAGCTAGATGAGAAAGGCGAAAAGGTTGTTGAAGACAACCAGCATGTCGCCCAGATTCGTGCTGTTGGAGTAACCGGAATAAGTCACGAAACACAGGAGGTCCTAAGGGAGCAATACGACATGGCCCCCCTGATCTCGTTGATGGTCTTGTGGATTCGGCCATCTGCCGAGAAACTCGGCATCCTGAAATTCCAACCTATAGCCCTAGGCAACCCCCCTCCGAAAACAGCAGAGTACGAAGATTGGGAAAAGAAGGCGATTGGCTCTTACATCCATCGCAACAACCTTCAATGACAGTTGCCTGCTGATTTGGGGCGGGTGACCCGCCCGCGAAGTCAAGAAATGTTCTAATCAACTTGAACTTTCATATTAGTGCTCATCGATTGCACCTTAGGTTTTCCAGTCAAAGCTAAGAACCCGCCGCAGCATCGGCTACGCTAAGAAAAATGCCTTCCGAACCACTTGAGGTCGCGCTTCTCTCCTGGCATAGACCTACCATAAATATCTTCATACTCCACAGAAACAACTAAGGTGCTCAATACTTTTCGAACGTGGTCACGGAATTCGACGAACTTCTCACTGCGCATTTCTCCAATAAGCTCTATCAGCACTGCCTCGTGTCCCGGCAGCAATGCTCGCCGGTCGAGGTCTGGAACGAAAGTGCTCCACAGTATGCCGAAAGGCGCCTGCGGCATCCAAGAAATGATGCCCTGTTTCTCTTCACAGCCATCCGACACGATCAGACGGGTCACGATCAAGGGGCCAATTCCGTTGTTACACAACTTAACAATGAGCCGATCCTCATAGTCACCAACTGCTACATGAGCAATCGGCATTACCGACTTGTAGTTGTGACGCCGTTGCAGGAGAAGCGCAAAAAATGTAAGGAAGATCGCAAGGAGCGACACGAACACTCCGCAGATCGCAGCGATCGCACCAGCTCGGGCCGGGTCGCCAATAAGGAAGTCGTAAATCCGCCTATCCCCCTCTTCGCAAGAATATCAGAATTGAGAAAGTCGACTTTCACATTCCGGCGCGGTGCGGCGTTAACAGTGCGAACTCTTGCTGGCCTATCGTCGGCGGTCCGGAGAATGCGGGGTCGCCAATGCCAGGGGTCGAAGAGCCATTGAAGAGCCGGGTGCAAGTGCGGCGGACTCCGATCCGGACGCGGGCTGGACGGGATCGGTCCCGGAAACGCCCTTGCATCTATCGATCCGATACCCCTCCAACTCGGCAATGCCTAAACGAAATGTAGGCACACAGCCCCCCAAAAAGGGTGCAAAAAAACGCCGTTTTCGCGCTGTTTTTCATCATTTTCGCGATGATTTCGATCGTTTTTGTAGCCCTTCAGCCCGACGTTTCCAGCTCTTCTGTCCGCCTGCAACCCGTCAGTCTCTCAACATGGAATGCGGATCTGTCGTTTGTAGCTCTGTAGGCCTGCAAATTCAGCAGCTTTGTCGCCCTGAAGGACTACAGATTTAGTCCGCATACATGCCGACCTTTTCAAGTTCCACCTCATCCCCGCTCCCCGCCGGGCCCACCCACGCGGCGATTTCCACCGCGTGAGACGAGTTCCCTCGCCCGCTGTTATCCTTCTTCCAATGCCATTTTCCGCGACGACAAACCGGACCCGGACGCGCCATCGCCCCCCGCAGACCCCCTCCACGCTGGCCACCTGGCTGCTCTTCGGGGCCATCTTTGCCGCCGTGTACTTTGCTTCCCTCTTCACGCCCCCGCTCATGGACGATGTCGATGCCGCCCATGCCGAGGCCGCCCAGCACATGGCCGAGACCGGCAACCTGATCACCTCCAAAATCAACGGCATCCGCTATATCGAGAAGCCCCCCCTGCCCTACTGGATCGTGGCCGGCTCCTACCGCATCTTCGGCCAGAACACCTTCGCCACCCACCTGCCCAATGCGCTCGCCATGCTCGGCCTCGCCTGGCTCTCCTGGGCCTGGGCCCGCCGCGCCTGGGGTGCGCGCGCCGGCCTCTATGCCGGCCTCGGCGTGCTCACCTCCGTCGGCCCGTTTCTCTTCACCCGTTTCATCATTCCCGAGGCGGAGCTCGCCCTTTTCCTGCTCATTGCCCTCTACGGCCTCATCACCGGCCTGGAGCTGAACCGCCCTCTTCGCTTTTACTGGATGTGGGCCGGCGTGGCCCTGGCTCTGCTCACCAAGGGCCTTATCGCCCCCGTCTTCTTCATCGGCGCCGCCATTCCCTACCTGCTTCTTACCGGCCAGTGGCGCCGCTGGCGCCGGTTGAAGCCCCTCTCCGGCTTTCTCCTCTTCCTCCTGATCGCCGCTCCCTGGCACATCCTCGTCGGCCTCGCCAATCCTGACCAGGGCCATCCCGTCGGCAACCACCCCACCCTCGGTAACGTCCATGGTTTCTTTTACTTCTACTTCGTCAACGAGCACTTCCTGCGCTTCTTCTCGCTCCGCTACCCCCACGATTACAACCGCCTGCCCTTCGCCGCCTACTGGCTCCTTCACCTCGTCTGGCTCTTTCCCTGGAGCCTGTTTCTCCCCCCCGTTCTCGTCCTGGCCTGGAAGACCCGCCGCCAATGGCTCCAGCACCTCCGCCGCGACGCCGGCCAGACCTTCGACTTTTACCTCAACCACGCCGCCCGCAAGGATGCCGCCACCTACGTCTTCCGCCTCAAGTTCCACGTCCGCTCCATCTGGCTCCTGAGCCTCTTCTCCGCCTGGACTCTGCTCTTTTTCTCCATTTCTTCCAACCAGGAGTACTACACCTTCCCCGTCTGGCCGCCGCTGTTCATCCTCATCGCCGCCGTCCTCGCCTGCATGGAAGAAAACCGCAATCTCGACGGCACCCCCAACACCGGCAAACCCCCGCTCTCCACCGCCTGGCTCACGGGCGCTCATGCCGTCTTCACCGTCATTGGCGTGCTCTCTGCCGCGGTCCTCGCCTGGGGACTGTGGGACTCCCGCCGCCTCCCCTACGTCGCCGATATCGGCACCCTCCTCGCCCACCGCGCCGTAGCCGGATACACCCTCTCCATGTCCCACTTCTTCGACCTCACCGGACCCTCTTTCGCCGCCCTCCGCCTGCCCGCCGTCCTGGCCGCCGTCACCCTCCTCATCGGCCCCGCCCTCGGCTGGGCGCTCCGCCTCAAAGGGCGTCACCTGGCCGCCACCGTCAGCATCGCCCTCACCTCCGCCGTCTTCCTCGTCGCCGCCCACATCGCCTTCGCCCGTTTCGAGCCCATGCTCAGTTCCAGGCAATTCGCCGACACCATCGTCCAAATGGGTTCTCCAGCCGACACTTTCATCGTCTTTGGTGACCAGTCCGAGGCCTCTTCCGTCATCTTTTACACCCACAAACTCCTCGCCAAACCCGCCCTCCTGGTCCTCCCCCAATGCGGCCAGCATGGCGAAGGCTCCACGCTCCTCTGGGGCTCCTGCTACCCCGACGCCCCCAAAATCTTCATCAGCGAAGAACAGCTCTCCACAATCTGGGGCACGGGCGAACGCAAGTGGCTCTTCGCCCAGGACCTCAACCAGTCCAAAGCCGAAAGCCTCCTCGCCGGCCGCCTCTACCCCGTCCAGTCCCTGGCCGACAAAGCCCTCTGGACTGACCGGCCGCTGAATTAGGCCACGACAAACGCAAAAATGTGGGCCTCTGGGTCGCCTTACTTCGCCGCCCGCATCTTCCCCCCCGGCAGCAGTTCAAACACCCGCCCCCGCCACAGAATCCGGCTGCCCCAATAGCTCGCCACCCAGAAGACGAACCCCATCAGATCCCGCAAGGGATAAAGCATCAGCAGCCCCAACCAGCTTCTGTCGCCCACCACGCCGCGCCCCACCACAATCGCCAGCGCCAGCCGCGTCGCCACGCTCCACCCCAGCAGCCCCAGCCCCCACCACGGGTGCCCCAGCAGCGCCGCCGCAGCACACCCCATCAGCCCAAACGGCACACTGAACGTCAGCGCCGTCCCAAAGTGCCCCGCCGGCCGCGAGAACCGCGTCGATTTCATCCACCGCACCTGGTGCTTCATCGAGGCCACAAAGCTCGAATTGATCACCATGTGGTCGATCGCATGGTGGCTCAGCACCACCCGCTCGCCCAGTTTGAAGATCTCGTTCCCCAGCACAAAATCGTCCGCGCAATAGTCGGCCGCCACCCGGAACCCGCCCATCCGCCGGATCGTCTCCCGCCGAAACGCCATAGTCGGCCCCAGCACGAACTGCATCCCCTCCATGGCCCGCGCCGCCAGTACCCCGGCGGTCATCTCCACACTCATCCCCACAGCCTCAAGCCGCGCCCACAGCCCGCCCTCGGCCGCCACGCCCCGATACGGGCAGCACATCGCGCCCACTTGGCCCAAGGCAAAGGGCAGCGCCACCGCCCGCAGATAATCCGGCGTCACCCGCACATCGCTGTCGCTGATCACCAGGATCGAATGCGCCGCCGCAGCCTCCATCCGCTCCATCGAGGCCACTTTGGCATTGATGTAGTCCGGCTCGCCGCCCGTCCAAAGAAACTTCGCCGCAATCCCCGGATGCCTGGCCGCAACCCGCCGCGCCGTCTCCAGCCCCGCATCCTCCGCCGACCGCGCGCAGAAAAGAATCTCGTACTCCGGGTAATCCTGCAGGAAAAACGTCTCCAGGTCCGCCTCCAGCCCCGGCTCGGCCCCCGCCAGCGGCTTCAGCAGCGTCAGCGGCGGCGTAAACCCCGGCCGCGCCGCAAGCTCGCCCAGCGCCAGCCGCCGCTCCCGCAGGTAGCCAGGAACCGCCGCCAGCACAATCCCGGCAAATCCCGTGGACGTCAACAGCCCGAAGACGCCCAATCCTAGAAGAACGTACAACATGCAGGATTAAGCATACCCGTCTCCGCCCAAGTCCAGCGATCCGGATTCTTCAAGTGGCTTGTAGAATTGACTTCCAGAAGGGCCCAGTTCGCCGTCGCAGCGCAACTCCCCGGCCCAGGGAACAACTACGGCTTGCGCGAGGTCGCCGTCTTCGCCACCACTCCCGGCCTCCGTATCGGCACAATCGCCCCGGCGGAACCGGCCGCATTCTGCTGGAAGCGCGCCAGCATCTCCGTCCGCACATACTCCACAAAGCTCTGCATCTGCCGGTTCATCTCCTCCATCCGCTCCCGCATCTGCAGGATGATGGCGATCCCGGCGATGTTCACTCCCAGGTCCCGCGCCAGGTTCAAAATGAACTCCAGCCGCTCCAAATCCTCGTCCGTGTAGAGCCTCGTATTGCCCTCGGTCCGCGACGGCTTCAGCAACCCCTCGCGCTCATAAAGCCTGAG
Organism: Occallatibacter sp.; assembly: GCA_049509995.1. Taxonomy (GTDB): domain Bacteria; phylum Acidobacteriota; class Terriglobia; order Terriglobales; family Acidobacteriaceae; genus Telmatobacter. Next base: position 42,296 of record JBEKZJ010000017.1, on the reverse strand, counting down.
CGTCTGCGGATGAATCTCGTACATCTCGGCCACCGCCGAAATCATGTACGCGCCCTTCGATTTGCGTCTTGCGGCCATCGTCTTTTCCCGAACCAGCTTACCGTAATTGCTTCGCCAAGTTCTCTTGCCAGCGCCGCCAGCCCCCTCACAGCTTGTCGAACAGCGCCACCCGCGGGTCCTGGTTGTTCAGCTTGGCCAGCTCGCGCATGATCTCCTTGCTGCGCTCGTCCTGCAGGTGCGGCACCACCACCTCCACCGTCACAATCTGGTCCCCCCGCTGCTCCGGCCGCCCCGCGTTCTCAACGCCCCGCTCCCGCATGCGCAGCTTTTGCCCGCTCTGCGTCCCCGGCGGAATCTTCAACTGCGCCCGCCCGTCGATCGTCGGCACGTCCACCTTGGCCCCCAGCGACGCCTCCGCGATGGTCACCGGAACCGTCAACTGAATGTCGTCGCCCACCCGCGTAAACACCGGGTGCGTCCCGGTCCGCACAATCAGGAACAGGTCCCCGGCCGCGCCTCCGTTCAACCCCGCATTGCCCTTGCCCTGCAACCGTATCCGTTGTCCGTCCCGCGTCCCCGCCTTGATCCTGAAATCGACCGACTCCGACCGGCTCACCACCCCTTCGCCGTGGCAGGTCGGACAGTCGTTCGAGATGCGCCCCGTCCCGTTGCACCGCGGGCACGGAATGTTGAACTTCATCCGCCCGCCCATCTGCGTCACCTGCCCCGTCCCGTTGCACTCCGGGCACTGCGTCGGCCCTCCCGTCTGCGCCTGCCCGTGGCACGTCGGGCACGTCTCATGCCGGTTCACCTGGATGCGCGCCTGCCCGCCCCGGATCGCCGTCCAGAAGTCCACCGTCGCCTGGTACTCAAGGTCCGAGCCCGGCTGTGGCCCCCGCGGACGCTGCGGCTGCTGCGCCCCGGAGAATATCCCTGAGAAAATGTCCTTGAAACTGCCCCATCCCGGCGATCCGGGCCCCGTCTGTCCCGCCCCGCCCTGGAACCCCGGTCCGCCCTGAAATCCGGAAAAATCGAAGCCCTCAAAGTCCACCGGTGGCCGCCCGCCCGCGCCCTGCTGCCGCGCATACGCCGCCGCCTGCGCGGGGTCGATCTGGTCCGAGTAGAAGCCCACCTGGTCGTACACCTTCCGCTTCTTCTCGTCGCTCAGCACGTCGTTGGCCTCGGAGATTTCCTTGAACTTCTCCTCCGCTCTCTTATCCCCCGGATTCACGTCCGGGTGATACCGCCGCGCCGCCTTCCGGAACGCCTTCCGTATCTCCTCCGGCGTCGCCGTCTTCTTCACGCCAAGCGTACCGTAATAATCCTTGTTTTGTGTGGTGGGCATAGCTTCCTTGGATTCAATCCTCGTTCATCTCCCTAAAACTCGTTCATCTCCCTAAGATCTGTCATCCTGAGCGGAGCGCAGCGCAGCGCAGTCGAAGGACATGCGGTTGCTTCTCGCTCACTTACCACATGTTTGGGTGCCCCATCCTTGACGCGTCCTTTGCGGCAAGGGTGGGAATCCACAAATCTCAATCGCCATCGATTCACGCAACCTTCCGGTCCTTCGGACGCATGGGAACTTCCTTGCAAATCCTCGGCCAATCTCCCCTCGCCGTCTCTAACGCGTGATCTTTCTGCATCTTCATTCAGAATTCCGGCGTCATTCTCAAGAATTGCGCCAACCGCAAGCACATTTCGCCGTCCAGTCCCCGCCTTCCTTTACGATAGCAACTATCCGCCGCTCCGGCGCCCTGATTTCACTCGCCAGCATCTCCGCCGTCATCCCAAGCGGGATAAGGAAATCCTCACGGAGAAGCTCACCGGGATCAAGCGGCGCCATCAATTCTCTCGCCTTGCGCGGTATCGGCACGACCACTCCCGCGCTGAATAAAGTTGGGGTGGGCAACGAACCGTCGCCCACCCCCGCTAACTCACTAACCTCGCGCAGCGTGAGCTAACTCGCTGGCTTGCTGACTCCGCAAACAACGCCAACTCCGCCAGCTCCGCTCACTTCTTATCCTCCACGTCCACATACTCCGCGTCGATCACGCCCTCGTCCTTCTTGTGCTCCGCCGCCGGCTCGCCCCCAGGCGCCGCACCCGCCGCAGCCTGCGCCGCGTTGGCCTTGTACAGCACCTCGGCCAGCTTGTGGCTCGCGTGCGTCAGCTTCTCGTGCGCCGCCTTCAACTCCTTCGACGACGGCGTGCCCTCCAGCACCTTCTTCGATTCCGCCAGCACCGACTCCACCTCGCTCTTTTCGGGGCCCTGCATCTTGTCGCCGCTCTCCTTCAGCATCTTTTCGATGTTGTAGACCAGCCCGTCCAGCGAGTTGCGCGCATCGATCTCCTCGCGCTTCTCCTTGTCCTCGGCCGAATGCGCTTCGGCTTCCTTGGCCATCTTCTCGACTTCGTCCTTGCTCAATCCCGAGCTCGAAGTAATGGTGATGCGCGTGTCCTTGCCCGTCGCGTTGTCCTTCGCCGTCACGTTCAGAATCCCGTTGGCGTCGATGTCGAACGTCACCTCGATCTGCGGAACGCCCCGCGGCGCCGGAGGAATCCCCGCCAGCTTGAACTTGCCCAGCGTCCGGTTCTGCGCCGCCAGCGGCCGTTCGCCCTGCAGCACGTGCACTTCCACCTCGGTCTGCGAGTCCGCCGCCGTCGAAAACGTCTCCGTCTTCTTGGTCGGAATCGTGGTGTTGCGCGGAATCATCCCCGTCGCCACCCCGCCCAGCGTCTCGATCGACAGCGTCAGCGGCGTCACGTCCAGCAGCAGAAGGTCCTTCACCTCGCCCCCCAGCACGCCCGCCTGCACCGCCGCGCCCACGGCCACCACTTCGTCGGGATTGACGCTGCGATTGGGTTCGCGGCCGAACAGCTTCTTCACCATCTCCTGGATCCTGGGCATGCGCGTTTGCCCGCCCACCAGAACCACCTCGTGGATCTGGCTGGTGGTCACGCCCGCATCCGCCAGCGCCTTCTTGCACGGCTCCAGCGACCGGTCCAGCAGATCCTCGACTAGCTGCTCCAGCTTGGCCCGCGTCAGCTTCCGCACCAGGTGCTTCGGCCCGCTTGCGTCCGCGGTCACAAACGGCAGGTTGATCTCCGTCTCGATGGTCGTCGAAAGCTCGATCTTGGCCTTCTCCGCGGCGTCCCTCAGCCGCTGCAGCGCCATCTCGTTGCCCTTCGACGCCAGGTCCAGACCCTGCTCCTGCTTGAACTCGGCAATCAGCCAATCCACAATCCGTTGATCCAGGTTGTCGCCGCCCAGGTGCGTATCCCCGTTGGTCGACTTCACCTCGATCACGCCTTCGCCCACTTCAAGAATGGAAATATCGAACGTCCCGCCGCCAAAGTCGTATACGGCAATCGTCTCGTCCTTCTTCTTGTCCAACCCGTAAGCCAGCGCAGCCGCCGTCGGCTCGTTCACAATGCGTTTCACATCCAGGCCGGCAATCTTGCCCGCGTCCTTGGTTGCCTGTCGCTGCGCGTCGTTGAAGTAGGCCGGAACCGTGATCACCGCCTGGGTCACCGTCTCGCCCAAGTAGGCTTCCGCGCTTTTCTTCAGCTTCTGCAGGATCATCGCCGATATCTCCGGTGGCGTGTACTCCTTGCCGTTGGCAATCACGCCCACGTGGTCGCCCTGCTGCACCACCTTGAACGGCACCATCTTCATCTCGTCGCTCACTTCGTTATAGCGGCGGCCCATAAACCGCTTGATCGAGAAAATGGTGTTCTCCGGGTTGGTGATCGCCTGCCGCTTGGCCACCTGACCCACCAGCCGCTCGCCGCTCTTCGTGAAGGCCACAATCGACGGCGTAGTCCGCGCACCCTCTTCATTTGCAATCACTTTGGGCTCTCCGCCCTCCAGTACGGCCACACAAGAATTGGTGGTGCCGAGGTCAATGCCGATAATCTTTGCCATGTTGCTTACCTGCCTGTTCAGAGGAATTTTCAACTCTATTAAGATGCATCATTGAGTGAGATAGTGTCAACTTTATTTGATTGCATCTCCATAAACCATCCGCCCCGCACCAATGCCTCATTTTTACAGTCGGGCGCCCCACTTCCATCGCGCTCTTCGCCGCTAAAGGGGGATAGCTCCACCTGTCCATAGTCTTTTAAGGTCTTTAGCAGACCTCATCACGTACCGTCTTTTTTGCACTTTCCCAACTCCAAAAGCCCCGTGCCCCATCCTTTCCGTTTTTTCTGCGGAAAGGGCGGGAAATCACAAAGTCCGACCGGCCGGTTCCGGGCGTCCCTCGCCTTTGGGCCCTGGGAACCAGGCCCGCCCACTCATCCGCCCCCGATCACTGGCGCCCGTCCCTCCAATCGTTTACCCTCAAAAGTTCCCTCCATCATGACCACCGCCGCCGCCCAAGCCCGTTACCCGCTCACCCAGGGCGTCAACCCCTGGCTGGTCACATTCTCCGTCATGCTTCCCACCTTCATGGAGGTGCTCGACACCGCCATCGCCTCGGTGGCCCTGCCCTACATCGCCGGCTCGCTCTCGGCTTCCAACTCCGAAGCTACCTGGGTCCTCACCTCCTACCTGGTCGCCAACGCCGTCATCCTCCCCGCCTCCAACTGGTTCGCCCGCCGCTTCGGCCGCAAGCGCTTTCTCCTCATCTGCGTCACCATCTTCACCATCGCCTCCTTCTTTTGTGGAGCCGCACCCTCCCTCGGCATCATCCTCCTCGCCCGCGTCCTCCAGGGAGCCGGCGGCGGAGCCCTGCAACCCCTCTCCCAAGCCATCCTCCTCGAAAGCTTTCCCGTGGCCAAGCGTTCCATGTCCATGGCCGCCTACGGCCTGGGCATTGTGGTGGCCCCGGTGATCGGGCCCACCCTCGGCGGCTGGCTTACCGATACCTTCAGTTGGCGCTACGCCTTCTACATCAATATCCCCGTCGGCATTCTCGCCGTCATCATGATCACCCGCTTCGTCCACGACCCGCCCTACATCAAGAACGCCAAGGTCGGCCCCTTCGACAACATCGGCTTCGGTCTTCTCATGGTCTGGACCGGCTCGCTCCAGATCGTCCTCGACAAGGGCCAGGAAGACGACTGGTTCGGCGCCGCGTGGGTCCGCTGGACAGTCGGCGCGCTGGTCGTCTCCCTCCTGCTCTGGATCTGGCATTCCTGGACCCATCCCAACGGCCTCGTCGACCTCCACGTCCTCAGGGACCGCAACTTCCGCACCGGCTGCTTCCTGGTTGCCATGCTCGGCATGTGCATCTACATCACCATCGCCATCCTGCCCCTTTACTACCAGGAAATCCTCGGCTACACCGCCTTCACCGCCGGCCTGGTCGTCTTCCCGCGCGGCGTCGGCTCCTTCATCGGTTCGCCCCTCATCGGCTTCCTCGGCTCCCGCATCGACAACCGCAAGCTGCTTTCGGCCGGCTTCCTGGGCTTCGCCGCCTGCGCCACGATCTTCGGCACCGTCGACCTCAACACCGGTCCCTACACCCTCCTCATTCCCATCACCCTCACAGGCTTTGCCCTCAGCTTTGTCTTTGTTCCCATGTCCACCATGATGATGGCCACCATCCCCAACAAGGACATGGGCGCCGCCACCGGCCTCGGCAACATGCTCCGCAACATCGGCGGCTCCGTCGGCATCTCCATGGCCACCACCGCCCTCATCCGCCGCGCCGCCCTCCACCAAACCGAGATCGGCGCCCACATCACCCCCTCCACCGCGGTCTTCCAACAGAAATCGGCCCTCATCGCCGCCTACCTCGCCCACCGCCTCGGCCCCGCCCAGGCCCGTCCCGGCTCCTTCGGCCTCCTCTACGGCCTCATGGAGCAGCAGTCCGCCCTCATGGCCTACGTCGACGTCTTCCGCTGGACGGCGCTCCTGGCCCTCGTCTGCGCCGCCGCCGCCTGGCTCTTCAAAAAACCCAAAAAGCCCGCCGCACCGCCGCCCGGCATGCATTGAGGGTCGGGCCTGGAAATCGGTGCTCACGACAGGGTTACGCGTCGCTATGCGCCGCCATGCCGCGCACGCTCCGCTTCTGATCTCAGTTCGGCGAGCATCTCGGCGACCACCCGTTCCGCAAACGAGGCAGCCCGGATTTGCACAATGCCAGAATTCCGCGCCCGCTCAAAATATCGTGTCTCCACCCATGTGGCTCAGGCGCCCCTCCGCCACGCCCCGCGCCACCGAACCTGCTTTTCCCCGGTCACCCGCGAGTTTTAATCCCGGCCATTCTCCGAATTGCAAGTCCAATGAATTCAATAGCCTAATGCCGCCCATACTCCCGCCGGTACGTCGCCTCAATACAACTCACCCCCTCCGCGGGGCATCTACTCCTATCTGTGTCACTGCATGGCTGAGTCCATGAAGTATTCGCCTCGGAAAGCGGGGTGTCGTACCGCAACCAAGGAGGAGAACGAGATGATCGGGAACAACGTCAAATATAGCTTCCTCATTCTGCTGCTCGCCGCGTCCGGTTTGGCGAGCGCGCAGGAACCCAACCCCACGGCCACAGGGCCGCAGAACCAGTCGAACGCGGTGCCGATGACGCAGGTGGGCATGCGCGACGACGTTCCCCTTTACAGAATTCAGGTGGTCGGACGCGACATCCCCGCCATCAACTACTTCCATCGCAACGGTTCCACGAAAATTGGTTTTCAGGGCACGAGCCTGCTGCCCCAAGCAACGGGTACCGCCAAAGTCGAAAGCCGCCTGGGGCGGACATCGATCGATGCCAGTTTTGAAGGCTTGTCGCCCGCCAACGGCTTCGGGAACGAATACCTGACCTATGTGTTGTGGGCGATTACTCCGGAGGGCCGCCCCATCAACCTGGGTGAGATACTCCCGACAGGCTCCAAAGATAAGGATCATCTCACGGTTACCACAAATCTGCAGTCGTTCGGCCTGATCCTGACTGCCGAGCCATACTACGCCGTCACCATGCCCAGCGACCTTGTCGTCATGCAGAACTTTGTCGAAGACAGGACCCAGGGCGTCATCGAGCAGGTGAGTGCGCACTACTCCCTGCTGCCGCGCGGCGCGTATGCTGAAACCGCGGGCCGCCACACCGTTCTGAACCCCATCACCCGCGATGAGCGCTCGCCGCTGGAGCTCTACGAGGCGATCAATGCGGTCGAGATCGCTGAGGCAGCCGGGGCGGGAAAGTACGCCGCCGACACGCTGGCCACGGCCAAAACAGCCCTCAAGAATGCGCAGGATCTTGACCTGCACAAGGACAACCGCAAAGAGACCATCACCTTTGCGCGTGAGGCGGTTCAGTCGGCTGAAGATGCCCGCATCATCACCATTCGCAAGATAAAGGCGGAAGACGAAGCGGCGCAGTTGCAAGCCAAGAACCTGGCCGAACAGAACGCCCAACAGTCGCAATTAGACGCCCAGCGGGCCCAATTGGCCGCCCAGCAGGCCCAAACCGCAGCCGCCCAGGCCCAAATCGCAGCCGCGGAGCAGGCAGCCGCACGCGCAAAGGCCGACGCCGCGACAGCGGAAGCCGAAGCCCGGGCCCGCCAGGCGCGCGAAGCGCAACTGGCGGCAGAGGCAGGCGCTCAGCAAGCCGCTCAGCAGGCAGAGCAGGTGCGCGAGCGGCTCAAGGCTCAGTTGAACCAGGTACTGCAGACCACTGAAACCGCGCGTGGCCTGATCGTCAACATGTCCGACGTCCTCTTCGACTTCAATAAGTACTCCTTGAAGCCCGAGGCGCGCGAAAAGCTGGCCAAGGTCTCCGGAATCCTGCTCGCCTATCCCGATCTCAAGCTCCAGGTGGAAGGCTACACGGATAGCATCGGATCCGACGAATACAACCAGAAGTTATCTGAAGAGCGCGCAAACGGCGTTCGAGACTACCTCGTTTCACAAAGTGTTTCCGATGCAAATGTCACCGCAGCCGGCTACGGCAAGAACAACCCGGTCGCCGATAACTCCACCAATTCAGGACGAGCCCAAAACCGGCGTGTCGAGTTAGTGGTCTCGGGAGCCTCCATCGGCATTCAGCAAAGCGCGCCCGGAGCCCAATCGCAAACCCCGCCGCCCACCGGCATTGAGCCTTCCCAGAACGCCGGCGCCGCGCAGACCGCGGCGCCTGCAAATCAGAGCGGCGTGTCGAACCCCCCGCAGTAGCCTGCCAGTAATTTGCAAGAACAACACGGGCTGTTCCTCCAACAATAGGAACAGCCCATCTTTTTGTACCGGTCCATTTTCCGGCAACCGGCCCTTTGTCGAACCGATGCCAGCTTCGTCCGCTCGCCTCACCCCACCAACGGCAAAAACCTCCGCATCTCCTCGTCCCACCGCTCAATCCGCCCGCTCAAAATGTCGTAGTACCACCCATGCACCGTGAGCCTTCCTTCCACCACCGCCCGCGCCACCGACGGCTGCGCCTTCAGGTTCAGCCACTGCGCCACCACGTTCCCCCTGATCAGCGACGCCAGCTCCGCGTGCTCCCCATCGGCCGGATTCACCGGCTGCCGGTGCGCAAACGCCCCCTCCACGTGGCTCAACCACCGCCGCGCCTTGGGCATCTTCTCCAGCCCCTTCCGGTCCAGCGCCGCCTTCAGCGCCCCGCAATCCGAGTGTCCGCACAGAATCGCGTGCCTCACCTTCAGCACCTCCACCGCGTACTCGATCGTCGCCGTCACCCCGTCCACATCCTGCCCGGTCATCGGCACCACGTTGCCCGCATTTCGCGTAATGAACAAATCCCCCGGCCCCGTCCCCAGAATCAGGTCCGGTACCACCCGCGAGTCCGAGCAGGTAATGAACAGCCACTCCGGCGCCTGCATCTCCGCCAGCAGCTTAAACTGGTCCCGCCGCGCCGGAAAAACCTCCGCCAGAAACCTCCTATGTCCCTCGACCAACCGTTCCATCCAACCCTCCCGCCGCTTGAGGTCCGTGCCGCCACTCAGGCCCGCCTCTGCCCAGCCTACCCCACCCGAGCCCCGCCTGATACCTTGGTTCGAGACAGTTTCATGAGCCCGAAACAATCGGGAAAGAGGCACGCGCCGATGAACCTGGTAGAGAAGCTTTTGGCTTGCACAATTCTGGCGGTTCTGCCGCTGGCTGCCCTTGCCGTACACGCGCAAACCGTCGACTCCCTCGACCCCGCCCTCAAAACCCGCGTCGACCGCATCGCCGCCCAGGTCCTCGAACAGACCGGCGTCCCCTCCGCATCCGTCGCCGTCGTCCAGCACAGCAAGCTCGTCTACACCCACGCCTACGGCAGCGCCCGCCTCGCCACTCCAACCACCCCCGCCGTGCCTGCCACGCCGGAGATGCGTTACTCCATCGGCTCCATCTCAAAACAATTCACCGCCGCCGCCATCCTGCTCCTCCAGGAACAAGGCAAGCTCTCCCTCGACGACCCCGTCGGCAAGTACATCCCCGGACTCACCCGCGGCAACGAGGTCACCATCCGCCAGATCCTCTCCCACACCTCCGGCTACCAGGACTACTGGCCCGAGGACTACGTCATGACCCCCATGCTCCAACCCGAATCCGCGCAGCAGATCCTCGACACCTGGGCCAAAAAGCCCCTCGACTTCGAGCCCGGAATCCAGTGGCAGTACTCCAACACCAACTTCGTCATCGCCGGCCGCATCGTCGAAACCATCACCGGCGCACCCCTCATGGACTTCCTCACCGCCCGCATCTTCCGCCCTCTGGGCATGAAGTCCGTCTGGAACTCCGACGAAGCCAAGCTCACCTCGGTCGACGCCACCGCCTACTATCGCCACGCCCTCGGCCCCTTGCGCGTCGCCCCCAAGGAGGGCCGCGGCTGGATGTTCGCCGCCGGCGAGCTGGCCATGACCGCCCACGACCTCGCCCTCTGGGACGAGAGCCTCATCGCCCAATCCATCCTCAGACCCGACAGCTACAAACAGATGTTCACTGAAGTCAAGTTCAAGGACGGCAAAGGCGCCCACTACGGCCTCGGCGTCGAAGTCATGGACCGCAACGGTCACCGCTCCATCGAGCACAGCGGCGAAGTCTCCGGCTTTGTCTCCGATAACCAGGTCCTCGTTGACGACGGCGTCGCCGTAGCCGTCCTCACCAACCAGGACGCCGTCGGCGCAGCCTCCACCATCGCCCGCCTCGCCGCCCCCGCCGTCCTCAACGCCCCGTTAACTGCGCCTGAGCAGCAAGCCATCGACCTCTACCACGCCCTCCAGCAAGGCCGCATCGACCGCACCCTCCTCGCCCCCAACCTAAGCGACTACTTCACCCCCGAAGCCCTCGCCGACTTCCAAACCAGCCTGGCTCCTCTCGGCGACCCCCTCACCTTCCGCCAATCCCGCGAGGAACTCCGCGGCGGCATGACCTTCCGCAGCTTTGATCTCGTCTACCCCGGCAAGCGCCTCACCCTCACCACCTACACCTACCCCGACGGCAAACTCGAGCAATACCTCATCGCCCCCGCGGAATAGCGCACAAGCGTCGCTTCGCCCCCTGTCCGTTCCCGCCAAAATGCCCCGTGCCCCATCCTTTCGCCTTGTTTCCGGCGAAAGGGTGGGATACCACAGAGCCAAACTCGCCCCCTGCCCGTTCCCCACAAAAGCCCCGTGCCCCATCCTTTCGCCTTTTTTCTGGCGAAAGGGTGGGAAACCACAGAGCCAAACTCGCCCCCTGTCCGTTCCCCACAAAAACCCCGTGCCCCATCCTTTCGCCTTTTTTCCGGCGAAAGGGTGGGATACCACAAAGCCAAACTCGCCCCCTGTCCGTTCCCCACAAAATGCCCCGTGCCCCATCCTTTCGCCTTTTTTCCGGCGAAAGGGTGGGAAACCACGAACCCCACCCGTCCGCACCCCCGCGATACACTTGAAGTTGACCTATGTTTGAAAACCTCACCGACAAACTCCAGCGCGCCTTCAAAACCCTCCGCGGCCAAGGCACCCTCACCGAAGAGAACATCGCCGAAGCCCTGCGCGAAATCCGCGTAGCCCTCCTCGAAGCCGACGTCAACCTCAACGTCGCCCGCGACCTCATCGAGCACATCCGCGTCAAGGCCGTCGGCACCGAAGTCCTCACCGCGCTTTCCCCCTCCGAGCAGGTCATCAAAATCGTCCGCGACGAGCTCATCACCCTCCTCGGCAAGGACACGGCCCGCTTCAAATTCGCCTCCCAGCCGCCCTCGGTCATTCTCATGGCCGGCCTGCAGGGCTCCGGCAAAACCACCACCGCCGGCAAGCTCGCCGCCTGGCTCAAAAAGGGCGGTCACCGCCCCATGCTGGTCTCGGTCGACGTCTACCGCCCCGCCGCCCGCGAGCAGCTTAGAGTCGTCGCCAAATCCATCGAGGCCAAGCTCTACGAAGGCGACCAGAAGGGCGAGCCCGCCAACTCCGCCCTCGTCGAGCGTCTCGCCAGGGAAGCCCGCCGCGAAGCCGTCATCATGGGCTGCGACACGCTCATCGTCGATACCGCCGGCCGCCTGCACATCGACGAAGAGCTCATGGACGAGATGGAGCGCCTCAAAAAGCTCCTCAACCCCTCTGAAATCCTCTTCATCGCCGACGCCATGACCGGCCAGGACGCCGTCCGCTCGGCCCAGGACTTCCACACCCGTCTCGGCCTCACCGGCGTCATCCTCACCAAGATGGACGGCGACGCCCGCGGCGGCGCGGCGCTGTCCATCCGCCACGTCACCGGCCAGCCCATCAAGTTCATCGGCGTAGGCGAAAAACCGGACGCCTTCGAGCCCTTCCATCCCGACCGCATCGTCGGCCGCATCCTCGGCATGGGCGACATGATGTCCCTCATCGAGAAAGCCGAATCCACCCTCGACCGCAAAAAATCCGAGGAGTTCGCCAAGAAAGCCCTCCTCGGCGACGGCTTCACCCTCGAGGACTTCCGCGACCAGCTCCGCCAGATCAAGAAGATGGGCTCCATGGAGTCCATCCTCAAGATGCTCCCCTCCGTAGGCCCCTTCGCCGGTCTCCAGCAGGCCTCCAAGCAAGTCGACGAAAAGCAATTCGTCCGCCTCGAAGCCATCATCAACTCCATGACCCCCATCGAGCGCCGCAACCACGAAATCATCTCCGGCAGCCGCCGCAAGCGCATCGCCGCCGGCAGCGGGACCACAGTGCAAGACGTAAACCAGCTTCTCCGCCAATACGCCCAAATGGCCAAGATGTTCAAGCAGATAGGCAAAGGCGGCCTGGCCAGAAACATGATGCGCGGCGGCCTCGGCGCCATGGGCATGGGCGGCAAACAACGCTTCGGGCGGTAGGCTTGCATAACCTGAATAGACAACTCTGGAGGCATCATGGCACCTTCGCCGATCCAACCGAAGAGCGGGCTATCAATACCCCAACTTGTAGAACTCGCCGCAGATTGGGCCGCTTGCGCAGGTGACTCGCAAAGTACAGATGAATGCGATGTGAAAGTGAGAGCTTGTTTAGACATTGCAAAAATCAAGCAGGGAGAAACAGAGCAGGCACTCAGTGAGCGACAAATCGAACTAACGATTGAAGCAAACAGACTCAGTGAAAAGCTTCTGTTAAGCGACGTAGAAGCAAGCAAACAAAACGAAAGAAACGCTAAATCGATGAACGAAGCCACTGAGCAACTCGCCAAATCAACCGCGTCTCTAAAGTGGGCGACATGGGCCCTGGTTGGCTTCACAGCCGTCCAAGCGATAATCGCCCTTGCAGCGCTTTTCAAGAAGTAGGGCGAGAATGCAATGACCGCTCTTCAAGACCAACTCGACGAGATCACCGCCAACACACGCCAGTTGGTCCAGTCCGACCGCCTTGCCGTCAGCGAGCGCGCCGTCGCCGACCTCTTCTCGACCGGCATCGAAGACCGCATCCTCCCCGTCGGCGCCATCGCCCCCGAGTTCGCCCTCAACGACGCCACCGGCCGCCTGGTCCGCAGCAAAGACCTGCTCGCCCTCGGCCCCCTGGTCATCAAGTTTTTCCGCGGCCGCTGGTGCCCTTACTGCGTCACCGAGCTCGAAGCCTGGCGCGACCTCTACGGCACGCTCCGCGAGCGCGAAGCCCTCATGGTCGCCATCGGCCCGCAGATCGAGCGCCAAAGCGACTTCATGGCCGGCCAGCACGGCCTGCCCTTCCCTGTGCTCTTCGACCCCGGCTGCGCCCTCGCCGAGAAATTCGGCCTGGTCTACACCGTCCCCGAGTACCACCGCGCCTACTATCTCTCCATCCTCGTCAACATCCCCTTCGTCAACGGCGAGCCAAGCTGGCGTCTCCCCCTCCCCGCCACCTACGTCATCGCCCGCGACCGCCGCATCCTCTTCGCCGAAGCCCACGCCGACTTCCGCGTCCGTCCCGAGCCCGAAGAAGCCCTCGCCGCCGCCTTCGCCCACCACAGCCGCTAGCTCCAGGGCGCAAGCTTCGCTTCCGCTTTCGCCAGCGTAACTCCCCTCAACAGGAACACCTTGCTCCGCGATAACTCCCCACTCACTAACTCCACTTGATTCTTGGGCAAGCCAAACGTCTCCGCTAAAAACTCCACCAGCGCCGAGTTAGCCCGTCCCTCCACCGCCGGCGCCTGCACGGCAATCTTCAGTCGCGCTTTCTCACCCTCGCAATAAACTCCCAAAATCGCCGTCTTCTTCCTCGCACCCGGCAGAGCGCGAACCGCCAGCGTCACCCCGTCTGCCACCGCCCGAATCATTCCGGCCCCCTATAAGGCTTGCGCTTCCCAAACAGCGCCGTCCCAATCCGAATCCGCGTCGCGCCCTCTTCAATCGCCAGCCCAAAATCCCCGCTCATCCCCATCGACAGCACCTCCAGCCCCAACTTCGGATGCGTTGCCGCCCACCGTTCCCGCCACTCCCGCAAGCTCCTGAAGCAAGCCCGCGTCACATCCTCCGCCGCGCCCCAGGGCGCAATCGTCATCAGCCCCCGCGTCTCCAAATTTCCCAGCCCCGGCAGCCGCTCCAGCAGCCTCGCCGCCTCATCCGACTCCGGCTCCACCCCAGCCTTCGTCTCCTCCTCGCTCAGCTTCACCTCGATCAGCACCGGCAGTCGCTTGCCCAACCGGCCCGCCGCCTCGTTCAGCCTCTCCGCCAGCCGCACCGAATCCACCGCATCCACCGCGTCAAAAAGCTCCGCCGCCCGCGCCGCCTTGTTCGACTGCAAATGCCCAATCAGATGCACCCGCACCGGCCCCGCCGAAGCTCCCGCAGCCCCGGCCCGCCGCAGACCCTCCAACTCCGCCGCCTTGGCCGCAAACTCCTGCACCCGGTTTTCCCCAAACAGCCTCAGCCCCAGCCCAGCCGCCTCCGCCACCGTAGCCGCCGGATACGTCTTCGTAACGGCCATAAGCTCCACGTCATCGCGCCCGCGCCCAGCCCTCCGGCAAGCGGCCGCAATCGCCTCTTCCAGACGTTCCAGATTTTCCTTCAGCCCGCTCAGCGCCCATGCTCCTCTAAGTACTTCTCCGCCTCCAGCGCCGCCATGCACCCCGACCCCGCCGCCGTAATCGCCTGCCGGTAGCGCCGGTCCTGCACATCCCCGCACGCAAACACTCCGGGAATCACCGCCCCCTTGTGCGTCGTCAGCACGTTCCCCGTCGTCTTGATGTACCCATCCTCGTCCAGATCCATCTGCCCGGCAAACATCTTTGCATTCGGCTCGTGCCCAATCCCCAGAAACAGCCCGCTGATCTTAAGGTCGCACTCCACGCCCGTCTTCACATCCTTCAGCAGCAGTCCCTTCACTTCCTTCTCTTCCACGCCCAACACTTCCTGCACCACCGTGTTGGTGCGTAGCTCAATGTTGGGATGCGCCATCGCCCGCTCCAGCATGATCTTCGACGCGCGGAAGCTCTCCCGCCGGTGCAGCAGCGTTACCTTCGATGCGAAGCGCGTCAGAAACAGCGCCTCTTCCATCGCCGAGTCGCCCCCGCCCACCACCGCAATCTCTTTCCCGCGGAAGAAGAACCCGTCGCACGTTGCGCAGCTTGAAACCCCATGCCCGATCAGCGCCTGCTCACTCTTGAGCCCCAGCCACCGCGCACTCGCCCCGGAGGCCACAATCAGCGTCCGCGTCGAAATCTCCCCCGCCGGCGTGTGCAGCTTGATCGGCCGCGCCCCCAGATCAACCTTGTTCAGATGAGCCAGCTCGAACGTCGCCCCAAACCGCTCCGCCTGCTTCTTCATGTTGTCGATAAGCTCCGGCCCCTGAATCCCCTCCGGAAAGCCGGGAAAGTTCTCCACCAGCGTGGTAATTGAAAGCTGGCCGCCAGGCTCGTGCCCCTCAAGAACCAGCGGTTTCAGTCCCGCGCGGGCGGCGTAAATGGCCGCCGTAAGCCCCGCGCAGCCCGAGCCCAGAATCACCGTGTCGCGAATCTCTCTCATAAGGTTTCCCGTCTCGATTTTAGATGCTTCCCCTCCGCCCGCCGACTCAGTCCAGCGCCGCCCCCAGCAGCGAACGCCGCTCCGTGGCCAGCTTCACCACCAGCTCCCCGAACAGCGTATTGGCCCACGCAAACCACGGCCGCGTGAACTTCACCGCATCGTCCTTCGCAAACGACTCGTGCATGAACCCTGTCCCCGCCGTCGTATCCCGAAGCCAGCGCAGACACTGCCTTATCTCCCGCTCGTCCGTCGTGGTCAGCGCGCGGTACATGATCGACATCGGCCAGATCATATTCAACCCCTCGTGTGGCCCGCCCACGCCTTCGGCCGCCTTGCCGCGGAAAAAATACGGATTCGACTCGCTCAGCACAAGCTGCCGCGTCCGCAGGTAAAGCGGATCGTCCACTCGGCAGCAGCCAAGGTAGGCCAAGCTCAGCAATCCCGGAGCATTGGCATCGTCCATCATCAACGCGTTGCCGTAGCCGTCCACCTCATACGCCCAGATCTCTCCAAACTTTGCATGTTGCGCCTTCCCGTACTGCTCCAGCGCCCGCTCCACCTCCGCGGCCAATGCCTCCGCCTCTTGGGCCAGCTTCGCGTCGTCCAGCGCGTGCGTCGCTAGCGCCGCCAACTGCCGCAGGCTCACCACCGCAAACAGATTGGCGGGAACAAACAACGGATAGATGCAGGCGTCGTCCGACGGCCGGAACATCGAGAAGATCATCCCCACCGGCAGTGCCGGATTGCCAAAACCGCCCAACGGCACCGTGTCGTATGGAACCGCCGACTCCCGCTCAAACGAATACGGGCCCGGCCCCTGCTTGCGCTGCTGCGCGCGAAAGGTCCGCACAATCGTCCACGCCGCTTCCTTCCACCGCGCGTCGAAGGGCCGCGTATCTCCCGTCTCCCGCCAGTATCCATGCGCCAGCCGGATCGGATAGCACAGCGAATCCACCTCCCACTTGCGCTCCCCCACCCCGGCGTGATGCTCCGTCTTGTCGTTCACCGCCCAGCTCAGCGGCGCCGCTGTCGCATCCCGCATGAACGCATTCGCATACGGATCCAGAAGAATCATCCGCGCCTGCCGCCGGATCACGCCCTCCAGCAACTCGCGCAGCTTTGCATCCTCCTTCGCCAGCGTCAAATAAGGCCACACCTGCGCCGAGGAGTCGCGCAGCCACATCGCGTCGATGTCGCCCGTCACAATATACGTATCCGGTTTGCCCTCAAAGCTGCCCGGCCACACCGTCGTGTCCAGCGTGTTCGGAAAGCAATTCTCAAAGATTGTAGCCAGCGCCGCATCGCCCATCCCCCGCTGAATCCGCGGTATCAGCGCCTCCACCGCCGCGCTGGTGAAATGCCGCTCCCCCCTGGCCGGCCGCCCGTGCGGCAACTTCGCCCCCAACGCCGCAACGGCTCCCCACCCGCTCTGCGCAATCGCCCATGCGGCGGTCGCCCCTTTCATCCAATCTCGCCGGCTCATCTCGGCCATTCTGCACTCCCCTCTTTCGCACTCGCATCAGCAAGCCTACCGCGTCCTTCATTATGATGTCGTTTATGGCCAATCTGACTCTTATCTACGGTCTCCGGCTCCTCCCCGAAGGCGAGGTCACCGAGATCCACGACGCAACCCTCAAACTGGCCAACGGCCATGAAGCCCACGTCACCATGCATCTCATCGAGGGCTCCCGCGTAGAAATCGAAGCCCAGCTCAAGCGCAGCCTCGACGCTTTCTTCGACTTTTACCCCGAGCTCTGAGCCGCGCCTTTTCCCCCGCCTGCCAGGGCCGCAACCGGCGTCCGTCCATTCGGGAGAGCTGTCAACCTCGCCCCCCGGAGCTCTAACTCGCGCAAAGCCTTTCGACTCCAAAATCGCACCTGAGGAAACTCCAAGAGAGTCAGATATGTGCAGTTTCAGGTCGTCTTGAAAGGGCGCGGCTTCAGCCGCGCCGCCCTGAGACCCTAAGATTGTAGTGCTTTAGCCCCCGAGGGAAATTATCTTTTTGACCCAGCGCCACGTCCTGGAACTTGATCAGGGTTTTCCTGAATAGTCCCTCAGCAAATCTTACTCATTTAGCGAATTCCCATTGCGTTTCACTAATTGCCCAGGCCGGAATCTGCAACCCCAGGATGCTAATCCCTTCAACCAGTTCCACTTACCTCGACAATGCAAAAAGGCCAGGGAAATGCTCTTAGCTTGTGTGCGGAAGCCTATGAAAGGCTTGTGGACGCCTCGAAGCCAGGGCAGATGTGTCTTAGCAGGAACACTCCGAGACGACGCATGACCGTCTGTCTGGAGCGCCTGCCGTGTCCTATCCCCATTTCGCTTTCCTGCGCCCCCTCGCAATCGCTTTGCTCGGTACGGTTCTGCTTTTTGCGCCCACCGTGGCCCTCGCCGGCGGCCCAAAATACGTAGCCGGCGTCAGCTTCTTCAATCCCGGCGTCCTCGGCCAGCCCATCCACTGGGCCGGCGGCCAGCTCAACTACTACGTCGATCAGGGTCCGCTCTCGAACTCCGTCTCCAACCAGCAAGCCACCGCCATGGTCGACGCCGCCGCCGCCCTCTGGTCCGCCGTTCCCACCGCCGCCGTCACCCTCACTGACTCGGGCCCGCTCAACGAAGACGTCAACGGGGCCAACATCGCCGCCGCCAAAGGCACAATCACCGCGCCCGCCGATGTAACTCCCTCGGCCACGACTTATCCCCTCGGAGTTATCTACGACGCCGACGGCTCGGTCACCGACGCCATCTTCGGCACCGGCGCCAGCCAACCCACGAGTTGCCAGAACAACGGCGTCTGGTTCTGGCTCGACAACATCAACCCCGACACCACCGTGGCCCACGGCATCATCCTGCTCAACGGCCTCTGCGCCACCAGCCCGGCCATGCTCCAAATGATGAGCTACGAGCTGGAGCGCGCCTTCGGCCGCATCCTCGGCCTCGACTACGCACAGGTCAACCCCACCGCCCTCACCGGCGAACTCCCCGGCGGGACTCAAGGCTGGCCGGTGATGCAGCCCCTCAGCGGCGTCTGTTCCGAGAGCGGCGGCGAATGCATCCCCAACCCCACCGTCCTCCGCTACGACGACATCGCCGCCCTCAACCGCATCTATCCCATCACCGCCCAGAACCAGGCCAGTTTCCCCTCCAAGCAGCTCACCGCCGCCAACACTGTCTCCATCCAGGGAACCGTCACCTTCCGCACCGGCCTCGGCATGCAGGGCGTCAACGTCGTCGCCCGCCCCCTCGACGCGAACGGCAACCCCCTCTACCAGTACGCCGTCACCTTCGTCTCCGGAGGTTACTTCAACGGCAACCACGGCAATCCCAACACCGGCTTCACTGACTCGAACGGAAACCTCCTCACCATGTGGGGCTCGGACGATCCCACCCTGAAGGGCTACTTCGACTTGAGCGATATGCCGCTGCCCCCCGGCGTCACCACCGCCAACTACCAGGTCAGCTTCGAGTCCATCAATCCCCTTTACATCCTCACTAGCTCGGTCGGCCCCTATCTCGACGGTCAGGTAACCCCCTCCGGCACATTGCCGCCCATCTCCGTTCCCGGATTGTCCGCCGGCAGCTCCCGGACCCTCGCCGTCAACGCCGAAGACTCCGCCGTCGGCGGCTATCAGGACTCGATCGGTACCCAGGCCTCGCCACGAATGATGCCCCCCAGCGGTCTCTGGTGCGGCCGCCTCAGCCAGGTCGGCCAATCCGACTGGTTCACCTTCCCGGTCCGCGGCAAGCGCACCTTCACTGTGGTCACCCAGGCCCTCGATGCGTCCGGCGCCCCTACCGAATTCAAAGCCATGCCCTCCATCGGCGTCTGGGACGCCTTCGACCCCGTTGGTGCAACCGCAGTCGGCGCCGCTCCCGGCATGAACGGCCTCGCCATTGGCGAAACCTGGCTCCAGGTCACCTCCCTCAGCGACGACCTGGTCCGCATCGGCATCGCCGATCAGCGCGGCGACGGCCGCCCCGACTACCCCTACAACGGCTGGCTCCTCTATGCCGACACCGTCCAGCCCCAGCGTCTTCCCGCCTCTGGCGGGCCCATCGTCATCCACGGCATGGGCTTTCGCCTCGCCGACACGGTCCAGGTCGGCGGCCAGCCCGCCCTCGTCACCAGCATCTCGCCCAACGAGATCACCGCCATCGCCCCTCCCGCCGCTACCGGCGTCACCGGCTCGGTTGACGTTGAAGTCGACGATTTGCCCGCCTTTTACGCCGCCGCCATCGTCTCCGGCGGCGTCAGTTACGACTCCGGCGCCGGCGACGCGCTCACCCTCAACGCAGCTCCCATGAACACCGTCCCCATCGGCGTGCCCATCCCCTTCACCGTCACCGCCCTGGGTCCCGATCTCACCCCCGCCGGCGGCGTCACCGTCACCTACGCCCTCACCAGCGGCGCCGCCACCCTCGCCTGCGGGCTGCCCGCCTGCTCCGTCACTGCCACCGGCGATGGCCGCGCCTCCATGAACGTCACCGCAACCGGCGGCGCATGGTCCATCGTCACCGTCTCGCTCACCAACGGCTCCAGCCTCCAGGCCCAGTTCGTCGGCGGCACGCCTCCCGTCCTCTCCGCCCTCACCCCTCTGCAATCCGTTGCCGCCGGAGCCACTATCACCTGGACCGTCCAAGCCCTGGTGCTCAACAACGGCGTTCCCGCCGCCGCCCAATCGGTCGCCTGGCAGATCACCGCCAACGGCTTCACCGTTCAGGGCAGCGCCACCGCCTCCACCAACTCCAGCGGCATCGCCACCCAGGCCCTCACCCTCGGCCCGCTCGCCGAAGGTCAGCTAGCCACCATCGACGCCTGCCTCAACGGCACCAGCCAGTGCGTCGCCTTCACCGCCATCGGCGCCCGCCCGGAGTATGCCGTCCTCGAAGCCGTCTCCGACGCCACCCAGAGCCTCTCCGTCGAGGGAACCCCCAGCCAGATCACCCTCCGCCTCCTCGACATGGACGGCAACCCCATGGCTGCCGGCTCCGTTGCCCTCTACCAGGCCCTTTACGCCTGGGCCCCACCCTGCGCCCCCCACGGCGCCTGTCCCCCCTCCAATCTACTCGCCTCCCAAACCGCCACCACCACTTCCGCCCTCGACGGCACCGTCACCTTCACCCCGGCAACCCTCTCCGGCGTCGCCACCAATCTCTTGGGCCTCGCCGCCTCCGGCAACACCTCCACCATCCCCATCTCCGTCGAACAGCATCCCTAAAATCCAGCCAGCCGGATACCCCACACGGCGTGTCCCCATTTAGCAGCCGGCGCCCCAATTTCGGCGCAGTTTCATCGCGCCTGAACTGGGATTCCACTTTAGCCGCAAGAACAATGACGCGGCGAGTGTCGAGCACCCGCCGCGTGAACAACCGCGTTGAGGATTGCTGCGCTCATGAGGTTTCGGTCAGGGCTTCGGTGCGCTTGCTCATCTTGGCGGTGCGCTGGATTTTGTCCCAGTTGAAGGGTTTGCCGTCGATGGCTCGCTTGAGGGTCTTGAATAAGACGATCGAGAAGACCTGGCGGTAGGCGAAGCGCTGCAGCCAGATGTGGAAGAGAAGCCAGCCGTCGCCCTTGTTGGCGGGATGGCGGCGCTCCAGCGAAAAGGCGATCGAGGAGGTGACGAAGTCGATGAGGAGGAAGCCGAGGAAGTAGACCAGGAGCTTTTCGAAGCTGGCGGCGGAGGCGGCCAGAGGGTGGTAGTGGCGGTCGACGAAGTAGTTGACCACGCCGGCCAGGAACATGAGGTCGATGAAGGGCGAGACCAGGGGCAGGAACATCTGGAAGATGAGGATGTTGGGCAGGGCGAACAGGCCCATGGCCTTGTTGCGGATGAAGGCCATGCGGTGCTTCCAGACGGCCTGCAGGATGCCGAAGGACCAGCGGAAGCGCTGGCGCATGAGGCCGCGGGCGTTGACGGGAGCTTCAGTGAAGGCCAGGGAGCGGTCCTCGTAGTCGACGCGGAGGCCCTGTTCGAGGAGGTTCATGGTGAGGTCGGCGTCCTCGGCGACGGTGTTGAGGGGATAGCCGCCGGCAGCCTTTACGGGGGCGGTGCGCCAGGCGCCGATGGCGCCGGGGACGACGGTGACGACGTGGAACAGGTCGAGGGCGCGGCGCTCGAGGTTCTGGCTGGTGATGTATTCGAGGGCCTGCCAGCGGGTCCACAGGTTGACGCGGTTGCCGACCTTGGCGTTGCCGGCCATGGCGCCGATGCGGGGGTCCTCGAAGTGGGGGATGAGCCTGGAGATGGCGTCGGCGGCGATCACGGTGTCGGCGTCGATGCCGACGTAGACTTCCTCGGAGATGCGGTCGAGGGCGAAGTTGAGGGCGGAGGCCTTGCCGCCGTTGGGCTTGGTGAGGATCTGGAGACGGCCGGCGGCGATTTCGGCGGCGTAGGCATCGCGGGCGACGTCGAAGGTGCGGTCGAGGGAGCCGTCGTCGATGACGATGATGTGGAGGTTCTTGTAGTCGGAGTTGAGGACGGAACGGATGGTGCGGACGATGACGGTTTCTTCGTTGTAGGCGGGGATGAGGACGGCGATGCGGGGGTTGTAGCCGGATGAGGCCTGGGTGTGGGGCTTGCGGAGGCGGTCGATGATGGCGAAGACGCCGACGATGACGAGGCGGGCGCTCATGAGGATGTCGCCGAGGAAGAATACCAGTGCGATGAAGGTTCCGACGATCTGCACGCCGGAGAAGGCGACGGAGTCAGGCAAGGCGCGCAGGTACTGCCTCACAGTGAGCGGAGGCATGACCTGGGCGGTGTTTTTGCCCATAAGGGCGGAAACGGGGACGATGGTGTAGCCGTGGGCGCGGAGGGCGTCAATGAGGACGGGAAGTGCGGCGACGGTGGCGGAGCGGTCGCCGCCGCCGTCGTGCATGAGGATTATGGAGCCGCGGAACTGCGGCTTGATCTTCACGAGTTGTAAAAAGTCGAGGACGGTTTGCGTGATTTCCTGTGGGGACTTGCGCGGATGCTCTTTCCAGTCGTCGGTGTCGATCTTGCTGCCGATGATGATGTAGCCATCGTTCTGGATGGGCACGACCGGCGCGGCCTGGTCGTCGGTTTCGGGCTCCTCGTCGGTGTCGTAGGGGGGACGGAAGTAGAGCGGCTGGACGCCCAGCTTGCTGGCGAACAAGCGCTCCGTGAGCGTGACCTGCAGGTCCAGTTGGTGCGGCGAGATTTCGCTGATGTCGGGATGCGTGTAAGTGTGGTTGCCAATCTCATTGCCTTCACGCGCGACACGCTGCATGAGGCCGATGTTCTCCGCGGCCTCGTTGCCAATGATGAAGAAGGTTCCCTTGACGTTTTTCTGTTTGAGGATGTCGAGGATCCTGGGCGTCCATTTGGGGTCGGGGCCGTCGTCGAAGGAGATGGCGACTTCAGTGGGATGGTAGCCGTAGTACTGGACGGTGTAGGTGCGGGGATAGACATCCATGTGCTCATCGACGATGAACTTCTTGCGGGGATCGGTTTCGTCGGTGTCGAGTTCGACGGTGCGCTTGCCGGTCTGGGGCAGGCCGGTGACGCGCATGATGTCGCCCTCGCCCTCGATGTCCACGTCGTGGCCGGGTAGGACGGAACCAAGAGCCTGGAGCGATTCGGGGGCGCTGGGTTTGTCCCAGACGTTCCAGAGGGAGCTGTCCTCAGTGCCCAGACGCCAGAGAGCGAAGGTTTGCAGACCGAGCTGGCGGGCGGCGCGCAGCTCGTTGAGCACCGTGACTCCATCGAGGAACCAGACGACATGGCGCTGGTTCAAGTCCTCATCGATGTACTCGAAGTGCGGATTGAGGGTGTCGTAATCGAGATCGAGGTCGGCGTCGGCATCGGAGGCGCTCTGCCAGGTTTCGGAGACGGAGAGGTCTATGGTGTTGAGGACCTGGGGCTTGGGAAGGTTCTTGGCGCTCCCTTTTTTGGGAGGAACGGGAATGGAGAGGGTCCAGTCGTAGCCGTAGTTGCCGATGGCGCAGATGAGCTTCTCCTTGGGCACGATCTTGAGCACGCGGGTCAGGTTGGCGACGAACCACTCCTGGCTGGCGATGGGCCCCGGATCGCTTGTGATCTGGTGCTGGTCGTAGTTCATGAGGATGATGCCGTCGGAGCTGGCGGCAATCTGCTTGAGTTCATCGTCGGAGGTGGCGACGGCGGTGTTGACGAAGAGGCGGAGGTCGCGCGGGTGCATGTCGGCGTAGAGCTCCTGGATGAAGCTCAGGTAGGCCGGGGTGGCGTCGTTGGGAAGGCTCTCAAAGTCCAGCGATAGGCCGCGATAGACCGGGAATGCGGTGAAAAAGCGAAGAATCTGCTGCCGCAGAAGGGCGCGCTTGTTCTGGTTTTTGAGGACCTCGCCGACGTTGGAGTCCCAGTTCTGGGTGTTGGCGTTGAAGTTGTTCAGGTGGGGGAAGATTTCGGTGTCTTCCTTTGCCGCCTGGATGACGCGCTTGATTCTGTCAGAGTCGTCGGGGTCGTGGACAGTGGCGCCTTCGACGATGGGGTACTCGCGGTGGCTGTCGTTGTGGATCCCCAGCAGCGTTGCCTGGGGCGCGTCAACGTGCAGCCATTCTGGAAACAGAAAATCGATCTGGTGGACGTGCTGCTTGAACGAGGAGTAGCTGGCCTCGTCGTACGGTACGTAGTAGGCGGCACGCAGACCTTCGCCGGTGTTCAAGGGGATATCGGAGGGTTTGCGGCCGGTCTTGCGGCGGGCGGGGCGCGGGGTTTTGGCGCCGCGCAGGAGGGGTTCGGGCAGGGCCTTGTAGTTGTGCTTGGGGACCGGAAGCAGCAACTCGGGGAGGTGCTGATTGCGCAGGACGTTGAAGATGAAACCGGCCAGAATGAGCGTGGAAAGGACGGCGGTTGCGTCGAGGATGCGGCGCAGGCGCTTCCAACGCTTTCGTTGGGGATCGAAGAATATCTGTTTATCCGGCATCGACGGTCTTGTTTCCACCTGGGCGAAAACCGTGGAAACGGTCTACGCTATACAGTACGAATCGTATGGAAGCTGACCCCGAGAGTCAATTGACGGCGTGGCGCCGCAGAATTGGTGCACCGTTGAGCGTGGCGCTGGCGCTGGCCGGCGGCGCGTGGCTGCGCTTGTGGATGCTGAAGGCGTTTCCGCAGGTTGGAGGGGATACGCTGGTTTACGGCAACCTGGCCAAGAACCTCTTGCTGCACGGGCGGTTTGCGCTCACGGACGGCAGCGGGGTGCTGCACCAGACGCTGATCCGGCTGCCGGGGTATCCGCTGTTTGTGGCCCTGTGTTTCCGGCTGTTTGGCGTGGACAACTACAACGCGGTGGCCTACGCGCAGATTGGGCTGGAGCTGGCGGGGTGTTTGCTGCTGGCGGGGTTCGCGCGGCGCATCGCGTCGCCGGCACTCGGCCGGGGGGCGGCGCTTTGTACGCTTTGGCTGGCGGCGCTGTGCCCGTTTACGGCGGTGTATGCGGTGGCGCCGCTTACTGAGACGCCGACGTTGTTTGTGATTGCGCTGGCGCTGTGGGCGCTGGCGCGGTTCGATGCGCGGCCGGGGTGGGGGAGCGCGCTCGCGTTTACGTTTGCGGTGAGCTTTGCGGCGCTGCTCAGGCCGGATGGGGCGCTGGTGGGCGTGGCGCTGGCGCCGGCGCTGGTGATGGGAATGCGGCGGTCTGCCGTTCCCACGGGAAAGCTGGCCCGCATGGGGGTGGTTTGCGTCTTGCTGGCGCTGGTTCCGTTCGCGGCGTGGACAGCGAGGAACTGGCGGGTCTTCCACGTCTTCGAGCCGCTGGCGCCGCGGTATGCGACCGACCCCGGCGAGGACATTCATCCCGGCTGGCAACGGTGGGTGAAGACCTGGTGCCTCGATTTCGTTTCCACTTACGACATTTACTGGAATGTGCCGGGCGAGCCGTTCGATTTGGGCAAGCTGCCGGGGCGGGCCTTCGACACGCCGGCTGAATATGCTGAGACGGCCGCGCTGGCTGCCGAGTACAACGACAATGGGCAGGACTTTACGCCGGATATGGATGGGCGGTTTGCGCGGCTGGCCGAGGCGCGTGTGGAAGCGCACCCGCTGCGCTATTATGTCTGGCTGCCGCTGGGGCGGGTGGCGGACATGTGGCTCAGGCCGCGCGTCGAAAACCTGCCCATCGACCTGGACTGGTGGGTGTATGAGCATCACAACGAGGAAACGCGGTTCAGTTGGGCTTATGCGGGGCTGAATGCGGCGTACCTGCTGCTGGGGCTGGCGGGCCTGTGTTTCGGGCCCCGGTTCTCCACCCCAGGGACGAAGACCCGTCCCTGGGGACCCCGGTTCTCCACCCCAGGGACGAAGACCCGTCCCTGGGGACCCCGGTTCTGGGTGTGGATGGTGGCGTACATGGCCATGCGGAGTGCGCTGCTGATGACGGTGGAGGCTCCTGAGGCGCGGTATACCCTGGAGTGCTTTCCGATGCTGTTTGCGCTGGGGGGAATTGGGATTTGCGGGATGGCGAGGAAGGTGACAGGGGCCAGGGAACAGGGGAATAGGGAATAGGACGAGGCCTGGGGCGCCCGGCTCCCCTGCGCATAGGGGGGAGCATTTTGAAGTGGCGCGCGATCGCGGCATTGGGTTTGGCGATCATCGTCAGATTCGCATGCCATAGTTCCGTAGATGTGGGATTCGGCGCCAGCGCATCTAACCTTCGAGCGTATCCGGCCAGCGCCGTTTTGGAACAATGGTCCTTAGCGCCGGGATGGTCCAATTTTTCAGTATCCAGGAATCTGCGATGCAACGTCCTAAAGAGTGCCTGGGCACACATTGGCGGTCGGATCATCTCAGGTTCCGGCCTCATCAGCGGCCAACGTGAAATCCACGGCCGCCCCATGCCGGCGTCAAAAAGGAAATCTATCCCTCCCGGCGTTAAACTATTACAATTGGTCGTAATCGCCGGCGGATCTCCAGCCGGCCTCCCCGTTTCACGTGCGGCTGAACATACACATCGATGGGCAAGTCCGAAAGAGACTTGCATTCCCGCCAGGTAGGGATGCCGGCAGCTCGATAAGCCGGCCGCCCCAGACGAAAGGTGCAGCTATATGCCACCAGGCCTCGACGCATTGAAGCACATTGTCGTGCTCATGATGGAAAACCGGTCCTTTGACCACCTGCTCGGATCGCTGAAGGCGGTAAACCCCCTGATTGATGGCGTGGATGGTACGCAATGGAACCCCGACACCCAGGGCAACCAGGTCTTCGTGCAGCCGCTTGCCGAGTTTCAAAGCCAGCTCGATCCCGACCCCGACCATGCCTTTCCGGCCGTAGACCAGCAGATTTTTGCCGGCGACCAGAGCAACCCGCGTGTGGCCAGCATGAAGGGCTTCGTCCAGAACTACTACCTGCAGCAGCAGGACCTGGCGCACTCGCACAGGATCATGTACTACTTCACCGATGACAAGCTGCCCGTACTTACCGCGCTGGCCAACAATTTTCTGGTCTTCAACCGCTGGTTTGCCTCCATTCCCGGCCCCACGCTCTGCAACCGCGCCTTTGCGCACTACGGCACCTCTTTCGGACAGGTGGGCATGAATGTCTTCTACCCGCAAGGCAAGAGCATCTACGAGCGCCTTCAGGACGCCGGCCGCACGGCAAAACTCTATTACTTCGATCAGGCCAGTTCGTCGCTGGAGGTTGTCAATCTCTTGCAGCACCAGCCCCAGCTTTTCGGAACTTACGACCAGTTCCTGGCCGACTGCAAATCCGGCACTTTGTCCGACTACAGTTTCATCGAGCCGAACTACTCCGATCACGATAACGATGACGGCTCGCAGCTGGCTTCCGACCAGCATCCGGACCATAACGTCCAGGCCGGCGAACTCTTTATTGCCTCGGTCTACAACGCAATCCAGTCAAACCCCGCGCTCTGGGCAAGCACCGCGCTGCTGCTGGTCTATGACGAACACGGCGGCATCTTCGATCATGTTCCGCCGCCTGCCTGCACGCCCGACGGCCACTCCGCCGGTCCCGCGAACACCGGCCTGAACTACACCTTCAACTTTGATCGTCTGGGTGTCCGCGTGCCCGCCATCCTCATCTCCCCGTGGGTCCCCAAAGGCGCCGTCGTCGGCACGGACAGGGTCTTTGAGCACGCGTCCATCCCCGCCACCGTCACCAGCCATTTCATCGGCCCCTATCCCGCGGCCACCCCGCGCGAACAGGCCGCTCAGACCTTTCTCGATCTGCTCTCGCTCCCCGCCATGCGCACCGACAGCGTGGTCTTCAGCACATAACTCCAGGAGACGATTCCCATGAACGACGCTGCACCCGGGACAAGCAAAGCCACAAAACGCAAACGGGGAGCCATCGACAAGAGCGCGCCGCTGCCCCCTGGCGATTACACGTCCATCCGGGTCCCAATCCCTCCCGCCTCCGCCTTCAACAAGAACCGGCCCGTCGGGTGCCTCATCCAGGCCCAGTTGCAACACATCCATCACGCCGAGAGCGCCCGCCTTCCCAAAGAGAAACGCGATGGCCGCCGCCCGGAAGACATCCACACCGAAGCCGAAGCCGCATCCTACATCGCCGCAATCACCAAGCTTCTTCACCCGCAACGCCGCAAGAGATCCAGGCCACGGCCAACCAGCTAGGCCTTCGACCGCATAGTTTTGCACCAAAACTGGGTGCCTCACCTGGGTGCCGGGGTACCCTCAGGGCCGGGGCAGCGCGTCTTTGTTTTTGCGCCCAGGGGTGGGACGCCGCGACACTCAATCACACGTACGAAATCACACGGTCAGAGACCTAGGGGGATATGTGCGAAAACTGCCCATCATCATCGCGCTTCTGCTCTTGCCAATAAGCGCGGCGCGCGCCCAGGAGAGCGAGATACACGCCGACTTCCGCGGCGAAGCCACGCGCTTCAAGCAAAGTTGCGAGGACTTCTCGCTCAAGAAGATCCCCGGGTGTGCCGACCTGCTCTTTACCGATCATCCTCTGCATATCGCCGTCGGCAGCATCGCGCCGCAAAATGGATTCGGCGCCGGCGGTGCCTATGTCGGCCACTACACGCCCAATGAACTCTGGCGCACCAGCTGGGACGCCGACGCCATCGCCTCCGATAACGCCTCCTGGCGCGCCGGCTTCTATTACAAGGCTATCCACACGCCCATCGAGAAAATCAAAGTCATCACCACCTCCGCGAGTCCAGCGCCTAAGTCGAACCTCAGCGTCCATCCCTACCCAGTCTTCAATGTCTTCGCGCAATCCATCTCGCTCGATCAGTTATTCTTCTACGGCCTCGGCCCCAACTCACTCAAGGCCAACGCGACCGTCTTCGGCATGCGCCAGACCATCGCCGGCGCCAACGCCATTGTCCCCGTCTCGCACAGCCTCAACGCTTCCCTCCTCGGTGAAGTCAACGGCCGCTTTGTCGATCTGCAAGGAAACCACCACGAGTCCAGCCCGTCCATCGAGCAGATCTTCACTGAAGCCACCGCCCCCGGCCTCGCCACCCAGCCGGCGTTTGCCCAACTCGGTGAAGGTGTCCGCCTGGAGCCGACGCTCTTCAACGATCATCTGCGACTTGACTACCTGGCGCAGTTTCAGCAGTTCGTCGCGCCGTCTGACTCCCACTACTCCTTCCGCCGCTTCACCGCCGGCCTCGATCACACCATCCCGCTCTACCGCAACTCCGGATCCTACGGCCCCAAACCAACCAACGGCCCCGACGAGTGCGCCGCTTCCCTGGGAGCTACCAAGTGCGCTGCCATCCAGCGCAACCGCGAAGGCTCACTCGAACTGCGGCTGCTCATCACGGAGTCCATCGCTTCGGCGGGCAGCGTTGTCCCCCTCTACTTCCAGCCAACCCTTGGCGGATCTGACATCAACGGCAATCCCTGGCTTCCCAGTTACAACGACTATCGCTTCCGCGCGCCCAATGCCCTCCTGCTGCGGGAAGCCTTTGAGCACTCCATCTGGGGACCCATCGGTTTCGCCTTCTCCGCTGACCAGGGCAAAGTCGCGCTCACGCGCAACGATGTTGACTTCAATCGGCTTGCCCACAGCTTCTCCGTCGGGCTTACGCTGCGCGCAGGAGGTCTTCCGGCGCTCTCTTTCGCTTTCGCCTGGGGTGGCGCCGAGGGCACACACACCATTGCCAACGTCAACACATCCCTTCTGGGAGGATCGACCCGTCCCTCGCTCTTTTGATTCGCAGTCACCCTCCTCGTGCGACCCTTGCAAGTGCCGCATCTTGACGTTACAAACCGGGCAATTCAGGCTGCTCCGGATGCCCTTCCGCGATTGTTCCCCGCGACAGTGCATAAGAAACCATTTCTCCCCATGGGATTCGTCCCGGCAGGCGCCCAGCGTCTCTCTGTAAAAAATCACAAGGGCCGGATTCCACCCGAGCCTCACCCACAATCCGTAAACTGACCGCAAGGACCACGGATCCGCACCGCTAAAACGCCCATCTCATGAACTGAGCCAGACGCGCACGTCGCAGGTGCATCGAAGTGGCCACCCGGCGTTCTTCACTCAGTCCTCCTGACCGATCACTCGGCTTTCGAAGGCATCAGCTGCGCAGACTCTTCAAGAGCTTCGAGGAGCGCCCGCGCGCAATAAACCCGAGAGCGAAGCCCAAGGTGTGACGGCTCTGCCTCATAAGTCATAGCCGGGATCGATTCGCGGCGGAGGCACTGCTCCGTTAAACGTATGCCACTTTTTCAGATGATTATGCGTCTATCGCCCTCAGCGCGCACGTTGCTCGTGGCTGAAGTGATACATTACGCCGACAGTAAGGCCCTGGGGGTCTAGAAATCCGGCGGGCGTGGTGTTTTTGAAGAAATCGGGCCAGATCTGGTATTCATAATCGGCCCGCGCCCAAACTTTCCGAAAGGCCCGGAATTCCACACCGCCGCCAGGGCAGGTGATGGTGCGGGAGTCATTGCGACGCACCAGGCCTCTCGTCTCGTAGTCTGCATTGCCAAATCCCAAAATGACCTTTGCATACGGGCGCAGATTGCGGAAGTGGCGCCAGGTGTAGGTCACACCGCCGCCTGCGGCGTCCTCACGCACATTCCGCTCAGACGACGAACGGTCGAGGCTGATATCGCGAGCCTCCACTTCGATGCCGACTCCATGCAGAAGCGACGGCGCCCGGTTCAGGGTATAGTCGATCCACAGCGTGCCGCCATACATGCGGCCGCTGCCCAAATCGGGGTTGTAGCCGGAAAGGCCGGCGCCGACGGACAGCGATAATCCGCCCTCCGTCGCAGACGGTACGACCTGGGAAAACAGAGGAAGTGAAGCTGTGAGGAAGAGTGTTGCAAAAAAAGACTTCAGCCGCATGTGACTTCTCCTGAAAGGTGCACACACCACTCTCGAGGGGAATCCCTTAGCAGGAGTTTACATGGAAGGCACAGAATTGCCAGCCTGAAATTTTGTTCAAGGGGAGCTGCATGGCGAACTCAGGCTATCTCCGGATGGAGGGCCCGGCGAATTCTGCATCATCGGCGGGCGCGGTCCTTGCCGGAACCGCCTCATGGATCGCATTTGGGTCTGGCCATATCCCTGACAGGCGCGGGCTGCCGGTGAAGGGGATAGCATAAAGCCTGCAATTCCCGGCCTTGGCTGAGCTGCAAAGGCTCGGCTCGGCCCGGTGAGGCTCTTGCGGCCAACGTGTCTGGAGGGGAAAGCCACACGTTGACTCTACGCCGGATTGAAAGCTGAAATCGCTTGCCTGCTCCGTCTTACCCGCGGCCGCCCCGGCTTGAAGTGCCTGCTCATATATCTGTAGCAAGTGGCGAATGTTGGCATCGGGACGATAGCGGGTCTCATAAGTCCGGCGCGCCCGGACGCCCAAAGGATCAATCAAGAGAAACAGCATCGTAGCAGTCTCAGATCTCCGCACACGGAGCTGCTGCTCTCGCCAGCAGATGAGCAGGCGTGGCAACCGGGCTAACCATTGACCCGTGGGCGGTGATAATATTTGAGTAATCCGATGCTGCTCCGGCCTGGCTTTGCCGCTCACATTCACCAACCTCGGCATAGAGATTCCGAATAGGTATATATCCTGAATCAAAGTGTCAATTTGCTTCATAGCATTCGCCCAGGGGAAAGTTCCGGTATGAAGCCTTTGCGCATCCTCGTCGTCGGTCAAACGCCTCCGCCTTACGGTGGGCAGGCTGTGATGATTCAGCTTCTGCTCGATGGCGCGTATAGAGATATAGAACTGGTTCATGTGCGGATGAACTTTTCCCAGGAATTGGATTCAGCGGGCAAGTTCAGACTTGCAAAGGTGTTTGAGCTGTTCAGAGTTGTAATCGCTATTTACCGGACCAAATTCAAGTTTCATCCCGAGGTTCTGTACTACCCGCCGTCTGGACCCCACCTCTTTCCCGTTCTCAGAGACGCAGTTATCCTGGGTTTGACGCGATGGCTCTTTCGAACAACAGTTTTTCACTTCCACGCAAGTGACCTTTCAGAGTTTTTCCAGGGAATGACTCCTCTACTGCGGAAGCCTTTCCAAATTGCCTTTGCAAGGCCGGACCTGGCTATTCAGATCTCAAGTAAAGCGCCTGCGGAAGGCCGAAATCTAGGTTGCAAACGAGAAATTATAGTCCCCAATGGAATACCGGATCATGCAGGTGAATACATTGCGCGATCGATTCACGCGGGCTCGCGAATTAAGTTATTGTTTGTCGCTTTGCTTTGTGAAGGCAAGGGCGTGCTGGTAGCAATTCAAGCGGTGCAGGAATTAATGAGGGCGGGGGCGGATATTGAATTGACCTGCCTCGGAAAATGGGAGTCGCGCGAGTTTGAGGGGCGTGCGGCCGCTTTGATTGAGCAGCAGTTCAGGCCGCGATTCAACTTTCCCGGAGTCGTGATGGGGGCGGAGAAGTGGGATTACTACCGCGATGCGCACATTTTTCTTTACCCAAGTTTTTACGACACGTTTCCTGTAGTACTTCTGGAAGCCATGTGCTTTGGTTTACCGATAGTATCCACTACCTGGCACGGAATTCCTGATTTGGTTGAAGAAGGCGGCTGCGCATTTCTCTGTCAACCCAGAGATGTTGAATGCTGCCGGGAAGCCTTGCGGATATTGATCTCAGACTCTTCCCTTCGCAACAACATGGGAAAGCATTCAAGGGAGAGATTTCTACAGCATTTCACAGTAGAACAGTACCGTAGAGCGATGGAAAGAGCTTTTGCATCTCTGAGAGGATGACCGGCGGAATTATGCGCATACTTGTAACTGGCGGTAGCGGCTTTATTGGAACGTATGTCGTTGAGCGCCTGATGGCTGCGCATCCGGATGCAATGATGCTCAACATTGATCGTGTAGAACCGAAGCTGGCCGGGCATGCTCCTTATTGGCGTAAGGGAGATATTCTCGAGAAGGAGGCGCTTCGTGATCTCGTAAAGGAATTCCGCCCTACAATTGTCATTCACATGGCGGCGCGCACAGATCCCGATGGGCTGACGCTCAGTGACTATCGCGTCAACACCGAAGGCAGCGCCAATCTTATTGAAGCGATGAAGGAGGCCGGAAGCGTTGAACGGGCTGTTTTCTACTCAAGTCAATATGTGGTGCGTCCTGGCCCATTAGCGCAGCACGATCGAGACTACCGCCCGGTCAACATCTATGGGGAAAGCAAGAGCATGATGGAGGAAATGGTTCGGCAGGATACAAGTTTCCCGGGTATTTGGACAATTGTCCGGCCCACAAATATCTGGGGGCCATGGCATCCTCGCTATGCTCAAGAGTTCTGGCTGGTTGTAAAGAAAGGTCGATACATTCATCCGGGTGGCTCCGCCGTGGTTCGCGCATACGGTTACGTCGAAAATGTCGCGGAATATACCGTTCGGATCCTTGATGCGCCCGCCGGGACGGTTTCCGGAAGGACCTTTTACGTAGGGGATCCGATTGCGGATATAAAGTTATGGGTTGCCGCATTTTCGAGGGCTCTCACTGGCAAGGAGCCTCGCGTGGTGCCGCGTCCCATACTGCGCGCAATCGCCTTGATCGGGGACGCGATTCGCTTGGCGGGATATTCGTTCCCGCTGTTTAGCAGCCGTTACAAGAGCATGACGCAAAGCTATCTGGTCGATATGGAGCCGACATTTTCGGCCCTTGGGAAGCCCCCATACTCTCTTGAGGAAGGCGTCAACAAAACAGTCGAATGGCTTAGGTCCCTTGGCGGAATATGGGTAAGATGAACCGTGCCCGGAGAGCGACCAGCGAAGCTATGCGGGTAACGCTGCCACGGTGCGGTCGACGGCCAGTTCGCGGGCGCCGTCTCGCGGTGTAATCGCGCCAGCTCCCCGATCCGCCGCAAGGGCCGTCCCAAATGCCCCGGCGCTATCGCCTGCTCCCACTTTTCTCTGCTCAAGATATTGCCCATGCCAACAGAGGCTATAGCGGTTCTCCAGTTGCTGCAGAGCGAAGCCAATGCAGATAAGTGGCCTTTTCCGACCGGTGTCCTCAGCCATAGGTCTTCGTCGCTGGGGTGGAAGTAAAGGCCACCTTGTATGAGGCAAGATACGCCACACAAACTGGAGAACCGCTCAAATGCACCCTGTCGAAGCTAACGCGTCAGCGCCTCAATTTGGCCAGTTTTCACGTGGCCGCAAGTGGCCGCCTTTGGTCGGCCGTCACGGTGATTACGGGCGAGATCCGGCAGATTGCTCGAATGTGCTCTTCGATGATTTGCAGGAGCCGACGCCATGGCGCGCGTACACAAAATCCAGAAGGTTGCGGCGAAGCTGCTCGCGCATGGTCTCCGCATCCGCATCGGGGAGAGCGCAGTAGCACTCGGCGTCGAGGAACTTTCTTCCTTTTCCGGACCACATCTTCCCTTGGCTGATGTTTGCTTTTTTGGCGACAACAGAGAGGCTAAATTCCGAAATGGGAAGCTTTCGCCAGACGAAAGCAAGACCAAGCCTCATCGCGATGCCGTTCTTTGGAGCTTCGAAGTAACTCAGCTCCAGAAACAACTTCTTGAGCTCCGGCTTGAGCCCCTCGACGGCCTGGCGAACCGCTTCGGGCCGGGGCGTCTCCACCACAATCACGTCGGCGGCATCGAACGCCGCGCGCCGTATACGGCAAAAGATGCTTTGCGCCATGCTCTTGAGAGCGCCGATGGGATGACGCGCGATCCAGCGGCCCTGCAATCTCCGCAGCGAATGGCGAGCTTTGAGTTCGTCGACACTGGACGACGCGAGCAGCGAGACACCGGTCGGTCCAATGGTGTCAATGAGCCACTCCCGGTCAAGTTGTTCCGGAATCGCGACGGGCATGGGAAACTCATGGCCGAAACGGCTGAAGTCGTCTCCGCACAGAAATGGACGCAGGCAGGCCTTGATGAACGTGCCCTCTTTCGACACGCGGAACGGGCCAATCGTGTCGTCGCCTTCGATCAGCCTGCGCATAAGATCGGGGCTCAGCAGCTCGATCCATTTGGCCCGCCATAAGCCGACGCAGAAATCCAGAGGCAGCCCTTCCCGCTCGTCTTCGCGGATGAGAGATAGCTGGTAAATCCCCCAATGCGACCAGCGTGAAATCGCTTTGGTGTATCCGCATTGGGCAGCCGTATCGGCCGCCACACCAACCGCCCTCCTGGCCTCTTCGGGAGTGGTCACCAAATCGAGGTCGCGGCCGATCGATTGCGGATAGCCATACATTCCGTGAACCACTGCGTAACGGATGCCCTCGCGCTCGAAGGCGCCGGCAATTTCCTCAGCCAGACGTATCCGGCTCATGGTCTCAGACATGCAACTCCTGGTAAAACTCTCGCATTTTGCGGGCCACGGAATCCGGTGAGCATTGTTGCTGCATCCAGCGGCGTCCGGAACCCGCCACTGCTTCAATTTTATCGCCGTCATTGAGGATCGCAGTCAGTACCTCGGCCGCACGCTCGGGAACGAGCGGAATCTCGAAGGCCGCCCTACTCTGCCTCAACTCCGGCATCAGGTCGCTGGTCGAGCTCACCAGCGCGGGAACGCCAAGCCCCATCGCCTCCACCAGAGACATGCCGAACAGCTCGAAGCGCGAGTGCTGAATATAGAAGTCGTACTCGGCCATCTCGCGGAATTTCTGCTCTCCAAGCACCCGGCCGTGATCGATGATAGGGATCTCGCGGTATTTCTCCAGCAGATCCCGCACCTGCCTGGCAAAGAGCCCGTTGATTCCGCCATAGAGATGCAACTCTGGCTTCAGTCCCTGCTTGCTTAGCAGGCGCAGTGTTTCCGCTGTAAGGTCCAGTCCCTTGGTCCAGATATCATAACGGCCAAAGTACGCCAGCCTGGGGGCAGCCGCATCGCGCAGACCTTTCCAGGCAATCCCGGACGGTACCTCAACAGCGTTGGGGATTACCGCTGTCCGGTGCGGAGCCCCGAAATCTCGCACGTAGTTGTCGCGCTCCGCCTGACTGACAAAGTGAATTCCGGCGGCGAGTTTGTGCACGCCGCTTTCCACCAGCTTCCAGTAGATTCTCTTCTGCGCGCCTCGACGGAGCATCTCAGTCGGGTTCAGTCCGCCGTGCGTGGAAACCATGAAAGGGATGTCGCGCCTTTTCAACACGCGCGCGACGTAGTGGTACTTCGGCACGCGAACATACTGCAAATGCGCCACGTCGGGTCGAAGCTCGTCCAGGCGCCTTTCGAACACGCCGCTGGGATCGGACCAGAAATTCATCCATCGGTCGCAGGGAAAGCCAACGAACTTCACTCCGTGGACGGCGGCAAGCTCTTGTTGCTCCTGCGACACCGGCTTGCCCACGCGAATGATGGCCACCGTTTCGCCGGCGGCAGCCTGCGCTTTTGCCAGCGACCACAGTGCGTTGTAACTGCCGTTGGTCGTCCCGAGCTTGAAGGGGCCGATGTGAACGATTCTCATAGGCTGGTGTCGACCTCGCGCTTCATCCTGCTCATCAGCGCCATGGTCACGATGACCAGCATCAGCAACTGCGACGCGAAGGAAGCCCAGGCCGCTCCCGTCACTCCGAAATGCGCGATCAGTGGAAAGATGGTTCCAACCGTCAACACGCTGGCGGCCACCTGTGCCGCGAACAGCGGCCTGGTGTTTTCCAGAACGCGCAAACCAAAGCGCATCGGCAGGGCGGCGGAGGTCAGAAAGTAAGTCGCCATCATAATGGCCAGCACGCCGGCAAAGCCACCGTATTGACGCCCATACAGGGATATTAGCAGCCAGCGTCCACTAAGTGCAATGGTCAGACAGAGCACCGCGGCGACAGACATCAGAGCTTTCCTGCAGGTCCGCAGATAGGACCGCAGGGCCTCGATTCCACGCTTGTGAAATCTCCGCGCTGCTTCGTTCGGCAGGTAATTCTCCAGACTGTTGAACAGCACAAACAGCACCTGGCCCAGGGTCTGTGCGGCGCGCACTCCACCCGCGGCCGCCGGCCCCAGAACGATGGCGGCCGCCGGCAAAAAGAAGTTTCCGGATGTCCACTGCACCATGGCCGAGCCCACAAGCCATTTGGAGGACAGCCAGTGCCGCGATGCCGCGGCCCGCACAGCGCCCCATTCGATTTTGTAGCTTCCGAAGGTCAGAAGTCCGAGGACGAATCCTGCCAGCGAAGTCAGCCCCATGACCCACAGCGCGATCCGCGAATCCACACCGTGACTTCGAAACAGGACGGCGAGAATCAGAACTTGCGGCAGAAAACTCACGGCATCGTTCAGCAAGCCCAGCTTCTCGCGACGCGTCGCGAAGAAGTAGCGTCGCATAAAATCCTGCATCTGATAGGCAAAGACGGATACGGCAAGCGGCAGCGCCAGCGGGCGGATACCCCATGCCGGCCAGAAATGCGCCGACAGAACAACTCCCGCTTCCACCACCAATGAGGCCACACAGGCAAATACAGATTGCTGTAACAGCACCGCGGCGTAGTAGCAGGGACCAATTTGCGCCTCAAGAATCGGGCCAACGCTTACCATCGGCGCTGTGATCAACGCGCTCTGAATGCTGTTCACAAAAAGCACCGAGGTCCAGGCCAGCGAGAAGACGCCAAATTCGCGTAGACCTACCAGGCGCGCCACAAGGATTCCGCTGAGGAAGTTGGCGACGCTTACCATCGCCTGATCGGCAAGCGCCCAGGACTCGCGGCCCGACAAAAGCGCGATGATACGACGAAATATTCCGTTCGGCTCCGCCGTATCTGTGCGCGCTGCGCATTCTGCCGCCGTTGATTCCCGCACCCTGGCCTCCACTGTTTTCCGTCAGCGCCGAAAAAGTGCGCTATCTGGCTGGACGCCGGCAGACCTGTGCGCGGTGATCCGTGCCGTTCGCCCTGCCACATTTTAGTGCAGAAAGCCGGAATCGGCCTGAACGACATCGGACACGACAAACCCTCCAAACGCGGCATTAAAGGAAAACCTCCCAGGGCCTGCCGGGACCATGCCTTTTGATTCACGCACGCAATTGCTTGGAGGAGGTTTAAGATGTTCCCGCTGGATCATTGCATCCTTCGCGCATCAGTCGGGCAAGTCCGCCCCCGGCCAAACGGCCAGCACTTTCCCACTCGATCCTTTGCCATCTCTGAATTCGCGTTGAGGTTCCGGGAGCCGGAAAGGGGATTTTGACAGATTGATCCGGCGAAAATCGCCGTTTCGGATGTCGGAGTTGAACCACACGCTCTTGTCGCTGGTCAGCAATACATATTTGAATCCCGCGGCCTTGATATTGCGCAACAACTGTAGCCCATCTCGAAATGACAGATGGAAAAGGACTTCCCGACAAATGGCGACATCGCCCGGACTGATCGCCGACCGAGTTGCATCCATGCAAATAAATCGGCGCCTGTCGTTTGCATATGCGGCATTATGCGCATCGATGAGCTGCGGAACCACATCGATCCCCAGATAGTCGAATTCACCCTCAACGTTTCGCATCCAGTTGAAATCGCCACAGCCGATATCAACCAACTGCCTACAGCCGACATCCCTGAGGAAATCCGACAATCGAACGACAAGTTCGCTAGTCGCTGCTTTTGTCGAACCGGGACCAGACAGGCTATCCTGCTTTTCATTAAAGACCCAGACATTGTTCGCATATATCTTCGAAAACACGTCGCTCATGTCATGCGTGTGCAAATGCCCGGCATATCGCGCGTACCGGCGCCGAAGCTTGTCATGCGTGCCGGCGAGGCCACAACGGAACAACAAATGACGGATCACCTCTATGACCGATTGCTTATGGTCATACATCTGTCTGGGAATCTCCTTTCTCAGATCTGATTTGCCCGCATCCTACGCCTCGCGGCCGAACTTCGAAGAATATTGTCCGACCTCAGTGCGACACCCTGAACCTGCGCCGCCGGATCTGATGGACGGAGCGTGCCTTTCAAGAAGACACACGGCGCAAGGGCGCCAGAAATATCATTTCTGGATTTCATGCAACGTTTTCAATATAACAGATTAAACTATAGTTCTTACGGAAATCATGCCCCATGATCCTCCCACCGATCGACTTCTTTGCTGCCTTTTCGGAGGACTTTTTTGAGTGAACTTCCTGCAAGTGCCCCTTCACCGTCGTGGCCCCGAAGCATCAGGAACTGGATCAGCCCGCCTGCGCTCTTCGTGGCGGTCATGGGCCCGGACGGGAGTGGAAAGTCCAGCATGATTGCGGAGTACTTGCGCGCTGTCGGCCCTGCCTTCGCAGGGACTGCCTGTTTTCATTTGCGGCCTAACCTGCTCCGCGGCTCATCTGTGGGACAAACGAACAAGACGAATCCTCATGGGCAGACGCCGCGTGGGGCGCTGATGTCGGTTGCGAAGCTGCTGTTCCTGTGGGCCGATTATGTGCTGGGATATTACCTCTGCGTGCGCCCGCTCCTGGTGCGCTCCACTCTGGTCGTCTTCGACCGCTATTATCAGGACCTGCTCATCGATGCGAGGCGCTTTCGCTATGGCGGGTCGCCGTGGCTGGCGCGCCTTGTTGCCGCACTGATTCCCATGCCGGATCTGATGCTGGTCCTGGATGCGCCGGCTGATGTGCTCCAGGCCAGAAAACAGGAGGTCTCCGCGGAAGAATCCGCGCGTCAGGCCGAGGCCTATCGAACCGTTTTCAGTTCCTCGGCGCTTCGCGGACGCGCCTTGCTGGTCGATGCGACCCGCCCTCTGGAGCAGGTGGTCCATCAATGCGTGGAGCGGACACTGGCCTTGCTTGCAACGCGCACAGCAAAGCGGCTCCATCTGCCCTGAGAGCGGACCAGGAGAGCATGGCAGCCGGAAGGCGCTTCAGTACTAAAGTTCGGTTAATAAACTATTGCAGGAACACAACTTGGTATGTTAAAGTCGCGTTACAATGTTGGGAAAGAATCATTCTGGTTTTCCCCTCAGCCGCTAATGTCGAACCGGTTCCGGTCGGAACTCTTCCCCGCAATCGATTCGCAGCAGCGCCTTGGACAAGGACTCGCTTACTGCGGTCGGGAGGAAGGCCAAGATGGAAAGATCAGAGATGGCGCGTTTTCGCCTTTTAGGTGCACAAATCGCTGGAACCAATCTGCCATCGGCTATCCGGGCGGTCAGCTCCTGGATCGAGCAAGGCGAAAAGGGGAAAATGGTCACTTTCAGCACCGTGCACATGTTGGTGGAAGGGATCAGAAATCCGGAATTTGCCCGGCTGTTGCAGCAGTCGGACCTGAATTGCCCGGATGGCATGCCTCTGGTCTGGTACGGCAGGAAAAAGGCCGGCAAGGATGTACAGCGCGTGTGCGGTCCTGATTTCATGCCCGCATTCTGCGCGGCAACGGCGAAGATGAACCTCCGCCACTTCTTCTATGGAGGAGGCGCCGGTGTAGCGGCCCAAGCCGCTGAGGAACTGCAGCGAAGAAATCCGGGGATGTACATCGCCGGATCTTACAGCCCGCCTTTCCGCCCGCTGACACAAGAGGAAGATGAAGAGGTTGTTCGTCTCATCAATGCCGCCAAGCCGGATGTGGTCTGGGTTGGGCTCGGATGTCCAAAGCAGGAAATCTGGATCGACGAGCACAGGAACAGACTGAACGTGCCGGTCCTGCTTGCGGTGGGCCTGGCCATTGATATTGTTGCGGGCACGAAAAGGCGTGCTCCTCGCCTCTTGCGCACCTTTGGCCTGGAATGGCTTTACCGTTTATACCAGGAGCCTCGGCGTCTATGGAGGCGCTACATAGTCTATAACAGCATTTTTCTGGTCAAGTTACTGCTGGAAGCGTTGCAAACTCCCCGGAGGACAGAAACGGAAGCTTAGTGCAATTTTCATTTTCTCTGTGATGAAGCTACCCCTTGAGGGTACGCGGCCATGAGGGTAAAGGAGATTTATGCAAGATTGCTCCCGGCTGGCCGGCCTGCTCCTTGTCGTGCAGATAACTCGTGGGAGGGCTGTTCCCGGATTCACTGAGTAACAAGGACTTTTTCAACCTGCTCATACGCATGGCACACCACCGCTTGCCAGGTTTGCCGCCGCGCCGCCGCCAGGGCATTTGCGGCAAGTTTGCGTTGTAGCTCCTTGTCGCAGGCAAGCTGTTTCATGGCTTCAGCCAATGCGTGGACTACCTGCTCCTCGGTGCGGCCCTGAACGGCGATCTTGAAGCCGCAGTCTTCAGGCAAAATGGCGCCCGGACCTGCTATGTCCAGACAGACCACCGGAAGCCCTTGCGACAGGGCCTCCATCACCACCGTCCCTCCTGAGTCATGCAGGCTTGGAAAGACAAAAGCCGTGTAGCTTGCGTAGATTCCAATCAACTCTTTCCGCGGGAGCTGGCCCCGCCAGTCCACAGCTTCGTCAATACCCAGTTGCCGTGCCAGGCCGTGCAGCCAGACACGGTCTCTGCCATCCCCCACGATAGTTAGTATTGCCTCTGGAACGGATTGACGCATTTCCGCCATCGCGCGCAATGCCAAGTGGATCCCTTTCCAGTAGAGCAGGCGTCCGGCAAACAGGAACCGTGGCTCTTCCGCCGCCGCGGGCATCCCTGCCAAATCATCTTTGTCTGTGGCTACATCCTGCACACAAATGCACTTCTGATGAAAACGCACAGGGATCTGCTCCAGGGTCTCTGGTGTCTTGTAGAGAACCAGTGTTGCCTGACGGAAGGTGGCGCGCAGCAGCGGGTCGAGAGACGCCGCGCTATTCGCGGTTGAGCGCAGCCACTCGGCAACCCGCGCACGCCTGGGCAGGGAACGTAGCAGCGCCGGCGGCGAGTACTCGCCCCCGCCAATCGGCCCGAAAATAAACGGTATCCCCAGGCGGCCCATGAAGGATGGGTGCCGGTAAACAGCAAACGTAATGTGGTGCACCAGGTCGAAGCGCAAAGCCGCGTGCAGTTTGCGCGCCCGGCGATAGGCGCCCCACTGCCACAGCAGATAGTAGAGATGCACCCCCCGCGGGCCTTTCTTCCACCATCGGGCCCAGCGTGGCAGGTCGTAGCCGTGAAGGTTGAATCGCAATCCGTCAAGCTCCGCCAGGCCGCGCTCGATGGCGGCGACGTTGTTGGCGCGCGTCAGGACGTGGACCTCGTACCCGAGACGCGCGATTTCCTGCGCCCAGTGCCAGCCCATTCCCGGTTCGGAACCCTTGCCCGGCTCGCAGGCATAGGCGGAAAGCAGGACCTTCAACTTAACCGGCCTCCTTATCTCAATCTCTATGCCCAATGAGCTGCCCAGCCTTGATCTTATTATAC
Organism: Occallatibacter sp.; assembly: GCA_049509995.1. Lineage (GTDB taxonomy): Bacteria > Acidobacteriota > Terriglobia > Terriglobales > Acidobacteriaceae > Telmatobacter. Next base: position 354 of record JBEKZJ010000017.1, on the reverse strand, counting down.
GGAAATCTCGATTGCCGGCTGTTGCACCCCGTCCCGAAGACTTGCTTCAATCAGCTCGACCCATCTGGCCTTCGTCTGTCCCTGCTACCGATTGTGAAAGTGTCCTTCGCAAAGGACTGCCTTGCAAGCGGGTTTTCGGCCTCCCATAATACCTCGACTGGGAAATCTAAGGTTCCCCAAGACCCGGACGCTGGCCGCCGGTCCCTATCTTCAGCGGCTGCGGCTAACTAACATTCTTGAGAAAACAGAATTTCGCGAGAAGGCGTGAGAATTATTCCCAATAAAAGCACATCTCTTGACGTTTCTCACGTCGGCAACCGCGTTCTGCGACGCACTTGAGTTGTCCTTGCACCA